>JBAZQV010000001.1:0-84476 GCA_041645025.1 Candidatus Aenigmatarchaeota archaeon
CCCAGCGTGTCGGTAGGTCGTACGGTTATCGGTTTTTTTGTCATTATGTCCCTGACTTTCATGTATGCTAATTGGATGCGGGCAAATAAAAAGTTTAAATGCTTTGGCTTTCAACCTATTAGGATAGTAGGGCTAGGGGATTTAGTATAGCCGCTTTGGTGGTAATGTACTTTCTAATTGCTCCGATGAACCTTGCGATGATATGTCAAAAAGCGAACGTTTTTTGTGCATATATGACCAGCTTGTGTAATACAAGAAAGAATAAGAGTGAAAACAATGGTCCAGGATATCAAAGAGACCCGAAGAATAGTCAGGATATTGACTACTGATATAGATGGTTCTCTCAATGTAGAACGCGCGCTACGAAAAATCAGGGGCGTAAGTTTTATGTTTTCTAAGGCAACATGCATTGCCACTGGCATAGATCCCAGGAGAAAAGTAGGCCAGCTCAATGAGACAGAAGTAAAGACACTTGAGGGCTTTATTAAAAAACCCCAGCTGCCGGCATGGATGCAGAACCGGAGAAAAGATCCAGAGACCGGGGAAAATATGCACATTACGATGGCTGACCTGCAGCTGAAGAAGAGAGATGACATAAACCTTCTCAGAAAGCTGCGCGCCTATAAGGGAATAAGGCACGAGCTAGGCCAGCCAGTACGCGGCCAGCGCACAAGGAGCAGCTTTAGAACACAAAAGAGTGTTGGTGTTTCCAAGAAGAAAATACAAGAGGCAGCCAAACCTAAACCAAAAGAGGAGAAGAAGAAATAAATGGGCGAGACAAAAACAGAATTCCAACTCCTTGACCGTGGCAGAATAGTCGGCACTGTTAGGGTTAGTAGAGAAGCTGTGCTTTCTTACGCGAAGACGCTTGCACAATTCGGTGCATTTTATGTTCCAACCGGCGAAAAGTCTTTTATAGAATTATTCGAGTTGGGTAGGGGAAAATATCCGAAACAATAAGTGATAGTTATGGAATTTAGATATCGTTTAATCAAAAGTGACAGAATTATAGCTGATTATACTGCAGCTTCTGCTACAGAAATTTTTGCTGCAGCTCTTCCTTTGGCAAGGAACGGAACCATAGAAGCAGTTTATATTCACAGTCCTGGCGGAGCAAGGAAAGTAAGCGCTGACGGAATAATACAAGGCGCAGGCGTGCGCAGAATAACACTTTAGTGATAGTTATGGGACAACCAAAAAGGTTCAGAAAGAAATATGAACGGCCAAAGAAGCCCTACGACAAGGCGCGTATAGAGTCTGAAAGAAAGGTTAAGGAGAACTTTGGACTGCGCAGGAAGAAGGAGATATGGCGAGCCGAGGCCATAGTCAGAGATTTTCGAAGACGCGCGAGGGCTTTGCAGGCAAAGAACAATGAGAGCGAAGAGAGGACACTTGTCGACAAGATAAACAAGCTGGGCATTTCCTGCAAGCGGCTGGACGATGTGCTGCAGATAGGGCTTGATGATATACTTTCCCGAAGGCTACAAACGATAATTTTCAAAAAAGGGCTTGCCAACAGCATGAAGCATGCCAGACAGCTGATTGTGCATGGTCATGTAACGGTTAGCGAAAAGAAAATATTCTGGCCGAGCTACATCGTTGAAAAAAACGATGAAGATAGAGTAGCCCTTGACCCGCACATTGCTAGCAAGATCTCGTCTTCTACTGAGAAGACGGGATCCGGATGAACTTTTGTTCATCCTAGATGATTAAGGAAGAGGCGAAGAAGGAATAATTATGACGACAAAAGAAAAATGGGGAATAGCGCACATATTTTCATCGGTTAATAATACTATTGTTCATATAACCGACATAACCGGTGCCGAAACCATAGCGATCGCATCAGGCGGACAGGTTTCGGATAGAGACATGAACAAGGGAAAACCTTTCACCGCCATGAAGGTGGCGCGAAAGGCTGCGGAAAAGGCTACTGCTTCTGGCATTACAAACCTGCACATAAGAATACGCGCACCTGGCGGAATAAAGGCAAGGATACCCGGACAGGGCGCGCAACCTGCTATTCGTGCTTTAGCCCGCGCGGGATTCCGCATAGGTCAGATAGAGGACGTTACACCTGTACCGCATGACACCTGCAGAAAGAAAGGTGGAAGAAGAGGGCGCCGTGTTTAGGAGATGATAATAATGAACATAAAAATACTAGAGAAGTCGGACATGAAAATGAGGTTTCTGCTTGAAAAGGCGAACCCCGCATTTGCGAATGCGCTCAGACGCGTGGCAAAGAACGAGGTGCCTACAATGGCAGTAGAATATGTGGATTTCGAGGAGAACACTTCTGGCATGTTTGACGAGCTTTTGGCGCACCGCATTGGACTTATACCGCTAACCTTTGACACAGCGGTTTACAACCTGAAGAACGAGTGCAAGTGCGGCGGAAAGGGCTGCAGCAAATGCGAAGTTACTCTTGTGCTTGAAAAGCAGGGCCCGTGCATTGTTAAGGCCGGAGACATGAAATCCACGGACGACAGCGTACTGCCTGCGGACAAGGATATACCAATTATTGAGCTGCTTGAAAATCAGAGACTGAAATTTGAGGCAGTGGCGCAGCTGGGCCTTGGCATTGATCATATAAAATGGCAGGCATCTAATGTTGGTTACCAGTATGTTCCTATAGTAAAAGTTAACAGCGAGAAAGCGGACCCGAAGATAGCCGACATCTGCCCTGCCCATGTCTTTGACAAAAAGGACGGCAAGGTGAAAGTGGTTGCGGAGGACAAATGCGTACTCTGTATGCGGTGCGTCGAGACCAGTGAAGGGGTATCGGTTTCGGCAGACGATACGAGCTTTGTATTCAATATCGAATCAGTATCAGGCCTGACGGTAAAGGAAATCCTTAACAAGAGCCTAGACGTACTCGAGGAAAGATCCCAGGCACTGGCTGACAACATTAAAAAATCAGTGAAATAAGCCCTTTTTCGAAAAAAGCGCTTGCGGAAAAGAAATTACAGTTAAGAAAAAAATTAAGATTTAAACCTTGCAAGAAAATATTTGATCAGGCGAGGGTACCCAAGAAGCCCTTTTCTAAAGAAAAGCGCTTGCGGAAAAGAACAAGAGCCCTTTTACAGAAAAGGACTTGGGAATCTGGTCAAAGGGGCAGGAGACGACTAATAATCGTCTGCTAAACTTAAGATCCTGTGGCAGTAGTGCCTACGGGAGTTCAAATCTCCTCCCTCGCATAAGCCCCTTTCTTAAAAAGAAAGTGGCTTGCGGTCAAAGAAAATATTAAAAAAAGCACCGTCGGAAAATACACGAAAGTCAGTCAAAGAATCATAGGAGTAATAATTATGCCACATCCAACAGGACCAACGGACCCTAACACAAGGGCGTTGATTGTCAAAATGAAAAAGAAGAAAGAAAAGTTTTACTTAGTTATAGCTAGACATCTTGCAAAATCCAAGAGAAGCAAAGTCCCAGTTAATGTAACAAAGATTGGAAAGATTGCGATGGAAAACGATACGGTTGCGGTGCCGGGAAGGGTTCTTGGATCGGGTGAGATAAAAAAGCCCGTAACGGTTTACGCACTTTCATTTTCAAAGGAAGCGCGAAAAAAAATAACCACATCTGGCGGCAAGTGTCTGCCGCTGAGCGAGCTTGAGAAAAAAGCGAGGCTTATTGTATGATAATAAATGGAAAGGGCGCGGTGCTTGGAAGACTGGCATCTTACACAGCCAAAAAGCTGCTTGCAGGCGAAGAGATTTCAATAGTAAATGCGGAAAGTGTAATAATAACAGGCAATCGCCACGAGATTACAACCGGCTACCTTGTAAAAAGAGAGGTGGGATCTCCACAACACGGGCCGTTCTTTCCCACAAAACCGGATTTAATTGTCAGAAGAACGATTAGAAGCATGCTGCCCTACAAGACGAACAAGGGCAGGATTGCTTTCAAGAAACTGAGGGTCTATGTAGGAACACCGGCGGACATGCAAAATGGAGAGAGCATTGCTGTCAAGACAATCAGAAGCAGTTACATGACAGTTGGTGATGTGGCTACGCTGCTGGGATGGAGAAAGTGATAATTATCTGCAAACAACCTATGGGTTGTTTGAGATGTCAATCAATGGAGTTGGATTGAACATGGCTGATGAAACACCAAAGAAAAAGAAGAAAATGATGATTGTAATGGGCAAGAGAAAGAAAGCTGTGGCAAGCGCAATTATACAGGATGGCACAGGTGTTATAAGGGTAAACTCGGCGCTACTTGATGCTATACATCCACGCTATGTTCAGATGCGGCTCAAGGAGCCTATAATTCTTGCCGGCGACCTCGTGAAGAGAGTAAACATAGATGTTAAGGTTACCGGCGGAGGCGTATGGGGGCAGGCGGATGCTGCCCGCACCGCGATAGCCAATGCTCTTGTGCGGTGGTTCAAGGACAACAAACTCAAAGAGACTTATGTTGATTATGATCGTTCACTGCTTGTTTCTGATCCAAGGAGAACAGAGCCTCACAAACCATCCCGCTCAACAGCAGGACCAAGAAGAACGAAACAGCAAAGTAAACGTTAAATAATTAGCAATTTGTAAAAGAAAATATAGGTGATTAACATGCAGATTCCAATTCGTTGTTTTAGCTGCGGTAAGCCCGTAGGCGGCTTGTGGGAAAAATACAAGGAACGCGTTGATAGAGGCGAGCAGCCGGGCAAAGTTCTTGATGATCTTGGTGTTGAGCGTTACTGCTGCAGAGCACTGCTGCTTACACACAGAGACATAATCAAGAAGATCGCGAAGTACAGGGTATAATTGATTCTAGTATTTTTCTGACCTATAAAAATAGAAACAGACAATTTCTATTCATGAACATCAAACAGCTGCTTGCTATTGCCAAAATAGTCCCAAAACCCGAAATGGACCAGTACTTTCTTCAGGACGATTCGATACTGAACGAGGAAGTTTCTCTCGCCAAGCTAAGCAGCAAGGATACCGTTTTGGAGATAGGCGCGGGCATAGGCAACCTCACTATACTCTTGTCAAAGAAGACAAAGGTAATAGCAGTGGAAAAGGATTATGCTTTTTCGCACGTCCTGAAGGGCATACAAAACACAAATACAATATTTGGCGATGCGCTGGAATTTCTTGAGTCTCTGAGAAATGTAGATAAGAAGCCACGTATTGTCACATTTAATAAAATCGTCTCGAATATTCCCTACTCCATTTCACAGCCTTTGCTGCTTGAATTTTTCAGGCACAAATGGGACATTGCTATCCTGATCGTGCAGAAGGAGTTTGCTGAAAAGCTGATATCAAAGGAAAGACTGGGAATGATAATGTCAGACATCGCTGAAACAAAAATAATCAGAGACGTGCCTGCTAACGCGTTTTATCCAGAAGCAGTACCTTCTTCTCTTGTCGTTGTCAAACAGAAGAAACTTCTCGACGACAAATTCTGGGATTTTCTATGTTCGCTTAAGCCGAACAAGAATGTCTCTAATCAGGTAAAAAAATGCCCCAAAGAACTCGCTATCAAAAAATCCCATCAGCTTACCTTGACAGAATTGAAGAAACTCTACACCCTACAGAAGTAATGGCGCCAAACTCGTAGGTTAACAGAACCGCGTAATGCTTAAAAGGCGGCCAAGTCGCGAAAAGCTTAAAAGGCGGGTCTACAAGATTAGATTGTGATATTATGCAACTAGAAATGCCAACGATAGCGACAACGGATTTGCCCAGTGAAACCGCCAGGTATGTTGATGAAGCGTACAAAGAAATAAACACTGGAGCAAGGGTTGGAATAGTTGAGGAACGTACTACAGGAAAGGTGCCTATTCACATAGACAGAAAGCCGTGTTATGCTGGTGTCACTCATTTTGAACCGATTTATACAAAGGATGGATTAGATGTGGAAAGCGTCCGTGTTGGGATAAGCGATAGCCTTCCTACCTATATAGATATTGGCAGAAAACGCCTTAATTACAAGAAGCGTGTCGCACGTCACGAATTCCGCCATGTGTTATCTGAAAAATTATTGAGATACATGCATGACGTGACTGACAGACAAAGCACGCTTATCATGGAGTCGTATGCAGAGTTTGCTGGAATAAAGGGAGGAACTGAGGACAAGGAAACTGTTTTGCTTACAACGCCCTATACGCCGGCGGTTAAACTTGGTTACTTTATTGATGAGTTCTACAGAAGCGAAAGAGATGGAAAAACCGGCTACGCCGCTTTCATAAGAGACATACAGAGATACAAGTCAGCTAAAATGGCTATTATGAATCTAGGAAGAAATATCAAGGAAGCGGTAGACAGAGGAGTAGATGTGGGCGGCAGGACTGAGGCTATATACAAATCAGAAGTAATGGATGCTCGTAGAAGGGTCGGTGTTGATATAGCTGCATATCCTATGGCAGCTTAACTAACAATAATCTTGTTCTTGCCGCGGAAACCGTCACCAAGCTTTGTTTCGTCTGGTATGTGGCCGCTCTGCAACATCTTCATTTCACGCAGAGTCTGCAGATGCGTTCGGCTGTGAACCTTGAGAGCATTCCAGCTGGGAAAAACCTGCTCACATCTCATGCATCTGGCTGTTGATTTTGATTTTTTACGTCTGATAGAAATCTTTCTCATACTGATATTCAGGTCGGAAATTATTTATAGTGAATCCACAAAGGAATACAGACATGATTTGTGGATTCACATATAGCTCACAAGGAAATATAATATGTCATTTTTGTTCCTTGTAGAGTTATAAGAGGTAAAGTAAGATGATAAAGCGGGTTCTTCTAACTGAGATTTCATCCTATTTTCTACCGCGCGTTTTCGTTCATATAAAAAGATTTTTATGACCATAATTGCATGCTTCTCGACAAGTATTACCCCAAAACCACGAAAGACCTAATAGGCAATCCCGCTGCTATCATGGACATCAGAAAATTCTTAGCAAGCTGGAAAAAAGGCAAGGCGCTGCTTGTTTACGGACCAACCGGAAGCGGTAAATCTATTTCCGTAAAACTTGCGGCAAAGGAACTTGGTTATGAAATTCTTGAAACTCACGCTGACGAGGAAAGACCGGCGAAGGGTTTTTTTGAAGCGTCGATGCAACGGAGCATTTTTTCGAAAAAGAAGCTGCTGCTGTTCGAGGATGTGGGAACTGCAGCAATGCGAAACTTTTCACAGCTCATCAGCAAGAGTGAACATCCGATAATATGCACAACAGATGACGCGTATCAGTTGTCGGCTGCTGCGAGAAAGCCTTTCAAATTGCTAAAGTTTGACAAGATAGGCGAATCTGATATGATAAGGTTTCTGGAGCTGCTATGTAAAAACGAGCATATCACGTTACAGCAAAGGGACCTGGAGCAGTTGGCTAGGACAAGCAATGGTGATGTACGCGCGCTGCTTATAGACTTGGATGTGCTTCAGCTGGGGCTCAAGTACAATAATTACAGGGATGCAGAGGAAAACATATTCAACACGCTGAAGGTAATATTCAAGACCACTAATATTGAGAATTGCCGAATGGCTATGGATAGCTCTGAGAAAGACAGCGAAGAACTTTTCTGGTGGCTGGAACAGAACGTGGTCGAGGAGTATACAGACACAGATTCAATAGCAACTGCTTATGATTACCTTTCAAAGGCGGATATTTTTTATTCCAGAATAATAAGACGGCAGTCATGGAGCCTGCAAAAGTATTTTTCAGAACTCTCTGCCTACGGGGTTGCGCTGGCCAAGAACAAACCAAGCATACGCTTTGTTTCCTACAGACCACCTGCTTTTGCGAGAAGACCAGGTAATATGACGCTTGAAAAGCTCGCAAGGAACCTGCATATTTCGAGGAAACATGCGGCTGCTTATATACCAATCGTAAGGATGCTCGTTAAAAAGAAAAGCAACATATGCGAAGAGCTGGGCATGGATGACAAGGAAATTTCTTTTGTCCTAAATGAACGTTATAGTTGACCAACTTAATATTCAGGTACAACAAAGAACTTGTAGTTCTTTGTGTACAGAAAGAACTTTGTTCTTTCTTGTATTATAAAAGTTGGTCACATACAAGGTGAAACAAAGTTTCACCTGTACAGGTTAAGCGTTGCTTAACCATGTATAGCAAACCAAGGTATAATATCCAGATTCTTTACTTGGTTAGCTATAAACCAATGCTAGTAACTGGGCTCTAGGGCGCAAGTATTTGTGAAGGCGAATTCAGCGTCGTGAAGTTGTAGATTAAACCATCCTGCGAAGCAACAAGAAAATCAAGGCTAACGTTGTTTGTGACATCGCAATCATTTATGTTATATTTCATATAGAAAAAAATGCCCTTCGGAGCCAGTATATTCCATGCGGTTGCGTTCAGCTCCTTCAGATTTGTGCTGAGGTTCCTGCATGTTGGATTGTCATCGGTGACGGTATTCTTTATTATGTTATCCAGTTGTTTTGTGATGCTGTTAAAGTAAATATCATTGCTTATTCTTGCCGGTGAAGAGGGGTCAACAACAAAGTAATCTTTTAGCAGAAGTGAGATGCCTAGAAATACGCTCGAAATTATTACAGCTGAAATGATGAACCACTGGCCTTTCATTTATTCACCAACTGAAATAACCTGGGCATGCATTGTCCCTCCTATTTTCATTACCGACGACGCTTCAACAATCTTCTTTTCAATCAACATATTTATTATATTATTGCCGACGGCATTTATTATGGTTGCGTTCTTCGCAAGCTTCAAGGCACCGGTACCATCACAGTTTTTACCTTTGTAGAATTCGGATATTGTTATTTCCAGGTCACCGCTGTTGAAGGTCTTGCCTAGAATATCCTCATCACAAATTGCAAGCAGCACTTCTCTGTCCTTTTTGAACAGATTATAGTAAAACATAGTATCACAGCTTTGCCGGGCGTTTTGCACCACATGCCTCACACTTGATAAATGTGTAGCTGTCAACTTTCTGCAAGGTGGTATCGGGTTTTCCACACTCCTTGCATAACACAAGATCCTTGACGTACTCACGGATACGCTGATTGATAAGCGCCGTGGGAACCTTGGACTGCAGCACAAGCTCATTGTTTCGTACAGTTCCCGGAACTGCGAGTTCCTTGAACATGTATTTTGCTATTTCCAATGGCTCTCTCCGAAGGGCTTTTGCCATGTCGAGAAAATTCTTAATTATGGTCTGTTTCTTTCCTGTCTGAACTGATGCGACAGGTATCTCGAATCTGATTTCTGTTCTTGTAGGAAGATTTTGTCTGGCCTTTTTGAGAAGTTCTTCATAGTTCATTATAAATCCCTTTCTTTCCAATGCGGACGACGCCTTTGGCGTCATTCTGTTCAGGTCTTTATCATACCCCAACTCGAGGAAAGCCAAGCTTTCCTGAGTCGCCAGTTGCGTGCAACTGTACGAAGAAAGGAGTTGACTCAGACTTCGTCTTCAGATATTAATATTCTGTTCACCCAAATATTTTGTTTTTGCAGATTTTATTGTTCCTGTCACACCAATTATTTTTATTATACATTTTGTTTCACTTATAATGGATATCAGGGACAGGGCGGTTCTTACCTTTTCCATATTATCATGCCTGCACTTTATCATGCCAATCTGTTTTTTGCTGTCATAAGTATTGTGCACAAACCATATATTCGCCTCGGCACCGCCAAGTTCACCAAGGAACTCCATGGTGCTTGTCCATATGGTGTTCACCAACTCGCCATAAATTATCGGCTGGTCTGATATGACTTCAAATACTATGTAGCGCTTTGGCGGACGCATGCTGGGAGGTAGCATTTTTGGTTCTGCCATAATTATCAACTCATGTTGGTATTTTACTCTATCTTAACTCCTTCAAATCTCTTTCCCGCCAGCTTTTCCCTATTCTCCTTAATAATCTGTTCTGGTATGGTTGAAGTTGTTTCTATGGACTTGCCAAGCTCTAGTCCAAGCAGATGTGTTAGAGCAGCAAGCTCACGACCGGATCGCATGCCCCACACGGTAACAGCTGAGGATGAAGTAACTACTTTTGTCTCATATTTCTTACACAGTTCTATGTTCTTTTTCATCGCGGAAAGTATGTAAATGCGGTTTCTTTTGTAGCTTTCTAGCACCTCACGGAAGTTTATCTCAATGGCAACGTTGTTGTCGTGGGCTGCACGCACGCAGATATGATCAAGGCCGCTGTCTTTTCTGCCAAGTTCGGGATGACACAACACGTCAATAAGCGGATTTTCACACGCAGCCCTGTTTATGTCGTAATCACCACCATGTATCATGAGAACCTCGGCTTTAGCCCGCGCTTTTTCAGCAAGACCACTTAGTTCGTCGGGCTTTGCCACCTTCAGCATTACGGATGAAATAATGTCAATGCCTTCGACCTGTGGCAACTTCTCCATATTGCCTAGATAGTACCTTACTATGCCTATTCCTGACAATCCAAGGCGCTTGGCCATCTGTGCAACATCCTCCACACTATTCTCGCCTATGGAAAGGCTTGTGTGAACGTGCAAATCATAGTATGTCATCTAACCACCCGGACTTCGAAATCTTACATTCGTTTCCAACGAATGTGGGATGCTCAAGGACTCATTTTCATGAGTTCCTTGACATCTTGACCCGCCCGGTAATAATATTGAGATTAGAAAGCTTTTAACGCTAAGAAAAAGTGCTAAATTTACTACGATCTACGGCTTATATCGCCTAATCCGCGCGGATGTCTTAGTAACACGCATAAACATGCTATGCCCTGATGAACCAAATTTCGGGTCCCCTCCAATACTAAGATGAACCCCTCTATTGTAATCTGCCGATTCCAGTCTTCGGATTTCGTGTAAAAAGTCCCTGTAAATTTCTCCTGCACGTTGTACATACCCAAATCCTAAATCCGGTGCCTGGCCTTTTTTAGAAGGTGGTGTATCCAACCACTTTACATATTGTAAAATACCATCTCTAGCAGCATCTCTAACACTGTCTCTTGCATTAGGGAGCAGTCTTTCTGTGCGCGACCATACATATTCTCTTATTGTCTGTGTCATGATTTTGATTATATAAGAAAAGCTTATAAGATTGTGATGTTTTCAGCTTCGGCAGTTTACAAAAACAGAATCAGAGTCCGCGGCTCTTTTTGCCTGCGCTGGTCAATCCGCGGAAGGCACGCCTGCGCTGCTTTGTAATCCAGTTCATGTTCTTGTCGCTTTTTATCACGGGGTGATGCTTATCAACTAGAATAACCTCGTAGTATTTGTACTTTCCGTCCTCACCGACGTAGTACCCGTTGAGAACTTCAAGATTCGGGAATTTTCTTGCAACACGGCGCTCGGCTATAGCCTGCTTGTTTTGCTTTGTCGTGAAGAACAGACCCATGCTTCTTGGTTTGTGGCCCTTGTGCAGGGTTGGCCTGCGTCTGCCGCCCTTTTTGATCCTTGTGCGCACTATTACAAAGCCCTGTTTTGCCTTATAGCCCAGGGCGCGTGCGCGAGCTAGTCTCGTAGGTTTGTCTACTCTCTTCATCACAGGTTGTCTTCTCCACAATTTTGCGCGGGGAGAAATAGCCTCTAATTCGCTAGCGGTTTCCATTACAATCACAAGTAGATAGGGAAATCAAATATTTAAAGGTAAGTATAAAAATACTCTAGAAGTGGTAAAAATGCACGCGGCAGTAAAGCTCATCCTAGGATTGATTGTTTTTGTTGTTGGTATCTATTGGTACCTGCCAGGCACTGCTGTTAGCGCTTTCTTCGGCAGGAGCGCATTCCAGGCATTTCTTGTTGTCTTTGAAGGTCTGTTTGGACTATTCCTTATATTCGTTGGCCTGATAATCGCCTGGATAGAGTTCGAAGATTTGAAATGGGAAAAGAAGGAAAAGAAAAGCAAATAATCCATGTTGTTATTTCTCAAGGCTTTTCTTTAATTGAATGACGCACTTCGTGCGTCTGTCGAATAAGAAAACCCTGGAAAAGAATTCGGCTTTAACTATTTTTACTGACAAAAGACTGTCATGCGCGCAACAGATCTACCGGATGAAATGCGGCGCCTTATGGCACCCAGACTTGCTAAGGAGTTCTACGGACCGTCGCCGGGGATTTTCATTGGTGCTGAAGGTTATCCGAATGTAAATGCAGGGCCATTGGGCATAATGGAAAATAATCCGCTGTATGATAAGCCTGCTTCCTGGCTTAGTCTTAGTTACAGGCAGATAATAGGCATGCGCGCAGCTACCCTACGCGCCAATAAGCAGCAGAATATTTTTTCAAGGGAACGTTTCATAGGAGATTTGCGCGAAATCTCGCTTGCTTCGCTGCCTACCGAGGTGGAGATGATTTTTTCCAAGAAGCCACTTTTTAGCATGAATTTTGACAGGATAACACAACCTATCGGGCCTTCGGCAAAACTTGAAAAGCTCAGGATAACAGAAAACCCGAAGATTGATGTTAAGGTGGAGAAGGTCGCTGCAGACGAACTGAAGGCCAATGAAGCAGCAAGAATCCTTTACGGTTCTGGTATTGACGTGTACAAGATAACAACAATTTTGTCCTCGGGCGCACTGGGCATAGAGAAGAAATTGGTGCCTACACGATGGTCCATAACTGCCACGGATGACATAATTGCCAAGTCGCTTCTCCGTGATGTCAAGACCTATAGCAGTATAAATGAAATCATGGTTTTTGAGTCGTTCAACCTTGATAACCGCTTCGTTGTATTGATGATGCCTGGCGGCTGGGAATTCGAGAATTTCGAGTCATGGCCGCGTGGCAGCCAGTGGTACGGCCTGGAAGAAGAATACGAACCTTTCGCCGGTCGCACCAGCTACGCAGAGAAACAGGCAGGAGGCTATTACGCTTCCCGACTCGGCGTTGTTGAATATCTCCATAAAATAAAACGCCAGGCGCGCGTTGTGGTTTTCCGCGAAATATACGAAGGCTATACCGTGCCGCTTGGGGTTTGGGTTGTAAGGGAGAACGTAAGGAACGCTTTTTCCAGCACAAAAAAATTTAGTTCGCTGACCGATGCCATGGCTTACATAGCGGGAAGGTTGCAACATCCTGTTAGTATGTATTTGCAGAAGAGCAAGATTCTCAGGCAGAAAAGGCTCAGCGATTTTTGATTTAAAAGGTTATTTACATAATTTTAGTATAAATAACACAAAACGGAGGCTAAAACAATGGTAACTTTCGAAACAATAAAAAGCGAAGAAATAAAATTCGGCAACAGCAAATTTATAGAAATAGCGCGAAAAAAGGCAGTATCTGAAGAGGGCGAAAATACCTTCATCTCCATAAGTAGCGGGTTCTTTACTCCTGATGGTGAGAAAAGGTATAGGAAATCATTTACAGTTCCTATCGACGAGAGTGTAATAAATTTCATAACAGAGAAACTCAAGGAAATTTAATCTACTCCAAACTATTTTTTATTTTTGGATGGTTATCTAAGAATGATTTCAGAGAAATCATTCTGGATCCCATCTTCTCATCTACAGAAAAATTCAGTGACATATAAAGAAGATGTGATTAAATGGAACTTAAAGAGGCTATAGATAGGGCTGAAAGCGATGAAGGCGTCAAGAAGCTTACGAAGTATTTCATGTGTTCCTGCTTTGTCTGCATAAAGGACATCAAAGATAAAATAGATGAATGGACACTTCTTTTTTACAATCCTGAAAAGGAACTTGTTATTGACTGCTTTGTGAATGACAAATTTGTTACACTGGGCGAGGAGACGCCACCACTGAAAGAGGTAAAAAAACCCGACTTCACTGAAGCGCATGTGACAATTAAAGAGGCACTCGAAACGGTCGAGAAAAAATTTGACAAAAAAACCATAAACGTGCTCATAACTCTTCATCAGAAGGACACTTTGGTCTGGACCATAAACATGATAACGCCGGATATGAATGCAACTACTTTTGACATAGATGCAAAGACCGGGAATATAGTGCACGAAGAAACCACAAGTTTGATAAGAAGACTATGAGTAAATCGCGAAGTGGGTTGGCATTTCAATTTTCCTAAAACGATTTTCTCTTAGTGACAGAATCAGACTACTAGGAAGTATAATTTTCTCCTCTTGACCCTTCTCTCTTCCACGCGTCCTTCAGCGATGAGACGCACAAGCCTGTCCTTTGTTCTCTTGCGACCCCGGCCAATGGCTCTAACCAGTGACTGGATTGATATGCCTTCTTTTGGTATCGTTGTTATGACGAGTATGTCTATCACTTCATTTTCAAGGTCCACTATCGACCTTAGAAGTGCTGTTCTTCTCTGACGTGCCCACACCGGTAGCCTGCGCTTCTTCAGGAGCAACTTCGCGTTCAAAAGACGCAGCATGAAATCAACGCTGTTCAGTGTATAGAAATAAGTATTGACATCCTTGAGTGTTGTGTTGAGCCTATTCTGGCTTCTTGAAAGCCGATTGAGAGCAGTATGATACTTTTTCAGGTTGCTGTACTTTTCATCCAGAGAAGTTATGGTTGTGTTAACGTTCTCTATGAGACCTGTTTTTTCAGAAAGCTTGCCTATCTTGCTGTTAATTTTTTCAAGGACATCTGAATTGTCTACAGGTGCCATATTGGCGATCTTTTCATTTATCTCGCTAAGGACATCGGCGGTGGCAGAGCTGATACCGCTCATGTTCTCTAGTTGATTAAGAACACCCTTGCTATTAATGTGAACATCATCCAATTTTTCGTCTATGTGATTCATGAATTCGGCACTTCTTACTGAAAGACCGCCAACCTTTTCCTCAATACTGTCTAGTTTTTCCGGGTTTATTTCTTTTGTCTGGAGTTTTTCTATAATTTCAGCATTCATTACTGAAATTTCTCCGATTTTCTCCTCCATGACTCCCAATTTTTTTGAGTTTGTTTCATGAAGATGGTCAAGCTTCCCGCTTATTTTTTCAATAGTATCGTTCAGTTCAGACGTGCCGCCTATTTTTTCTTCTATTGTCTCAATGAGTAATGTATTATCTGAAAGCCGATCTATTTTATTTTCGATGCCTCCGAGCTTTTCCGAGTTCGCAAAGGACAACTGGTCAAGCCTGGAATTAATATTGTCAAGTGCAACACTGGAAGAGGCAGCTGATATCTTTTCTTCTACCCTCCCCAGCGTTTCGGCGTTGCTGGCATATAACTCGCTGAGTTTTTCATCGACCTTGAGCATAATTTCTGATACGATATCATATTTGCTTTTTATTGATGCTATGGACTCGCGTATGTTGATAATATCTTCAGAGCCGCCGGAAACCTTGTCCAGTTTTTCGTCAAGTTTGCCCATTACGTCATTGCTGTCCATGGAGATTTCACTGAGCCTTTCATCAAGTTTTAAAATAATATCAGAAAGTTTGTTACTTCTTATTCCCAAGGAGTCTATCGATGCATGTATTTTATCAAGCGACTCGTTATTGTTTGCAGCCAGATTTTCTATTCTCTCGTTAATTTCGGCGCCGCTTACGGACAGTTCACCCATTTTTTCATGGAGCCTGAGAGAAACTTCAGAAACAGCATCGTATTTGTTCTCAAGGGCGCTTATGGAGGTCTGTATGTCTGCCAGTATTTCTCCCGCACCTCTGGAAAGAGTATCGAGCTTTTCCTTTAGTTCAGTATTATCCCCTTCAGGAGCTTGGGATGAGAGCATTTCTATTCTTTCTATTGCATCAAGAATTATTGCGTATCTTTTGTTGACAGCGCTGATGGATGAGAGCATATCGGACAGGATATTCTTTATTTCGCTAAGAACCTCTGTATTTGCCGGCATTGACATCTTTTCTATCTTGTCCACCAGAGCTTCAAGTCTGATTCTATAGCTGTCGCTCATTACTCTGGTTTCTATAAGTTTCACGGCTACCCTTTCATCACTGGGTAATTCCTCATCTACACGTAGTAAAAACTCATCACTCATAACTTTTACTTAAAAGTGCAAAGGTTATAAATTTATAGTGTGACAAGTTTCGTGATTCAATAGTAATTTTTGTGCATTACACAGTGGTGTTAATATGATGTCGACAAACATATACAGTTCCTGGCAGTCACTCCAGAAGCAAAAATTTGTGGAAATCAAGAGGCATCTGGGCAGCACGGTGGATGAGATTTTTCGAGGAAAGCTGGTTCTTGACATAGGATGCGGCTTTGGATATTTTGAGAAGAGCTTTAACGGAAAATTTGTGGGCCTGGACAACGACCTGATGATGCTAAGAGGCAACGTTGCTATTTTTCCCAGGATTCTGGGGAACGGCGAGAAACTGCCGTTTGGAGACGAGACGTTTGACACGATTATATCCGTAGATACGATGCATCTCATAAAGAACGAGGATTTCATCCGCGTTCTTAAAACAGGCGGACTTGTTATGATTTCCGTATTCTTTAACGACGAAAATTATTCTGATAAAAGGAGTGCACTTTTGAAGAAAGTGGAGAAGATGAAAGTCATAAAAGAATTTGACATTCTTGGCAAGGAAAAGGAATTCGTTGTGATAGCTGTTAAGTAAGGTGTTTTTCCTTACACCAAGACAGAACCCCATCTACGGCACTAGGGCTACTTTTAAGTAGTGAAAGATTTAAATACATTCCCGCAGTACAATAAATATGTCATTCAGAATACCACAACCTCAAAGGATTGTAGATCTGCTTACTTTTGCTGTGGCAGATAAGCACGAAAGATACGATTTTTTGAATGCTAGAATAGGTAGCGGAAGGACGCCCTCCTCAATCGAAGAAGAACTATGGTCTATGCTGCCGCCGACCGATAGCAATGATCAAGAAGAAGTAACGCAGAAAGCAGGAGAAATAGCTAAAAGACATGGGATTGCTTTGGACGACAGGAGGATTTTCGATGTTGCCGAAAGGGAAGATCCGGAGTTTGGAAAGCGATTAAAAACAGTAAGCGTAATTAATGTCCAAAATATGCTTCAAGCTAATTTTTATCGCTCGGCTTGGAAACTCTTTGAATTGGGCAACCCACATAAATTTTCGGCAAGGTATGATGCAGTAACACAAGTGCCTATAACATTTGATGGAAAAAGAATTGCTGTAGTTGAAACATATTCTTATGGTCACTCAACAACCTACAGAGCTGTCCTTTATCATTTAATGAGGCATATAGGAAACTTGGCAGGTGACGAGACTGAAAGTGATGTAAAATATTTGGCAAGGAAGGCTTTTGACGGCAAAAGAGTTCTTGAACTGGGGTGTGGTCCGGGATTCTTTCTTTATCTTCTGAGAGAATTAGGCGCTGATATTGTAGGAGTTGAAAAAAGAGATACTTATCGCGATCAAACAGATGCGGCTAAGCTAAGCATACTCTATGGAGATGCGGAAAAAGTTACTGATATGATCAGGGACAAGAAATTCGATGTTGTTTTTAGCAGAAATTTCCTTAGTTTGCATGTGACTGTTGACAAAGGGCCAGATGTAATGGAAGCAGCTTACGGCGTTACGAATGATGGGGGACTTTCTTTCCATCTTATTGATTACAGGAAAACACCTGAAGAAGAATATATGGAAATGCTGAGGTCCACATGTGAAAGTACTAAACTTGATTACGATACTTTGGTTCAAACATTCTCAATGCTGCCAGCAGAGAAAAAGGATGCACTGCTGAGAAGGAATGTGCTGAATACTTCGATAGAAAGTCTTACGCGAATTGGTTACAGGCCTCTGACAAGCTATCTTTTCGACGCAGAAGAGAATATATCAATTGCAGCAAGAAAATAAATGCTTCAGGCATCTAACTGTTTACTTAACCCAATTTTCGGTATTATTACTAAAAATAGAAACGAGTCTTGCCTTACCTACATTTCTTTCAGAACATCGATGCCTAGCAGGCGCAAGCCGTTTTCCAAAACTTGCATAACTGATTTTACCAGAGCGAGCTTTTGAGATTCGTCTTCAGCGCCGATCACATGAACAGAGTGATAAAACTCGTTGAACAGCGTGGCGACTTCGAAAAGATAATTAGCCAGCAAGTTCGGCTTGTATTCATCCGCACTTTTTTCTATTATACCGGAAAACTGGGATAGTTTTTTTATCAAATCCATCTCTTTTACGTCAGTTAACTTTCCAATTCTTTGCACCTTTTTCGATTTTTTTAGTATTGAGTTTGCTCTTGCATAAGTGTACTGCAGATAGGGTCCGGTGTCACCTTCGAAATCTATCGAAGCTTTCGGATCGTACGTCATAGACTTCGAAGGATCAAATTTAAGAATAAAATATTTCAACGCAGCCAAACCTATTTTCTCGGCACGTTTTTTTATTTCTTCATCTGGTATAGAGCCGTGCTGTTTTATTTTTTCTTCGGATATTTTATGCATTTCATCCATGATGTCATCTGCATCGACAACCGTGCCTTCGCGACTTTTCATCTTGCCTTCTGGCAGATTTACCATACCGTAGGCAAGGTGATAGCATTTCTTTGCAAAAGGGTAACCCAAAATTTCCAGCAGTTTGAACAGCGCACGGAAGTGATATTTTTGTTCATCACCTACAACATAAATCATTTTATTCATTTTATATTCTTTGTATCTTTTTACGGCAAGAGCCAAATCCTGCGTGATGTAGATAGATGTTCCATCAGCACGCAGAACAACATATTTGCCTAGGTTACAATCACCCAGATCTATCACTATGTTCCCATCTTCGTCCTTTTTGAAAATATTTGCCTTCAAGCCCTTCATAACTATTTTTTTCCCGTCAAGGTAGTGATCACTTTCGTAGTATGCCTTATCTATACGTACGCCGAGGCGTTTGTATGTTTCCTTGAATCCTGTTGTTGCCCAATTGTTCATGGTCTTCCATAATTTTCTAACGTTTTTGTTGCCGGCTTCCCAATCTATCAGCATGTTTCTAAGCTTTTCTTCTGTTTCTGTATCGCCTTCAAGTTTTTTTGCAAATAATACATAAAAATCTCCAACAAAATGATCTGGTTTTTCACGAGGTTTTTTGCCTTCGCCAAATTTCTTATAGGCAAGCATTGATTTGCATATGTGAATTCCCCTGTCATTTATTATGTCCACTTTTATTACCTTGTAGCCTAGAAATTCGAATATGTTTGCCATTGACGTGCCGAGAACCATATTACGCACATGACCGAGATGAAGAGGCTTGTTTGTGTTGGGACCTGGCGATTCAATCATTATCCTCTCGGTTTTCTTTTTTCCTGAGCCATATTTATTCTTCTGTTTTATTATTGTATTCAAAACTAGGCGAGAAAATTTTTCATGATTTATGTAAAAATTGACATACGGTCCGATAGCCTTCACTTCTTTTACAAGCGGCGGAAGTTTTTTTGATAACGCTGCTTCCATCTCTTTTGCAATTTCATAGGGATTTCTTTTCTGTTCCTTTGCGAGCGAGAAACAGGGCAAAGCCAGATCCCCCTGGTTATCTTTTGGTATTTCAAGGAGTTTTTTCTGGCTTCCGTCTAATAGTGACTCCACTTCTGTCTGGAACTTTTCAAACATAGAAATAGTTAAGCGCTGATGCTTAAAAGGTTAGTATCGCTTTTTGACTATTGATTTTCTTTCAGCAGCGACTATTGGCTTGACTACCTCGACATTCTTCGGGAACTCCTTTCCGCGCAGAAGAAGGTTCTTTTCTGCTTTCTTGGCTGAAAAAGCCCTCATGAGATACTTTTCGGCCTTTTCTACATCAAATTCCTTGCAGGAAAATATGTCTATGGAAGCGAAGCGCTGGGCAGCAAATGTGTGAATAGTTATGTGGCTTTCTGCTATGAGCACAAAGGCTGATACGCCGCCTCGATCAAAGCTATCTTTTTTACCCAGCGGGTTTGATGTAAACTTATTGACGACGGGCTGGAAAATTTTGTGCATGCCTATTTTTTCAGGCAGTTTGTCCAATAAGTTGTATATAAATTTATCATCGAGAAGACGTTGTTTGTCACATCCGTACATGTCAAGTGTTAGATGTGGGCCAAAACCGACAGTTACTTTTTGTTCCATCTTATTATCTACATTTCCCCTTCTTTTTAGTAAGATTATTTTTTGTACGCGTCACATATTTAAAAATATAGCTTCTCTATCAAAGGGGTTTTTGAAGTTTGTTATGCGCAAAAGTACTATGAAAACCGATACCGCTGTAAAGGGCTACGATTTTTCCAAGGGCCTGGACCTGAAGAGTTTCCTTGAAGCCTATGCGACGACCGGGCTGCAGGCGTCCAACCTGACAAAGGCTATAGAAATAGCCAAAAAGATGAGAAAGGAGAAGGTCACAGTATTTCTTGGCTACACCTCTAACATGATTTCCTCGGGCGTGCGTGAGTCCATCCTATATCTTGTAAAAAACAAACTAGTGCATGCTATAGTAACCACGGCTGGCGGCGTAGAAGAGGATATAATAAAGTGCATCAAACCTTTCATATTGGGAGATTTTCGTCTTGACGGGGCAGCACTGCGCCGCCAGGGCATAAACAGGACAGGTAATATTCTGGTTCCCAATGACAGGTACATAGAATTTGAAAAGATATTTACTCCATTTCTAAAGAAGCTTTTGGAAGAGCAGAAGCAAACAGGAAAGATAGCCACACCCACGGAGATTTGTAAGAGACTGGGAGAACTGGGTGATGAGACGTCTGTTCTTTACTGGGCACAGAAAAATAACATACCAGTTTTCTGCCCAGGCATAACCGATGGTTCCATGGGTGACATGATTTTCTTTTTCAAGAGCGAGAACCCGGAGTTCAAGGTTGATGTGTCTGATGATATCCACAATATAATAGACATGGTAATGGACTCAGGAAAGACGGGCGCGATAATCCTTGGCGGCTCCCTGCCAAAGCATCACATAATGAATGCTAACGGCGTTTTGGATGGTCTCAAGTATGCCATATACATAAACACTGCTACCGAAGGCGATGGATCGGACTCGGGTGCAATGCCTGAAGAAGCAAAGAGCTGGGGCAAGGCTGATTATGATGCTGATTGTGTAAAGGTTAGCATGGACGCTACGATAGCATTTCCGCTTCTTGTGGCGGGACTGGTGATTGAATGAGCAAGATGAATGAAGCTAAAGACAGCATATTCAAGGACTCCACAGAGCCGGAAGGCCTTGAAATAAAGGGCTACGATTTTTCAAAACAACCAACCCTGAGTAAATTAATAGAAAGCTTTTACTCTACAGGATTCCAGGCTTCTCATCTGGGCAGGGCCATAGAAGTTGCAAAGAAGATGAGAAAGGGGAATGTGACAATATTTCTTGGTTTTGGCGCAGATGCAGTTGCTTCCGGCGTCCGCGAGTCTATATCTTATCTTGTAAAAAATAAGATAGTTCATGCGCTAGTGACCACGGCCGATGGCATTGAAGCCGATGTCATAAGGACAAGGAAAGATTTTGTTCTGAATGGAAAGGGGAAACGCGGGGATAATTTTGTAGGAAATATTATGATTCCATGCGACGGGTATAAAATATTCACAGATATTCTAAACAAGACGCTTTCCGAGTTGTATGTGGAACAGAAAAAATCAGGAGAAATAGCTACACCGGGTAAAATTGCAAAAAGTCTGGGAAAGGTGTGCGATGAAACTTCTATACTGTATTGGGCACAGAAAAATAACATACCGGTTTTCTGTCCTGGCATAACTGACGGCGCCACGGGAAATATAATATCTTCATTCAAGTCAAAGAGCAGGGACTTCAAGCTGGACGTGAGTGATGATGTTGTTATTCTTGAGGACACGGTCCTGGACGCCAAAGAGACAGGCGCAATAATTCTCGGCGGTTCCCTGCCAAAGCACCATATAATGAATGCTAATATGATGCGCGAGGGCACCAAGTACACGATTTACATTAACACAGCCATGGAAGGAGACGGCTCGGACAGTGGTGCGCTGCCAGAGGAAGCAAAGAGCTGGGGGAAAGCTGCCGCAGATGTTGATTCGGTGAAGGTTCAGGCAGATGCCAGCATAGTTTTTCCTCTGCTGGTCGCTGGGGCTTTTGTTGACTAGAATCAATAAAAAATTTCAAAAATATAAAAGTCATCATTCTTGATTTTCACGGTCTTTATTACACTATACCTAAATTTATGTTTTTTAATTAAGTCGTAAAGTATGTTTATATTTCCAAACGAGGCGTAAAGCAGAATGATTTTCCCTTTTAATTTCAAGTGATTTTCGACGCCATCAAAAAACCTCTTCAATAATTTGGAATCTTTGTCGTAGGCTGCTATTTCCAAACTATCTTTAGGATCTTTCATCTGATTAAAAGGAATATTAAAAATTACAACGTCAAATTTCTCAGTTATGCGCTGAAATAAATTGCTCTTGCGGACCTCTATTTTTTTATTGAGATTGAGACGGTCTATGTTTTCTTTTGCGCACTTTATAGCATCATTAGAGATATCCGTTGCAATTATCTTTTTTGCGTTTTTAGACGCTATTACCGCCTGCAGCCCGGTGCCGGTTCCCATATCCAGTACGAATGAGTCTTTAGGGATATTCAGATTCTCCGCCAAAAATTTTGAATCTAAATAGAACCAAACCTCTTTGAAGACTTTAAGCCTTATGTCATTGAAACACACTTCTCTGTCGCCTTTACTGCGTAATTCTCTTATTAAATCATCAGTTTGTGGCATACTTTTACCTTCCTGCTCTTATGGATATTACGTCGCCATTCTTTAGCTGGTAGCTGGCTGAGACGTTTCTTCCTGTCCTGGCGTCTATGGCTGCCACGAACTTCTTTCCAATATCCTCATGCACCCTGAAGGCAAGGTCAAGGGCTGTTGCGCCGCGCTTCATAAGCAGCGCGTGCGGCAGGACGTTATCTTTTTTATCGCTAAACTTGTGCTCGTTCTCAACAGGATAGACAACAATCATGTCGAGTATTTTGAAAACTATGGTATCTATTATTTCCTGGACTCCTGTGGAGCCGTGTTTCTTCATCAGGTCGCGTATGAAATTAAGCGCGGCGAGGCGACGCTCGTCTAGTTTTTCCAGCAGCTCGAAGTCTGCGGCACCGGGGGTGTAGCGTATTATTCCTTTTTCAGCTGCACGCCTAAGCGCCAGCTCGGACACGGCAGAGCAGGGAAACAAATTAAAGCCAAGGTCAGTTAGACGTTCTACATTCTTTTCCGATACTGGTATGTCGATTTTATTTGCCGCGAGTATTATGGGCTTGCTCTTCTCACGCAGGAGTTTTATGAATTTGAGCAACTCGTAGTTATCTGACTGTGTTGCAATCCCTGTCTCGTTAAGGGCGTCCTCAACTTCCTGGAGTTTTACTCCAAGCCCGGACAGTTGCTTGTAAACAACATCTGACAACTTCTCTTTTGTTGTCTCAATGCGTTTTGACAGCGACTGGAAGTTCCTCTTTAGTATGCCGAGAATCCAGTAGTCTATCTCCTCTTCCAAGAACTTGATGTCATCTTTAGGGTCGTGCCCGGAACAAGGGTTTCCGTTCTCGTCCGTAGAGCCTGATATGTCTATCACATGAACAAGCGCGTTCGCTTCCATTATGTCGGAGAGAAACTGGTTGCCAAGACCCTTTCCTTTGTGGGCGTCGGGCACAAGGCCTGCTATGTCAATCATTTTTACAGGAACGAAGCGCATGCCGTCAATGCATTTGGAGTTTTGGGCGTTGCAACGGACGTTCAGCTGTTTGCAAGGGCACGGAACGCGCACATAGGTCACGCCCTTGTTGGGCTCGATGGTCGTGAATATACGATTGCTTATCTCTACATCAACAAGTGTAGCCGCAGAAAACAGCGTACTTTTTCCGCTATTCGGCTTTCCCACAAGACCGATTAACATGTAGAAGATAAGATTACATAATTTTAAGAAAGAAGAAGTAAAACCAGACGGCTGATCTACTTCTGATTTAGGTATGACAGTAAATAAGGCAAAAGGTCAGACTACGTCTTTAGTAACAGGGCTAAAGAGAGGTGCACGAAAAACGACCATTTTTTAGACTTAGAAAAGGTTTAATAAAGTCCAGCATAATTTTACTTTGTTATTATGAAGATATGCAAAGTCTGCCTGCAGAGCAACATCCTATGCTTAGCCTGCAACAGAAAACTGGAACAAGGAGAAATAAAGGAAATAGAAGTCAAGCTGTCCCGGGAGCTACACAAGATAAACATGGAAAGAGACATGAGCCTTGATTTTGTCAGTATTGTAGAGAACGACAACAAGTTGTTTGTGGTTGTAGATAGCAAACACGCAGCCAGATTCATAGGACCCGGCGGAAAGAATATCAAAAAACTTTCCCATGACCTCGGCAAACAGGTAAAACTTCTGGAAAAGGCAGAAGGCAGCGACAAACACGTTATAGAGAAACTGATAGGTGCGCCAATTATAGGGATAAATAAAATTTACTCAGGTATTGAATCGTACAAGGTTCGTGTGGAAAAAAGATACATGAAGAATGTTCAGCCACTGGCTGATGTAGTGGGCAAAATAATCGGGAAGAAGGTTAGCTTTGTTTTTGAGTGATTAGTTTCTTTTTTCTTTACCAAAATCTAATATTTTTGAAACGGCTTCTCCGCAATAATCTCTACAACCCAGCCTTTCTGATAAAAAGTCTACTGCATCCATTGCTTCTGGGAAACCTCCTATTGAAGTTCCATCCATTCTTCTTGTTCCATAACCTATGGTAAGTCCCAACACCAAAAAATCACGAAATAAAGTCTCCACCTGAGGTTGTTCGTAGTCTGGTATATCAAGAGGCCTCATGAATATACCTCTTGGGTGGTTTAGCGCCCCGGACTTTATTCCATAGCAAAAGACATCAAGGCAGTAGCGGGAAACCTTTGCATAGATGTCTGGTCTTATTTCTCTGAACTTGTCAAGTATATCTGGCAGGTCGCGTTCGATAATGGCTTTGTACATACAAGTGAGAATTATTGAAAAGTATTAAAAACATAATTAACCCTTTTTCTTGGGAAGAAAAAGCCCTACTGGAAAAAGAACATATTATAAAAAGGATATCACTGCACTTAATATCGTCTTCCAGTCAGGCGCACTTCGAGATTCTTCAGACGCTCGTTTATGGTCTCCGTCATGCTGCGTATAGCAGCAAGCTGGCTCTCTATGAGGTTGAGGCGGTCAATGACTTCATAACGGTCGCCGCCTCTTTCTGCTGTTTGCTCGGGAAATCTTGTGTCCACGGTGCTAAATCCCGGTGGTTCATCAAATCGCCTTATAGGCTCATCGAACGTCGGAACTTCCACAGGCTTTTCAAAACGCCTTGGCGGAAAATCCGGCTCTGGCGGTGCTAGAAGGTCTCTGCCAACTACATTTGACCTTATATCTTCTAAATCGTCATAACGTTTGTGCATCCTGTTTTTTAGCCAACTCATCATAATTACACACTGATTATAATTCGGCTTCTGCAGTATAAAAAGGATATCACTGCTAAACTAAAACATAAGAATTCATTTTGAGTTATTCTTCAGCCTTGTTTATCTTGAACTTATTCAGTATAAAGTCGCGCATGTCATAGATGTTGTCCTTTCCCATTTCAAGGTAATTGCGGCGCTGCTTGTAGTAGAAAGCGAGATTGTAGGCCCACCAGAAACCCCTCTGGATGAAATTGCTGAATTCGTATTTTGTTTCCAGCGTGCCTTTTATTTCAATAACAAACCAGCCTGACTTCTCTTTTGAGTGCTGAAAACCCTGCACCATGACGCGCAAATATGTTTTTGACCAGTTATCTTCGGTGCGTTTTCCCATCCAGACGCCGTAGAATTCGTTGGGGTCGGATGTAACATCCCATCTTATGTCTGTTTCGAGCAGGTCTTTCCCGGGTATTTTCATGATGGCTTTTATCATGTCCGGTGCCATGCTCATTATGGCAACCGGTTCCGAGCCAGTGTACTTTATTTTTATGCGGTCTGCTGGCGCTATAAGGTCGTCAATGATATTCAGTTTGCCCATAGTATATTGTATTGCATTTACAGTATTTATAAAAACTAGCTGCTGGTTGCTTTAATTACGCTGGGGTGCCTTCGCGCAGCGTTTCGCCAAAGTGCTTTACACTGGACTCCATAGAGGTCAGCAGCTCCTTTCCCAGGTTAAGATATTCCATGCGCTTGTGCTGGTAGAACGTGTTGTGCCAGAAGCGCCTCAACATTTCGTACATGAGGTTCTGCTGCCATATGGTGTCCTGCGGATATTCTGTAATCAGTCTTGGCTTGAGCCTTATTACTGCCTTGCCCTCGCCGTTTGCTGTTGCACCTTTTAATGAGATTTCCACGACAATATAAGAATAGACATCAAGCACCTTGTTTACTTCCCAGTCAATCTCGAATTTTTCAGATTCCTTGCCCTTCTCCCAGCTGTAGTTCTTTTCCTGCACATATGCATCGGGCACGTTGAATACTGTTCTTATGAGTTCATTCAGTTTCTTGTAGAACTGCTCGGGATTTGGCCCCACATAGCTGATACGAATATCCTTGATGGGTTCAAATATATAATCCCATATCAGAAGCTTTGTCCTTGCCCATACCATTCTCTACACCTGCCTAATAATTCCTCTTAATTATACTTGTCTCTTCTGTATAAAAAGAATACTATAAGATTTGTGAATTCTTTTATGCTCAAAATTGCAAAGCAATTTTGGCATGCCAGAAAGCTTTGCTTTCTTAGCATACCGGAATACATGATTGAGCAAAGCTCAATCTGTATAGGTTGAATAAAATTCAACCTTATACCACGAATAATACCACTGTTCAAAGACGGCGGTATTCCTTGTATAAATTGATTTTGTAGGCACCAAAAGCAAAGTTAAATATTGCACAAGGACAATAATGATTTATGGTACTTGACATAATAGTTGCGGCGGTTCTTCTTGCATTTGGAATTCTTACTATATGGTTCTCTTTTGAAAGCGATCTGAATGACAAAAATCTTGTTCTTGTCCTCCTGATCGCCATCGCGGCTATTATCGCCGGCGGGTGGATAATAATTACAAAGCTTACTCTGGCACTTGTGCTTACAAAACTTGCCGGGCTTGTTCTTGCAGGAGTAGGACTGTTCCTCATAATCGGTTTTCCTGATGTCAATCCGGACTACCAGAGAGTGGGCATGTCAAAGGCAGGCATATTCATCGGTCTTATTCTGCTTATCATAGGCGCGTATCTGCTGTTTTTCTGAGTAAACCAAAGACATATCTATAGTAGAAGACATTAGTTTTCATACAAAATAATGTCTTCTGCATATAGCAGTGACATCATAATATGTACGGTTATTTATGTCACATGCTATAAGATGAACATTTTACAATAAATGTTCGTCTGGATCCCATCTTCTCATAAATTCATGTATTTAGCCATATGGGTATACAAAGAAGATGTGATAAGTTTTAACCTGTTGAACTAGCCGAGTAAAGAAAACTTTATAGCCCATGAAAGAAATAACAGATATATTATACCTATGATAACTATGAGCGAAACAGAAATTATTACTCTTTTCGCTCTGTAGAAAGGGATGACATATATGAAAGAACCAAAATGGATTCTTGAGAAACTGGATCGAAATCCTCTTAGAGGTGATATTCTTAATGACGATTTGGTTAATAGAATGTCTAGAGCCGGTGCAAAATGGTTAGGTCATGCCATAGCTGCAGGGCCTTTTGAGGCACACATTTCGTTGGATTTTACAGGGTCACCAGGTTCGGTTTCGGGCATTTACTACAGCTTGTGCTTCTGGCTCCGAAAGTGGGAGTATCAGGTCCAAAAGTCTGACGAGTGGATAGAGGTTTCGCCTGTTCATGCACAATATTATCAGCTTACACAGAAGCAAAAGGAGGAACTGGAGGGGAAAATAAAACAGGGGCTTGTTTCAGTTTCACAATCAGTAGCAGACATGGAACTGCTCATGCACGACAGAAGACGCTACCATGAATTTCTTCACTATCTGGGCTATAAGACACCTGCAGAGTGGGTGAAAACTGACCAAAAAGCTGAGAAGGAACACAATCATCCGGCAGAGGAAATGGACGATGTCTGCACGGCTTCTGGCGACAGCAGGGACAAGCTGATAAAGAAGAATATAGACAACCACTCGCTGAAGGCAGTGTTCATTGACCAGGTTGATATGCATACGGGCGAGGGCATATCCATGAGAAGCATAGTCAGCCGGTGGCCTACCCTGATAACGGATTTCATCAAGATGGATGACGAGGACATGAATGCCGACAAGGTAAAGGACAAGCTGGATGTTTCAAAGGCAGAAGCGGTTATTCTCATCACAAAGAACAAGCTCTACCAGGAATGGAAAAACATATTCGGACCAGAAATAAAAAACCGCTACGTGCGGATACACGAGCTTGTAAAAGCCAGGCAGGCGTCTGTTGAGCAGTACAAGGAGTGGCTCAAGCCCTATGTTGCCAGGCACAGGCTGATACAGGAAGGCCTATCCAAAGCAGAAAGACGGGGAAGCACCACCACATCTTTCATAACAAGCGGAGGAACAGCTACTTCTTCTGCGGAGATAGTCCTATATGTCTGGAAGGACTTCATTGTTCCGGAACTCTTCAAGGGCGGAACCGAGGACATGGCAAAGATAACAATGGGGGAGCCGGGCAAACGGCAGCTTGAAGTTGACGATAAATGGACCAAGCAGAACCTCATATTTGGCAAGGAATTTGGGCTGATAAACATATATCCCTGGATAACTGAAGAATGGGTTCAGAAGCAGAAAGAAGATATGTTCAATGACGGATGGCTTACGACCCACAAACATTACTATTCATTTTTCCAGATAAAAATAAAGAAGACAGGGATTCGCATGCCAACAGGCGATGAGCTGGAGGACGGCATATTTGATGTCAACATGTTTTTCATGACGCAGAACGTAGTTTTCTGCAAACTGCTCGAGCTCAAGGCAAAACAGCAGGAAATGGAACACCACATAGACAAGCTTCTTGGCGTCTATAAGCCGCCTAAAGGCAGTGTGCCCCCCTATGCGGAGAAAAATGAAAGTGTTATTTCCAAGGTGCTTGACAAATTTTCCATGACATTTGAAATGGCGAAACGCGGGCCTTATGAGCGTGATTTTGACGAGCGCCTGACAAAGGTATGCTTTGCCCGCTGCGCCGGCGAGCGCTATGCTCCTATTGTTGGCTACATAAAGAAGAAGATGGGCATGCCTGGCAGCTGAGTAAAAATAAGGATGGAACGCTAGGCAGGATGAAGACGACCCCGCCTCGCTCTTAGTAAAAAGATATGACGCTTCGGATAACAGGTGAAAATATGACTTATACTGTGGGTATTTCAACGGGCTTCTGGCGGGTAGCAAGAGACCCGGCGCTGCTCGGCTTGGCGCAGAAGATAGGTGGCTTGGGCGCTACGGGCGGGATACGGTTCGTGCAGCTTGATCTTGAATCTGTTGCCGAGTTCTATGAACCAGAAGTCAAAGTCCAGGTAAAGAGAATGAAGGACAAACTAGGAATGTTGTTTGTCGGGCTTCATGGCGAGATAGGCGAGCTGATGGCCTTGGACTCTGCGGAAAAAAGGATATGGGACCAGACGCACAGGAGACTGTGCCAGACAGCAAGATATGCCGCTGATCTCGGCTTCTTTTATGTAAACATTCACATGTCAAACAAACAGGTGATCTCCTTTACAGAGGCACAACACCGCACACAAGGATATTTCTACCCTGTTGTCGGACCTGATGGAAAAGGGCTGCAAAGCATTATCATGGGCAATACAAAAATATATGACGAGGCAAAGAAGCATATACCCATGCATACCATAACTAGGAGCAATACGTTTAATGAAGAATATAAAAAATTACAGCAAGAAAAACTGAAACAACTTCCTGAAATTCTTGAGCACATTGCCGAACGAGAGCTAGAGCGATACCCTCCAGAACAAAGGACAGATGAATTAAAGAAGGCAATAAAAAAGCAACACGAAGATAAAGCTCGACAAGACCTTCTAGACCAAGCATCTAATACTGCATACAGGGATGAAAGATTTCAATTTGATGTCTGGCTGAAACTGGGGAACAGCGAAGCAGAAAAATACCAGTTGGATGACGGCGAGTGGGGTGCATTTCATCTTGTGGCGCACTGGATGAAGGAAAAGGGCGATTCTTACTGGACCAACATTGCAGGCGGCAAGGATCCTCAATCACTTTATTTCGAGAATGAGAACGCGTTCTGCGCCGCTGTTGCTTCCAAGTATATAGAAGGCCATTTCACGCTGAAGGATAACCCGGCGAACAGGGAGTTCCTCGACGGCATGAGCATAAAGGAATGGTGCGAGGCAAAAAACCTGTACATGCTTACAGAGAACCCGGAATCAGGAGAAGGTGCAGAAGGCCTCTACCGGCTTTTCCGGCCAGAACACTACTACTATACAATAAAACATATCAATTCGCCGAAAATAAAAATATGCCTGGATTTTGAACACATGGTTTCCCAGGGCCTTGACCCGGACGTTGAATTGAAAAAACTGCCTGATGACTTTGGCAAGATGGTTGTTCTCTTTCACCTAGGTCAGCCTGTTCCCTACGGCGGAACAGCACATATACCTGTATCACGCGGTTCGCTGGCCCAGGAGCAGATTTACCGGTGGCTTTATCTGATGAAGAAAAAAGGATGGAAAGACGGTTATGTACTATTTGAAAGAGGCGGCGGCAGGACAGGAAAAGGCGCGCTCCCTCAGGAAGTCTTTGAGGACACTGTCACGGCGCTAAGATGGATTGTGACTTTCCTGGAGCGCGACGTGAAGCCGGAGGACCTGCCGCCCGAATTCTACGGCATTTCATTGCAGAATGAGCCGGTTTTTGCTAGGCAGCTTGTAGCAATGAGAGAGCATGCATGGGATCCTCTTGAAGGATTGCTTAGCGTGCCTGAAGAAAAGCATACATTTCTGGGCAAGACAGCTGTTGACAAGGGCAAGGGCCAGGAATGGGAAAAGAGGAAATTCAGATAAGTCTTTCTTCTTTAAGCTTTTCTTAGAAAGAAAACCTTGGAAAAGAACTATTATAGAAAAAGTGGCTTGCAGTCAAAAAGAACTTATTATATTTTCGGCTCACTGACGTTCGCAGTGTGTAGAGTCTTAGCTAGCTTTTAGTTATTGTTTCAAACTACAGCAATAAAGCTTAAATATATGTTTAAACATATGTTTAAACATGGTAAAAACAATAACGGTCACGAACGAGGCGTACGAAATGCTCCGAAAAATGAAGAGCGGGGACGAAAGCTTCAGCGAAGTCATAAAGCGCGTAGCCAAGCCGAGAGTAAACCTGAGGGATTATTTCGGCATACTTCCAAAAGAAGGTGCAGAAGAAGCCCGCAAATCTCTTAAGGAAAGAAGGAAACGAATCTCGAAATCCATAGAGGCAAGAAAAAATGTTTATTCTAGATAGCTCGGCTATTATTGAAATATTTCACGGCACAGAAGCAGGAAATAAAATCGTGATGTTTCTGGAAGGAAAAAAGTTTTCTGTGACATCGTTTAGCGTGTACGAAATATTTTTCAGGGAAAAGGAAAAAGAAAAACTGAATGAGCTAATAAGCAGCACGGACATTTTTGTTTTTGATGAAGGCGCGGCGGAGACTGCGGTTTCTATAGAAAAGAACCTTAAGAAGTCGGGCAGCATGATAAACGATATAGATATTTTCATCGCAGCCATATGCATGCAGACGAATTCCACACTCATAACCTGCGATAACGATTTCAAAAAAATTTCCGGACTCGATGCAGCCTTTTTCTGAGCAAGCAATTAACTTTATATATACTACCATGCAGTAATACTTATAGTCCTGTAGATTGTGGTATTTATAGGATTAAAAATCAAGTTAATTGTGATTAAAAATGGAAAACCCACCGAAATCTGACGCAAAACTGAAAAAGAAGCAGGAACTTTTCAGGAAAAACCAGCTGGCTCTTGCCAACAGGTTCAAGGACGAGGTTCTCAAGCAGTACAAGGGCATGGTAAAAGCGGTCGTGCTTTTCGGCTCGCTGACACGCAGCGATTTTCACGATAAAAGCGATATAGACATGCTGGTTATCATAGACGACGTCATGGCACGGCTCACGCCGGAGATGAAGGACGATCTGGACGACAGGCTTTATGATATTGCAAAGAAAATTTCAGAGAGCATGACAGTGCAGCCTGCTTGGATGCTTTCAGAATTCTGGGACATGGCACGCATTGGTCATCCGCTTCTCTTTACCATAGTGCGCGACGGCTGGGCACTTTACGATACAGGTTTCTTCATACCAATCCGCAAGTTGCTGGAGATGGGCAAGATACCCACGACGCTGGAAGCTGTGGAGAAGTTCATGGAGACGGCGCCGCAAAAAATCAACCGGGTTGAAACAGCCAAGTTGTATATGGTAGCCGAGGATCTATATTACTCAATGCTTAACAGCTCCCAGGCTGTTCTTATGTATATGGGGCTTAACCCACCATCACCAAAGCACACACCACTTGATGTCAAGGAACATCTGGTGGATGCAAAGCTGCTGGAGGAAAACTACTTGCAGGACCTGCAGAGCGTTATAGAATTCAGAAAAGCTGTGGAGCACAAGGAAGTCAAGGATATAACGGGCCAGCAGCTGGATGATTTCATACAAAAAGCTAAGCAGTATGTTTCTCGCATGGAACAACTTCTCCTGCAGTTGCAGAAAAAGAAGAAAGAAACCATAGTCCACAAGAACTACGAGGTTATGATAAAGGCGGCTGTAGCTGCGCTAAAGAAGATAGAAAAGCTCCCGCCGGACCCGAAGGATCTTCCGCATGCTGTAAAGGAATATTTGATAGATGCCAAACGCATTGATCCCTACTTTTCCGATGTTTTCAAGCGCGTTATAACAATGAGGAAGATGCTGGATGAGGACAAGGTAAATGAAATACCGCAGAGGGACATAGAACTTACGCGGGAGTATGTACGCAGATTTGTCCAGGATCTGAGGCCGATAATAGAGCCACCTCCTAAGAAGTCGGTTTCTAAAAAGAAGAAAAGGTGATCAGGTGCTGTCAGTTAGCTGCGGTTTTAGAGCACGTTACCCGACAGAGAGAGCACGGGCAATAGCAGGCATAAAGAACGATTTGTACAATCTCGGTCTTCTTTCCGGCATGTCCCAATCAGTTTTTCATGGCGACTTGCATAGTGTAGGCACAACTGCAAGGCGAATTAGAATCGGCGTCGTACCCTATTTGCAGACTTTGAATGACTATCCAAATGTACGCGCCCTTTGGCAGGGTGCGGTGGAAGAGATAATTGGTGATTACATGGCGGCAGCAGAAAGAAACATGAGACAGCGCCGAGACAATCATAATCTTTAAAAGCTTTTACTTTTAAGTAATAACAAGGTTTAACTATGTCAATGAAAATAATAAAACACAGCCCTTTAACATTCAGACATGACGACGGCACCACAAGAATTTTTAGTGGTTATTCGCTGAATGTGCATCCTCACGGTGCTGACGTTTATTGCGACGGAAGGCCAACAGATATGTGCTTTGGCGAACATGCGGACGTAGGTAATATTTATGGTGCTGTTGTGGAAGATACACGTAAAAAGGTGAAATAAAAATGGGATATGAATTTCATGTGCACGGACTGTGGGTTCTCGGAGCGCTGTCGTTTTTTGTAGGCACGCTAATAGCAGGAAACCTGGAATGGGTTGAGGGCACGACAAATGCTTCCTTCATACTCTCGGTGATAATTGCATTCCTGTTCATATTGTTTGCAGGCGCACTGTGGATTTCTGCAGCTGTTAATGCAAGACAGGAACAAAGATAAATATGCCAACACAAGCCGAAGTTTCCATAGGCAGAAAATTTGATGTGCCAAAATCAGCTTCTGTTTATCCGTTAATAGGCAAGGCATACACAAGCCCTTCTCATTCTTTTTCATGTTCTCCAACACTGGTCAGAACTGACAAGAACTATTATGATTCTCTTCAGGCACTCGCAGCGATGATAGAACGAGGCGAGCTGTCAGCAGACACAAGATTCATGACACAGGCAGAAGGTCTTGGCATAGAGAATTCTTACAAGAGACAGGGCAAAGACCCAAGAAAAGCGGATGAGTTCAGGGATTATTTCGCTAAAAACAGGGACAAAGTTTATTTGTGGGAATGGACATCAACAGGTCTGCGTGTTCCAAAAGGCTGGGAAAAAGGGCGAGTTGACAGCGATGGCAAATATCCAAGAATTATTATCGAGACTGATATTCACAAAGCCATAGAGTTACTGAGGGGCGGGGCTATATGGCAAGACATCGGAGACAGCCTGAACAGAGCAGTCGGGGAACTACGGGTTCCTTCAGGCGGCGGAAAAGTCATAGTTGAATCGGACGAGGTATTTGGCATACCGACAGAAGCAAGAGATATAGCATTCCCTCACGAAGGTTATCATTCTCACTGGCATTTCAACGCAGCACCAGAATTGGATACAGCATCAGGCCAATATGACGTTGCTGTGTTACGCGGGGGCTACTGGCGTCGCGACGAGAGGTGCCTGAACGTCGATGCGGACTACAGGCGCTGGGACGCGGGCTCGGCCGATGGCTTCCGTCCAGTTCGGGGTTCGGTTCCAGAAATTGATGTTTTTAGATTAGTGCGAGAACAGAGATAGGCATGATACGCATCAAAGCTGTGATACTTACAGCAGCTGCTTATGTATCGACGATTGGAATTCTTTCTTACAATACAATGAGTAAGCCATCGTATCCCGTTGCTTCGGTTTCTCAGTCCGACTCGAGAAAACCGCCAAGCTTTTTGATTTACAGCAGAGCTTGCGATGGAAAATACGACGGAGTCAGACAGCTTGACGCAGGCACGCTGATGGATCACCCTTTTTTCGAGCCGCTTGCCGTCAAGGATGCTGCTGCGGAAGCAATAGGAGCAATCGACCAGCTGAATCTTGGCGTGAAATACGATGTATTTTTTCAGAGATGCAGGGCACAGCCAAACACAAAATTAAGAGAAATATAAAACCGAATTTTTATCAATCAGGCAGCTACGACTTTCTTTTCATCAACGACTTCTGTTCGGCGGATTTCTATGCTGCCTACAGGGTAAACTTTGCTGCAGTCTTTTTTCAGCTTGTACTGCAGGTCACCGGTTATCACAGCATTAATGAATTCGTCAAGGTTCATTTTTTTTGCAGCCTCTCCTATGATGTCTATGGCAGTCTTGCGCGTATCGTTCTTGGTCGAGCTGCCGACGCGCTTTATCAGCATGAAAACAGTCTTGACACGGACCTTTACGCCGTCCTTGGTTACCACGTCCTGAACTGCATCAACACGGCGACCGTGTCGCTGAACCATCCTGTATATGCGTTCACGCATACATTCATGGCCTACAAGTTTTGTGTGGGCTATGTGACCGTCTATTGAGTCTATCCTGACCTTTATTTTTACGTAGAATTTTGAGTAATTTCTTGAAATTTCAATCAGACTTACGTTAAGGGTTCTTCCCATCAGTTGCCTTGGATCGGCAGCCAGCGTTTCGCCTATTGATTTGCCGCCGAACATCTCGGGTGCCATTACTTCGTACCATTGTTTTTTTACTGCCATAATTATCACGAAAAATCGTGGCGATTCATATGACGTATTGCTAATTTCGTCTTCCCTTACTTGCGTCAGAAGTTTTAAAAAGGTTGATTATGCTGCTCTATCGAGAAGCACTTCTGCTACACCTGGTCTTTGAAGCATCATTTCTTCGTCACTTATATCCTCTTTTTCTAATTCGTAGGGGAAATTAAGCCATATAGGTTTACCGTCGTTCATAGGATAATCTCTTATACAAAAATCTGGTTTTAAGCCTGTCAAATTTGCATAAGATTTTTGATATGGTGCTGCAATAGTTACTTCTGCATCAAAAGGTATTATGTCAGTAATCATGGGCATTTGGATTGTATAAGTGGTTCCATCGGCCCTTATTTCAAAATTATACAAAGTGTAACTACGTGGGCCTAGTTTAATCGCATCTTTTGGTTCAAGTGCTTTTGCTTTACCATCCCTGACAACAAATGCCTTATCAGCATCCCTTCTTCGTAATCCGTTTACGGCAACGGTGCTTAATGAATGACCTGTTACCGTGCTGTCTAATACATCATCAGCGAAACAGATTTTTTTTAGTCTAAATGCTCTTGCGTATCTTGTAAGGTCACCCATGTTATAAACCCTTATTAGGGTTGACCTATTTCCTACTCCTTTTTCGTAGGACTTGCCTGTTACAGGAAAATGTGTGTGGTCTGCTCCAAGCCGTTTTAATGCCCCAGTTACGTAAGCTGCAGCATGGGCGCCACCTCGCCATACACCAGCTACAATGTCTGGTCTATAACCAGTGTCATACATTTGTTTTGCAAGTTTTGAACAATCAACTTCGAGCTCTTCCGTTGTTATAAAAATTTTATCTGGTACTACCATACTTGAACTAAAATCAAAATATTCTTAAAGACGATGTTGCGCGTAATTGTCGTCTCGAAGCAATATTTAATCCTTTATTCACAACCTTTATTTATGAACTTCTTGCAGTTAGCCGAACTTTATGAAAAGCTGGACGCTACACCAAAGAAACTGGAAAAGCGGGATATTCTGGCGGACTTTTACAAAAGGTGTGCCGACGCGGATTTGTACAGGGCCGTGGTGCTTTCCATGGCAACAGTTTTTCCAAGGGGCGAGCAGGAACTTGGCATAGCTACTGGAATGATAAAGAGGGTAGTGGAACGAGTGTCAGGCGCTTCGGAGAAAGAGGTCATGGAAAAATTCAAAACGACCGGCGACCTTGGCTTAGCTGTGGAGAAACTGATGGAGAAAAGAAAGCAGGTTTCTTTGGCAAAACGCAATCTTACCATAGATCACGTTTTTGACAACCTCAGAAAGCTGCCGTCAATTGCTGGAAGCGGCAGCCAGGACATGAAAATTTCACTTATCGCTGAGCTGCTCTCTTCTGCGAGCCCAAAGGAGGCGCGCTATATTGTAAGAACTGCTTTAGGCCAGATGAGGATTGGAGTTGCCGCAGGTATTGTCCGCGACGCCATAGCAAAAGCGTTTGACCAGAATCCAAAGGAACTGGAGAAAATTTATGATGTGCTTGGGGATTATGGCCGCGTCGCAGAGCAGGCAAAAAAGGGTAAATTGAAAGCAAAAATACAAGTGGGGCAGCCGATTCGCGTCATGCTCGCTGACCGGGCTGCTGATATACGAGAAGCTATGACCAAGTTTGAAAAACCAGCCGTAGAATATAAATATGATGGCTTCAGAATCCAGATTCACAAGAACGGCTCCGAAGTAAGTGTTTTTTCACGTCGCATGGAAAATGTTACAAAACAATTTCCAGATATAGTCACACTAGCAAGGAAATACATAAATTGCAAACAATGTATAATCGAGGGCGAAGCAGTTGTCATAAAGGATGGAAGACCACAACCTTTTCAGCTTCTCTCGAAAAGGATACAACGCAAATACGATATTGAAAAGATGGTCAGAGAAATTCCGATCCAGGTCAATCTTTTTGACCTGCTCTATCTTGATGGCATTTCCTATATTGATGAACCACTTACGGAAAGATGGAATTCTCTCAAGAAAATAATAACCCAGGACAAATCATTCAGGTTTGCTGATCATATAGAGACAAATGACATGGATGACGCTGCAGAGTTCTATGAGTCGGCTTTAACGGCAAGCCAGGAAGGAGTTATAATCAAGAACATGGAGGCTCGCTATCAGCCAGGCAAACGCGTTGGCTTCTGGCTAAAGGTCAAGGAAATACTTGAACCGCTTGACCTTGTCGTTGTCGGAGCTGAATGGGGTGAGGGCAAGAGAGCGAAATGGCTGTCTTCGGTTATTCTTGCTGCCTGGAAAGGAAATAAACTGGTTGCGACAGGCAGGATGGCTTCTGGATTCACAGAAGATCAGCTAGAAACATTAACGAAAACACTGAAGCCACTTATAATCAAAGAAGAAGGAAAAGTTGTTTCGGTCAAGCCGGTTGTCGTGATAGAAATCGGCTATGAAGAGATACAGCGCAGCCCTAAATACGAAAGTGGTTATGCTCTTCGCTTTCCAAGACTGCTACGACTCAGGACGGAGGAAAAGAAGCCTGAGGACGCGGACACGGTCACAACGATAGAAAAATTATTCAAGATGCAGAGGGGTAGGAAATGAAACCTAAATCAGCGCAAAACAGCACATTAATAGAGTTGCACGTACCCAGCTTTGAAAAAGCGAAGAAATTTTATAACAAACTCGGGTTCAAGGTAGTATGGGAAAACAGGCCAAAAGGTGTTGATGGTTATCTTGTAATGAAGTGCAATAATAATATTCTGTGTTTCTGGCCTGGCAACAAATATGTGTGGGATCACGAATATTTTAAGTACTGGCCTAAAAATACAAAAAGAGGTTATGCTGTTGAAATAGTTGTTATGGTAGATGACGTAGAGAAATTTTATGAGAGGGTGAGGAAATTTTCAAAGGTCGTTGAAGAATTAAAAGTGCAGCCATGGGGCTTGAAAGATTTTCGTATAGAGGACCCATTTGGATTTTACATAAGAATAACAGAGACACACAATATACTAAATTCAGAGAACATCATTCAATAATTTTATGATAAGATTTTTATGAACGAGAAGAAGTTTCATGTGGGAATAAAGGCGCTGGTGCAAAATGATAAGAATGAGATACTGGTCTTGAAGATAAACCCAAAAGAACTTACAAATAATAAACATGGTGTTTACTGGGATTTGCCTGGCGGACGTATTAAAGAAGGCGATAGCGTAGAACAAACGCTGCAAAAAGAACTTGAAGAAGAAATCGGCTACATCGGTCATATAAAAAATGTAAATTTGTTTCACGGCAGCATAGCAAGTATTGAAATCCCTGTCGGCGAAGAAAAATTCGGATTGGTCCTTTTTGTTTATTCGTGCAAAATAAAGATGGGAAAAATAAAACTCAGCGAAGAGCATACAGATTACAAATGGGCCTCACTCAAAGATGCAAAGAAGCTTTTGGCCGTTAAGTTCTCGAAAGATTTTATAGAAAGATTAGATTCCCTCTAGAAAAATCTCCAATCAGACACTTTAGCAAATAACAATTGCGAGTGGCACTTAGGACATTCTTCCGGAGCCTGCTCTGCTTCTATTTTAAGCGCGCAGCTCATGCACTGCCAGGTGGATTTCTCCGGGATTTCCATAATCTACCATTCTTCCACTTTCAGGTCTGGTATATTTTCGAAGTGTTTTTTGTTCCTGGTGACTAATATCATATTATTAGACTTTGTTATACTTGCTATCATCAGGTCCAGGACTTGTGTCTGCTTACCAGATTTTTCAAGGTTTACGAAGTCTTCGCCAAAAACCTGAGAGCTTTCTACGTCAAATGCCAGCGTTTTATAGTCCCTTATAAGTCCATGCACCGTAGCTAAGTCGTTTTTTATATCTCTCGACTTGAATGCGCCTCTGAAGAGTTCGCACAAAGTTATTGTGGTTATGGATATACTTTCCGGCTCCACGGAATCAAGCATCTTTTTAATACCTTTGTCTCCACGAAGAAGCGGAATAAATATGCTAGAATCAAGGCAATACATTAGAATTCAACGTCCCGCATTTTTGTTTCTTTTCTTGTTTTCTCTATGCTTTTTTCGAGCCAGTCCAGAGATTCTTTGTCGGACCACTTCCCAAAGAAATAGCTCAGAGGTTTTTTTTCCTTTTTAGTGAGCTCTAAAACTACATCAGAAAAGGAGTCGCCTTCTTTTTTTAATTTGCCCAGTTCCGCATATGCGTCGTCCGACAGGGAAATCACTTTTGTCATATTATATATATGCATGCATGTATATATAAAGTTACTTGACAGTCACAGATTTAGCTAAATTTCTTGGCTTATCGATCGGCAGACCTTTCTCTCGGGCTATGTAATAGGTCAGCAGCTGGCCGATAACAGCAGCGCTCAGGGCAGAGGATAATTTATCCCCTGCTTCTATGCTTATTGCCTCTCCTAACACACCATTCCCACCTATTTCTATTATTCTTCCTCCGCGAGCTTTGACTTCCATGGCATTGGATACGATTTCGCTTTTTCCGTCCATTAAAACAATAACAGGCGTGCCTTCTTCTATCAGCGCGAGCGTGCCATGTTTTAACTCTCCACCCATCATGCCTTCTGCATGAATGTAAGATATTTCCTTTATCTTCAAAGCGATTTCTCTTGCCACAGGATAAAGAAAACCTCTTCCGATCACGTAAATGTCGCTATGCTTTGCTAACGACTTTGCTATTTGTTTTATTTTTCCCTCCTGACTGAAAATGTGCTTTATGCTTTTTGAAACTTGTTCCACGGAGTTTTTCTTCTCGAACAGGGAAGCCAGATATGCCAGGCAGACTACTTGATTTACAAATGATTTTGTTGCGGCTACGCATATTTCCTGGCCTGCCTCGATATTTACTGATACGTTGCTCATTCTCTGGATTGTTGAGTAGGGCACATTAATAAGGGAAGCGATTTTTGCTCCTTTATCCTTCATGCCGTGCAGAGCTTCTATCACGTCCATTGTTTCTCCTGACTGGGTAACGGCTATTATCAGGGTTTCTTTATCAACCAGATAGAAATTCCGGAACTCGCTCGCTATTATGGCATGTGCTTCCACGCCAACTTTGTTCAAAAAATAGACGCCAAGGAGAGTTGCATGGTAGGATGTGCCTGATGCCACGAAAACAATGCGCTTTGCTTCGGTCATCAGTTTCTTCATCTTTTCCAAGTCTGAATTTTGTTCTGTATTCAGGGAATTAATTAAACGTTCTACGACGGCGGGCTCTTCATAAATTTCTTTGATCATGTAGTGATCAAAGTTCTTTTTTTCTTCCTGGCCTGACCATTTGACTGTGATTATATCCTTGGTAACGGGGATAAGCTTGGTACCGTCAAATTTGTAGAAATCAAAACTGTCCTCATTAACAATCGCAAATTCATCCTCGTTGAAAAATATGGCCTTGTCAGTCTTGTCAGAGAAAGCGTAAATATCGCTGGCTATTACGTGGCCATCTTTCATCAGACCGAGTGAGAGGGGCGAGCCACGCTTGAATGCGTACAGGTTATTGTCGCCTTTTACCATCACAACCACGGCAAATGTTCCTTGAGCGTCTTTCATGAAATCTTTTATTGCATCGCGTATTGTTTTTGTCTTTGCTTTCTCTTCAATATAGTGCGCAATAACTTCTGTGTCTGTCTCGCTGGAAAATACGTGACCTGGCAACTGCTTTTTCAGATCCAGATAGTTTTCAATTATACCATTGTGAACGAGTATTATTTTTCCTGTGCAATCTTTGTGGGGGTGTGCGTTTGCTTTTGTCACGCCTCCGTGAGTTGCCCAACGACAATGTGAAATCGCCAAACTACATTCATTACTTTTTACAGCCTTTATCTCACCGACTTCTTTTTCAAACAAACCAGTGTCTGTTGCAATTCCGAAAGAATCATAACCGCGATACTCAAGTCGCTTTAGCATTTGCAGCGCTTCGACAGAAGAAAACACCCCTTTTTTTACCAGTCCTATAATACCACACATTATCGATCCCTTTTCTTACAAAGAAAATGTCTAGATATCACCCTAAAAGAAATGGTGTTCCTCAAGACCTTATCTTCAAACGTTATTTTCATTTTTAATTATTCTTTCTGCTGCTGGTAGTTGCTCAACGGCAGCTCGGTTTTTATGTCTTCATTGACGGTCATGCAAGCTGGTATAAGCAGATTGGGCCATATTCTTTTTCCAGGCATCACGGTTACACGCGTGCCGAACTTAACACCATCACCGACAATTGCGCCTAACTTGTGGTGATTACTGTCAACACGAACGCCGTTGATTTCCATTTTTACATTCTTGTCATCCAGTCTTAGATTGGCAAAAATTGTGCCGCCGCCCACGTTGCATTTGCGTCCTATGATTGTGTCACCAACATAACTGAGATGCGATACAAAGGAATTGTCCATTATTATTGAGTTCTTTACTTCTACCGCCTGACCGACTTTGCAGTTCTTTCCTATGGAAGAATATTTTCGTATGTAACAGTTAGGACCTATGACGCTTCCGGCATCTATGGCTACGGGATCTTCTACAACAGCTCCTGGCCGCAGCTCGACGGAAGGATGAATATTTTTCCCGTATTTATCAAGCAGATATTTGTTGACATCTAGTATATTCCATGGATAGGATAGTGGGATCCATACGCTGACATTGTGGTTTTTTATTTTCACACCCCCTGCCAGCATAGCTTTTATTGCATCTGTCAGTTCGTATTCACCTCTTGGCGAAATAGGAATTTTCTTCAAGTAGGAAAAAATACTTTCGTCAAATAAATAGAGGCCGCAATTGACCAAGTTGGATTTTGGTTTTTCTGGTTTTTCCTCAAGGTCTATGACCCAGCCATCTTTGGTTTCTACCACGCCATATATTTTAGGGTTTTCTGAGGAAAAAGAGCCGAGAGCAGTTTCGTTCAGCTGGGAAATGTTTTCTATGTCTTCTTTTCCGTAGATATCATCGCCGTACATGGCTATGAATCTTCCCTTTATTCCTTCTGCCTGAAGCAGCGCGTGACCAGTTCCCAACGGCGCGTCCTGAAAAAGTAGCCTGACTTTTTTGTTGTTGATAAAATGGCTTATTATGTCACGCTGGTTTTCATTTACAATTATTATTATCTCGTCGCAGAAATCCAGGAATTCGCAAGTCCATTGAAGTACTGGCTTGTTGGCAACGGGCAGCATGCCTTTGCTCATTGTCAGCGTAAGCGGTTGCATTCTCGTCCCTTTGCCTGCAGCTATGACAACAGCTTTCATTACCTTTCCTTGAATCCAATGCTTAAATATAGCTATTAAAAGATTTTTAGTACCATTATAAAATAAATTAAAGTGATTAACATGCAGATAGTAAACGAGGAAAAGGGCAAAATGCTCTCTATAGGCGCAAAGGAAAAACAGTTATTTTCTGGAATAGCTTTGAAGATACTAAAGACTCTTGCTGATCATGAAAGCTATCCGAAGGAGATTGCTAACCAGCTTCGTTTGGACGAGCAGAAAATATATTATCATATCAGGCAACTGGAGAAAAAAGGATATATATCTCTCGTGAGGAAGGAGGAAAGAGGCGGGGCGCTGGCAAAGTTTTATGCCCTGACAAGCCCGGCATTTTTTGTCCGCTTTGGCGAGTTTCAGGAAACAAAAAGATTTTCTGCTGCTACAAATTTCCTGCCTTTTATTTCAAATGGCAGGCTGGAAGCGAAGATAATAGTTGGCAGCCCTGACCCGCACGGGCCGGAAAAAGCGAGGAGCAGGGACGTGACATTTGCCGTGGATCTTGCTTTGTTCCTTGGGACATTCCTGAATAAAGTTGAAGTCTTGTCTGTTTTAGAGGACAAAGACGTTCACAGCCATGACCTTAGCAGCAACCTGATAATAGTCGGCGGTCCTGTTACCAATAAAGTTACTAAGATGGTCAATGATAAACTGCCTGTAAGGTTTGATGCAAAGAAAAATATAATGTCCAGAAAAAAGGTTTACAAGGAAGACGAGTGTGGGTTCATTGCCAAAACCGATAACCCATTCAGCAAAGGAAAGAAAATAATAGTCATAGCCGGCAAAAGATACAGCGGCACAAAGGCGGCTGTTATAGCTTTCATAAATAATTTTGATTTGATTGAAAAGAAAAATTACCTTATCGTCGAGGGACTTGATAATGATGGCGATGGGGAAATAGACGACGCAAGAGTACTGGAATAATTACACTTTCTTATAGCCGTGACTTAAAGCTTCTTCAATAAAAGCACCAGCTATTTGGTGTTCTTTATAAACAGTAACATCTCCGCTGTTGTGATGGGTTTCGATTGTTGCAACTGGGTGCCCTTCTACACCAACATCTCCTACATGAGGATCAAGGTCATGCCAACCATAATCATGGTGCAGATCTTTGCAATGACGTCTTGTAAAATCTTTGATCAACTGACGTCTGTCGTCCATTGCCTGAAGCACACCACAAACATACTCTGCAACAGCAGACGTTCTAGGCCAATTTTTTAAAACATCAAATAAGGCAGGGCAGTATTCTCTTGGTGCCAAATTTTTGTGTAGATGAGCTACTGGCATTTTAATCACTTATACTGTTTCTTCTTCCTTAGACTTCTTCTCGACTTCCTCTTCTATGTCAAGAGCTTCAGCCATTTCCTTGTAGCGGTTGCGTATCGTTACCTCGGTCACACCTACGACGTCTGCTACTTCCCGTTGTGTCTTTCTTTCACCTTCCAATACGGAGGCAATGTAAATAGCAGCAGCAGCGCAGCCACATGGACCTTTGCCGCTGATAACGTCTTTTTCTTTAGCTGTCTTGAGTATCTTTATTGCCCTCATCTGGGTGCGGTCTGACAGCTTAAGCATTGAGCTGAATCTTGGTATGTATGATTCTGCACGAGCTGGCAAAATCCTTATGTCTAATTTACGAGAAATATACCTATAAGTGCGGCCAAGTTCTCTCTTGCCGATACCGGAAGCTTGGGATATCTCTGTTAATGTGCGCGGTGTTTCGTATTCGCGCGAAAGGGAGTAGACAAGAGCGGCAATTATTGACTCGATCGAGCGGCCACGAACAAGGCTCTTCTGCAATGCCTTTTCATAGAGCTTTGCAACTTCCTCATGCAATGTTTTAGGTAAACCTAGAAATGAAATTAGTCTCTGGAGCTCGCTTAGCGCGAATGACATGTTGCGATCTTTGCTCGTTAGAAGCCTTTTTTGCCATTTTCTAATACGGAAGAACTGGCTTCTTTTCTTGGCAGGCACCTTGAACAGTTCTGTGGTGCCTTTGCCTATTTCCGTTGTAAGGCCTTTATCATGACGCTTGTGTGTTAGAGGAGCTCCTGTTCTTGCACGCTTTACTTTCTGGTCGTGGTCAAAAGCACGCCATTCCTGGCCTGTATCTACCATAGACTCTTCCAGTACAAGCCCGCACTTAGCGCAGACCTTTTCCGCTTTTTCAGGATCTCTGTAGAAATGTTTAGAGCCGCATTCAGGACATTTTTCTAACATTTTTATCACCAAATTCGTATAGGACGCTTGTTTTTATTTTGAAGACATACAGAATATAATTTATCACTCAGTTGAAGTAACATTTTGTCTTGCCGACATAAACCTTTACTTTCAGCAGTAAAGTATTTAAAGATTTTCACGTTTTTATAGGCGGTATTTATAAAGCTTTAAAAACCGGGCACTGTAACGTTCTTGGGACTTTAATAAGACTGTAACAGAACGGGACTTGCTAATTTTAGTTAAATATTGAGACTTGTTTTCTTAAAGTTTGTATATAAAAATAAAATATGTCCAATTTCATAGGAATTGACTCAAGAAAGTTCCTAAGAAAAGGGATAACTAATGATTTTCTTGGCATGATTGCAATAGGAATAGAAGTTAAGAGTTATGATTATTTTAAAGACAAATATATTTCCGTAATTTCTGATTTATTGAGAAAAAGAGGCATAAAACCAGATAGAAGTGTATACAAATCGTATGATTTGCATAGACTTGGCATAACACACGACTTTTATAAAGAATTTTATAATAGTATATTAGACCATATAGAAAGCTTGTATGTATTTTATTCTTATTTCACATATACGCCCTTAACCAGTCGAGTTAGAATATTTCCTTTTACATCCAATAAAGAGATTAGTTTCATAGATTTTATAGGCAATCATTTAGATTCTCCATTTCCTCATGTATGTTTATGGCAATTACATACAATGGGACATCTAAAGGGTAATGCATTTCTCGATGGATTCAATGGAAAAGTTACCAATGCTTGGAAAGCTATAGAAGACTTGACATCATTTTTCATTTTGCCAAATGGGGATAAATCCAACGCATTAATTGCCTCATCTGATATACTCATGAATTATTTCGATATTCAATTATTTGATAATGGTGGAAAATTAACACCAACAGATATTAAGGACGTATTTCCTGAATTAGACAAAGCAAACAAACTGAAAACAATGTTCATAAGCAATGCATGTTTATACCACATTATACCACTATCAGAAGCATTGAATATTCCGACACATCAGAAAATTCCACATCCTATATTTTTTATATTCAAAGAAAAGAATAGTGGAATAAATGAAAGAACTATAGAACATTCTCCACTATTCAGAAAAATCATAGACTTATCTTTTAAGAATAATGGGTGCTTTAAGTTTTTTGATGCAGATTTTGACTATAATGTTATTTCAGAGAAAGATTATTTTATTCATTTTGGTGATGAAGGTAAAAAAACCTCTGAAAATCTCAAGAATTTAGGATACTCTCTTAAACCACTGAACTTTGCAGAACTTGAAAAATTGTAAGGCGAAAAGCTTATAAGTATACAATATATATATAACTTGGTCAATGTCACAGACAAGTGGTGTTGTCCTTCAATATATTGATTAGATCTTTTGAATGTTCTTTTTTATTAATTCTATCCATCTATTTCTCTCTGTGTTTTGTATTCCTGCCACTTGGCTGGGTGTTTTTCCATTCAAAGCCATATGAGGCTTAACAAAGTTGTAATAAGTTCTGAATAATTCTGCCACAATCTCGGCATTCTTCTGACCTTTGAAGCCTCGCATGATTTTGTCCTAGATAGCGGAGCGAAAAACAACAACGAGGCAGTTGTCACACTGATTAAGAAGGCTTTGAAGAAGTAGATTACAGTCCGCCTTTCTTTTCTTCTTCATGTATGTAAAGAAGAACAATTTGTTTGATTACGTCGGCTCGCTTGTTGCCGAGCCGTCCGATATTACAAAGCTTATCGATTAAATCTACTTGTTTTATCGTAAATGTAACCTGAACCTTTTTCGTAGATTTCCCTGTTATTTCTTTAGGCATGCGAAACACTTATGTCGTTTATTATGTGTCTATTGTGTGTCTAAAAGTATTTATCATTTCTAAGATTTATAAACTTATCTTCTTAATGAGGAATACAGAGGATATATGAGGACAGGTATCCCTAAGGGGATTCCTTTAAATGCTTCAGATAAATTCTAATAATGGGGTGTTGAGGATGAATGACAAGAAAAAGATTGATGATGAAAAACAAGAACAGGCAACTATCAAGAAAGGTCGCAGTACAGCGAAAGACTATCCAGTAGTAACTATACAGACTGCATTGGAAGTGTGTGAGGCAATTCAAAAATGCGGCGGTGTGGCAGACTCTTACGAGCTTATTGGGAAAGTTCTGAATGTTCGTGGCGGTGCATTGAACAATAGAATAACGGCAGCCCGAAGATATGGTCTTGTAGAGAAAGACAAATTAGTTAATACAGAATTGGCAATCAGAATTCTCAAGCCAATAGAACCAGATGAGGACAAGAAAGCACAGCGGGAAGCAATACTATCAGTTACTTTGTTTCGGGAAATTCTACAGAGGTTTGGAAATAGTTTGCCCGCAGATAACATATTCAAGAATATCCTTATGCGTTCCTACGGAATACCTGAAGCTGCTGTGGTTAGAATGATATCTACAATAAGGAGAAATTTTGAGTTACTGAATGAGACCACTGGAATTACAGAATTACCTATATCGCCTGATGCTATTCCAAGTAATAGTCAAATTACTACACCATCGTTAATAAGCAAAAAAGAATTAACTGAATCGCTTGCAGATACAGAGTCTTATATCATCATCAAAGATGGCAAAAATAAATACACATTCATTATTGATGAAAAACTTGATTGGCATGTGCTTCAATATGTAATAGATTCGATGAAAAAGCACATAGAAGAAAGAGGAGAATGAAGAAGAAAAATAAATGTTAATTTATCACGTGCAACAGATACATCTTTATCAATAAGCAAAATGCAAATATAAGAATAATGTTTCTTGCCCGTATCCGCCCTCACAAGTGGCACGGGCAAGCGGTGAGGAGGAGTCGGTTACTACACGAAGGATGGAATCGCCGTAAGACACTCCTCATCTGCCTTTTTCCTTGAAACCTATGATTATAATGATGATTATGATGATGATAGGATAAAAAGCTATTTAACGTTTTTTCTACCAATTACGAAAACAACAAACACGCAATTTTTTATTTCAGAACACTTCCTGCAACACTGCCAAAAACCGACAATTTGTGGGTTATAGTTCTCCAAGGAAATAAACAGGATACGAGGAAGAATTGAAAATTCTTCCTGTACAGAAAGAACGAAGTTCTTTCTTGTATTACTTCCTTGGGAACTATACATGGTGAAGCAACGATTCACCTGTACAGGAGAACCAAAGGTTCTCCATGTGTGTGAACCCAGTCGCATGAAAATTCTTTTCTGGGTTCACTATAACAAGTGATTTCTGGACGATTCTGATGATGATATGTTATAGCATGTGACATAAATAACCGTACATATTATGATGTCACTGCTATATGCAGAAGACATTATTTTGTACAAAAACTAATGTCTTCTACTATAGTGAAGCTGTCTAGGAACAACACCAATAGCAGGATATGCAAATTCTTATACGTTCTTTTCAAAGAAGACATATGATAACAGCATTACTGTTCGCAATAGGCGTAGTTCTTATCGCAGGCGTCGTGGCGTTTTTTGGCGTCAACGAGGTCATGAGCGTTGTTTTCACGGCAAACACATGGTATATAGCTGCTGCGGTGATTATTCAACTGGCAATTCTGCTGCTGCTGGCCGGCCGGCTGGTGCTCATAGCAAGAAAACACGAACACATCGGATTTATCGATGCCTTCAAAATAACCATGAGCGGCATGGCAATAAGCATGCTTACCCCGATAGCTAAGATAGGTGGCGAACCCCTCAAGATATATCTGCTTAAGAAGAAAAAAATGGACGGATCAGAGGCTACAGCGGTAATAGCTGTTGACACACTGGCTGAACTGGTCTCTTCGCTTCTGATGGTTTTCATCATTTTCATGCTTTACGCAAGGGAGCTGCCCGGAGTTGTTTCGTCGTCGTTTATAGTTTTCCTTATTGTAGTGGCTGTTATAATTGTAGGACTGCTTAAGTTGCTTCTTAACCCAAAGTGGATGAGAAAGCTCGTCAGGTTTGCTGGCCGAAAGATTTCCAAGTTCGCTCACGTGAAGAAGAGGGACTATGCCAGGCTTTTCTATGATGCATTCCAGGTACTGATAAAGGACAAGAGCATTATTGCTTCGGCTTTTGGCATGTCTTTTCTGACAAAAATCCTTGAGTTTGCGCGCATGTGGCTTGTTTTTGCTGCCATAGGCGTGTTCCTGCCGTGGGATGTGGTACTTATTGTGTGGTCAGTAATACTTGTTCTTTACCTCGTGCCATGGCTGCCCGGTTCCTTAGGACTGATTGAACTGTTTGGCACCGGAGCTTTTGTCATGCTCGGCATCACCAGCAGCGCTGCGGCCGGCGGACTTCTTTTGGACAGGTTCATATCATTCTGGTTTGTGCTGATATTCGGCATGCTTATCGTGACGACCATGAAGCTGCCGAAGAAAGTGAGAAGATAACTTTATATTCTATGGCTATAATTATAGTTATAGGTGAAAAAATGACAACGACAGTCCAAATAAGTGACACGACAAGGCAGAAATTAGAAACGTTAAAAGAACAGCTGGCAGCGGGAACATTTGACGAAGTGATATCAAAGATAGCCGACAAAGAGCTGAAAGCTCCAAAATCAATGTTCGGAAAAGCAAAAATTTCCCCCTGGAAAAAAACAGACAGGATGAAATTCCATGGCGAATAAATATATGCTTGATAGTTCCGCATGGATAGAATATTTTGCAGGCACGGCTATGGGCGAGAAAGTAAAAGAATTTCTAGAAAACGAAGAGACAACAATAGCAATATGCCTGCTTTCTATAGCTGAAATTTCTGATAAATTCTCCAAAGAAAATGAAAAATTTGACAAATCACTTGCATTCATCAAAAGCGCTTCTTCTATCGCTAATTTAACTCTGAAATCTTGTTCAGAAGCCGGGAAACTGAAAGCCGAGCGCAGAAAAATAAAAAAAGAATTTGGTTTGGTGGATGCTATTACATACTTGACTGCGAAAGAGAATTCTTGTATATTAGTTGCCAAAGACGACGATTTTGAAAACATGGATAATGTTATCTTGTTAAAATAATCATTTGAACTCAAAACGGTGTAATTTTTATATACAATTTTACTGCAGAAAGATAACTAAGAATCCGACCACACATCTTCCATGTCCAATCTTTTCCAATTATCTATGTCTATCTGGATGGCAGTCCTGTCGTCTTTGAGCGCCGAGACCGCAGGGTATTTGTTACATCTATGCAGGTCTGTCTTGTAAATTTCGTTCAGCGTTCTCTCAAGCCCTTTTATTGTAAATATACGAGGCGCTGCATAGCCGTCAGACCAGATAAGTATGCGCTTTGGCGTGTGCGCAACAAATGTTTTTACACCGCTGTGCGGCAATGTTTTTGTGCCGTCTATTGCTGGATAAGAAAATTTATGTCCTGGCCTGTTTTGAACCCTGAATTGGGCGAGTATGCGGGGCTCTATGTAATCATGGCTGCCTTTTATATCACTTGTTTTTCTTATGTAATCTGCACGAATCTCCGCATTCCTTATGTCTATGATCTTTGTTTTCCCTGCAATTATTTTTCCATTAGCAGCGACACGAACGTCACCGATTGCTGTGACTGCCATTCTTTTTCTGTCTGCTATGATGTGCCCGATGTAGCCTGTTTCTATAGATGTTGAGGAAAAGGACCATGCAGGCTACTTGCAAAGGCCTAGACAAAGAGAAAGTCTTAGAAGACTTTTAGAGGCTTTGAAATCTTAGCTGTTTTTATAATTCCATGCACAATTAATTCCATGCTCTCATTGCTTGCTTTTGAAAGGATTGCCAAAAAATACGGCGTCAAAAGAATTTCTCGGGAGGCGCTTGAAGAGACGCGCGAGGTTATAGAGGAACTCGGCCTTGAAATGGCTGAAAAGGCGGTAAAGGCGAGCCGCTTCGCCGGGCGCAAAACGCTCATGGAAGAAGATATCAAGTTCGTGACGGAAAAAAGGGAGTAGCTACTGTGTTCTTGTATGAAGAAATTGCCATGCTTGGCTGTTTCCCATGTTTCTTATGTACTCGTTTCTTATTCGATTTATGTTTTCCAGGTATTCAGTACCGTCCCCATCTCTTGCGCGCCTAATACCTTTGTAGTATGCGCGCACGGCTAGGTTTCTGTCACATCTTGCTTCCTGTAACATTCTCCCAAACCACAGCGCGGCGGCTTCTGTAGCGATGTAGGGGTTAAAGTAATCCTCGTCTCTTATATCCCTTTTGTATATTCTGTTTATCGCTTTTCTGGCGTAGTTTGACGCTCCCGGAAGCCCTATATCAATGTTACCTTTTTGCTGGTTGATTGCGCGATGCTCGAACCACGATTCACCCATTACTATTGCTTTCAGCGTATCAGAACCATCCTCTGTTCTGCACGATTCATGAATGCCTGACCAATAGTCCAGCATTTTCATGAAAGCCATGGACCTTACAGGTTGCGGCACTATGTCCCATTCATTATACGACATCTTTTCCCAGATATCTTTATTCTGTATGAAATTACCATACTTTTCAAGCATCTTCTGCAAGCCTTTTTCACTTAAACCGTTTGGAACAACATCCCAGTCATCAAAATGCGCGTTTCTCCAGAATATACCATCATGCTTGATGCCTCTTTGTGTGGTGGAAAAAGAGACTTTCACCCAGTTAACGGTCAGCGTAACGCCCAGCGGTTTATCCGCATCTCCTACAATTGTCTGGTATGCGGTAGGCGGGTACGAATTGGGTACAATTTCCAGCGGGTCTATCTCTGTTGGCATAGCGAGCATTGCGACAGAAGCAGCGGCTGCAAGGAGTTTTTTCATAGGTAAATAAATAATGACAAGGTTTTTATTTGCAGCAACGTTTCATGATGCAAGATATACATTTATATGTTTCTATTCCAATTAGAGTAAAGCAAGAAATCTTCTTTCAACATAATTGATTTTAGCAAGTGATAATAATGGAAAAAAGACAGACAGAAATCAAGAATCTCAAGTCGGGTTCTTTCGTGCTCATAGATGACGTGCCTTTCCGCGTGGACAAGGTGCAGAAATCCAAGTCAGGCAAGCATGGCGCTTCCAAGGCGCGCCTGTTTGCGAGCGGGCTTTTTGGAGATATCAAAAAAATCATAGTGCACCCTGGAGACACCAAGATGGATATACCTATGATAGAAAAGAAGACTGCCCAGGTTATCGCGTTGTCAGGCGATCATGCCCAGCTGATGGACCTCGTGGACTACACAAACTATGAAGTGAAAATACCGGATGAACTTAAGGGACAACTGGTGGAAGGCGACGAGGTTGTGACGTGGGAATTTGGCACCTACAGGATGATTAAGGGAAAGAAATCGTAAAATTATTTCACCATTATAACATTTTTCAAATCTCTAAAGTGCTCATCGCCACTTACAATCTTAAGGTTTCTGATTTTTGCAACCGCCATTATTATCGCATCGGCCATACTAATTTTATTTTTGCTGAATCGCGTTCTTAGATTACCAGCTTCCTCTGCTACCTCTGAGTCCACCGAAACTATTTCGCTTCTCAATTTTAGGAATTGAACAAATTCTGCATAGGGCTTCCCTTCACGGGTGAATTTATTGACAATCTCGGCAACTACTATTGAAGGCGTTATAAGATCGCCTTTTTCTATAAAGTCTTTTATCCTGATACCTATATCAGAGCCTGTGAAATACTCGTACCACGCGTATGTGTCGATGACATAAGTTTTGGACGGATCTATGTCAATCTCTGTTGTCATCTTGCCACATCTCTTTGCGTTCCTTTTGTGTAAGAGGCTTTAGACCCTTGGCAGCACCAAACATCGATCTTGGAATTTTTTCTGCCTTGAAAAGCGCGTCCTCTATGATATCCTCAAATGTGACGCCCCTCTCATCCTTGAGTTGCTTCAGCTTCTTCCACATTGCGTCGTCTACTGCTATTGTTTTCATAATATCACCATTATATTTTATAAATTATAATCTATAACTTATAAAGGTTTCGGTCCTTGATGATAAAGGGAAAGAAAGTGGCTGAGCTATCCCAGTTGATTGGAGTCATTTTTGCTAAGCTTTTATATCAGGTAGATTATCATAAAGATGAAGATAAAGAGCGAAACTGGGGCGTGCCTTTGGATACAGCTAAAGCTTGGTTCACAGACCCAAGATTTGATGTGGAGTTCTCCTATGGCGTGCACGGACACGAAGATAAAGACATGCCTCATGACACAAAATATTTCATAACTAAGATGAGAAAACTGTGATTTAAAGAAAACTTTTTAAAACGAATTTATATTATATCATGAACCTAATTCTACTCTAATGAGAAGAAAAAAACATAAAATCAGGATCTCCCGGAGAAACGAAAAGTTGCTGCATTTGCTCAAGTTCTTCGTAAAGTTCAATCTGTTTGCCATACCGCTTTACATTATCTTATTGGCGGGGTTTGAATGGACCTGGCTGGAGCAGTTTGTTGCGAACGTCGTGACTGTGATGCTTCAATCCCTTGGTTTCAGCCCTACTATGAACGGAATGCTTATTTCCATACCCATAAGGGACGGCAACTGGGCTGCTGTAATTAACTGGGATTGCACTGGCTGGAAAAGCATGCTCGCTTTCTTTGCACTGGTAATGGCAACTGAGTTTCCACTAAAACGGAAGCTAGCTGGCTTAGTGCTGATACCTGTGATATTTGTTATTAACCTACTTAGGATAGTTTTCATGTTCTTCTATGTCAAGACCTTTGACCTGGCATACTACCAGACTGTTCATGCAGTGGTGTGGAGCTGGGGGCTAATAGCAGCAATAATCGTTTTATGGCTCCTGTGGCTTAGGTTTGACTTTACAATGATACTCAAGAAGAAACGAAAAAGACGCAAGAGAAGCAGAAAGCGAAAAAGTATGAAAAGGACTAAGGTGAAAACGAAAAAAGTATGAAAGCGATGAGGCAAAAGCAAACCCATACCTCTGCCTTTAGTTCTTCTCAGTACTCAGTAGAAAAAACAATACAGTGAAATCAGGATTAATTTATGTGATTTCACGTATAGTTGCCAATTTATATTGGACAACTATATATACCATCCGCAGCAAAGTAAATAATCATGGTAGACAAGCTTACGGAGCTGGAAGAGCGTTTCAACAAGCTGGAAGAGAAGCTGAAGATTACTTTTATTGAACTGGAAAGACGCCTTGACCAACAACAACCACAATCACAATCATCTTCGGAGGATCGTATACAGGAGCTCGAGGACCTTCTTTTGTTGCTACAACTGGAGAATACAAAACTCAAGGAAAAGGTTGGAGACGGACTTGACTTTGGAATAATTCCTAATGTTCCTGGCGTTTCAGAACGCCTGACCCGCGTTGAAAGCGAGCTCGCTGCACAGACAAGCGCCACGCCGATACAGAGCGAGATTGAGACGAAAATAGCAACACTCGAGGAGAGAATAAATTCACTTCAGACAACGAACTATGTGGAAACGCGGCCTGTTGATGAGCCTGTTGATGAACCAGTTGAGGAGCATGTTGCTCTGCAACATAATAAGAAGAAAGTAAAGACAGTCAAGGAAGTGTTAGAGGAGGATTCGGATTTGCTCTCCAGCGTACAAAGAATACTGGGGCGCGCCTAAGGTGTTACTATGGATATAGAGAAAAAATTAAAGGAAATGGAAGAGTCCATAAAGACCATAGCAGAGTTCGTGAGGGACCAGACGGAAAAGATAGAGGCAGAGCTTTCCATGCCTGATTATTCGGACGAGATGGAGAAGATAAAGGAAACTTTTTCTGACGAAAAGGAATACGCGCGTCTTCAGGCGAAAAAAATCGACAAGCTTGAGGGGCATGTGGAGGTGCTTCTCAAGTCGCCCAAGGACAAGTCAATGGAGGAGAAATTCAAGAAATCCATGCAGTCCACCCGTGCTGAACTTGACAAGCTTAAGCATGAGCTGATGCCAAAGGTAAAATTCATCGAGGGAAAGATGGACAAGATCAAGGAAGCAGTGGAAGAGGTTGGTGAGCTACACGAGCTAAAGGGTCACATGAAGGAACTGGAAACGAAAATGCAGGCCAGTGTTGAAGGTGTTGAAAAACAACTCAAAGAAGTCACAAACACCAACTTCGGTGATAATTACAAAAAGGAACTGGAGAGATTGAATGAGGGAATGCTGGCGCGGTTCAAGGACAATAACGTGGAATACTTTGAGAAGCTGGGTTATATTGAACAACGCGTCAACTCGCTAACTGGAAAGGTCGACAAAACCTCCAATGATGATATCCTGCAGAAAGTCAAAAGCCTGGACGAAAAGCTTGGCAACCTGAAGGAGTCGCTAGACGGTATTGCTGCCCTGAATCCAGAGGAGATGAAAGACCGCGTTGATTTCATAGACAACAAGCTCAATGAGACACTTGTCAATAAGAACCAGCTGGATGACATGGAAAAAACCTTAAGGGAAACCAGGGCTGTTGCGAACAGGTTCAAGGATTTCAATGCCGAGGAATACAGGGAGGAACTGGTCAAGGAAATAAACGGTGCTATTGAAAATTTCAAACGCAGGGAATTCGGCAACATAAAAGACATCGGCGAGTCGCTTTCAAGGTTCAAGAACCTGGAATTAAGCGACGTAAGAAAGATAAACTCACTTGTCGAGGAGCTGAAGGGACTTGAGATAGATGATGTCAAAGCCATGAAAAACATCGAGACACGCGACATAAGACGGCTGAGCACGGCGCTCGACGAAATGAAGGGCGTCGAGCTGGAGGACATCGGAAGGCTCTCACGGCAGCTCAAGGATGCGCGGGAGTCCATTCGCGCGGAAATTGGCAACAAGCAGGCAACAGAGGAGAGACTTGCTTCAATTGAATCAAAGATGGAGGAGCTAAAGCGGGCTGAGAAAAAATTCGACAAGCATATAGGCGACATACTTGACCAGTTCAAGGATATGGAGGCGCACAACGTAAAGGACATGGCAAAACAGCTCAAGGAAGCGAAGGAGCTGCTGGAAGACGAATCAGTGAGCAGGCAGTCGTTTGAAAAACGCGTATTTGATATTGAAAACAAGGTACAAAACTTTGAAAAGAGCACTGCAAAAACCCTCGAACAGTTCAAGCACTTCGAAGGCGAGGAAGTGAAAAAACTCAAGCAGCTGGCTGAACATTTCGAGCACCTTGAGTCAGATGACATAAAGAAGCTCAAAGAAAACATGGAACACTTCAGCGAGCTGGAATCAGATGACATAAAGAAGCTCAAGGAAATGGTAGCGAACTTCGAGCACCTGAAGACTGAGGACATAGGCAAGCTGAAGCAGATGGTGGAACACTTCGGCAGTCTCGAATCCGATGACATAAAGAAATTGAGGGGAGCTATGGAGCAGCTCAAGGGTCTTGAGGCGCATGATATCAGCAGCCTTACGGAGAAAATGAAAAATGCGACAGAAGCGCTGGAAGATGAATCTGTAAACAGACAATCGATGGAAAAACGCATCATGGACTTGGAATCAAAGACCGAGAAAATCGACAGCATGGAGATTCATGATATTGAAAATCTCGCCAATGAGATGAAATACGCCAAGGAAACTCTGGAAGAGGAGTCGGTGACACGGCAATCACTTGAAAAACGGCTTCATGCTATTGAAACAGACATGAGCCAGGTGCGCGGTGTAGAGGCCGGACAGGAGAACGCCGAAAAAGTTGACGTTACAAAGCTCAGCAACCGGATCCAGGATATGGAAAGCAACATGAAACTTATGACCGTCAGACTGCTTACACAGCAGCTGAACGAGTTCGCAAAGTCAATTGACAGAAGGCTGCCAAACATTGTCAGCCGCGAGGAGTACCTAAGGCAGATAGCTGACTTGAACCAGCGCATACGCACCGTGGAAGCACCGGACCTCGCACCACTGGGCGCACGCGTCGGAAGGCTGGAGAAGAAGCTGGAAGAAATAGCTGGAATGATGCGCGGTATGTACAACCGGATTCCTATTGTTGTCGAATAAGTAAGACTTTTCTTTGGAAAAGAAAATCCTTAAGCCAAAAGAAACATATTATAAAAAGAGTCTCACTAGCGCTCGCGATAATTACGTTTTAATCTGTTTCTGAATCATTAGTCCTATGAAGATACTTGTTACCGGCGGGACAGGGTTTCTTGGTCAGCGGGTAGTGGAAAAACTTGGAAAACACAAAGTTATTGTTTTTTCGAGAAGCCTGAAAAAAAGCAAAAAAGCTGCACAGGTTCTTGGAGACATAACAAATTCGGATGAACTGGAAAAGGCATTTCCTGTTGACGTGGTTATTCATCTTGCTGCAGTTCTTGACGAGCACAGCAGTGATTTGTTCAAGATAAATGTTGAAGGAACGAGGAACGTCATAGATCTATGCAAAAAATACAAAGTCAAACAACTCATACATATGAGTTCCACAGCTGCTCTTGGCGAGACAAAATTTGCCAAGGAAGACTCACCAAGAAATCCAAAGACAAACTACGAAAAGTCGAAGCGCGACGCAGAGGACATTGTAATAAATTCCGGTCTTAACTACACGATAATAAGGGCCCCTGTTATTTTTGGCCCAAGCAAAATATGGCTTGATGTAATAAAAGCCGCAGAAAGAGGATTTCCGATTATTGGCAACGGCTCAAACCATTTTCATGTGGCCTATGTGGATGATGTTGCCTCGTTGATTGTCAAAGCTATAGGAAACAAAAAAACCTATAAACAGATTTTTCACATTGCCGCTAGCGATACGCCTACTTACAGGGAATTCTACTCGATGCTTTGCAGGGCACTGGGCATAGAGATGACAAAGAAGAGTGTGGCCGTGACTACAGTAAGAATAATTTCTGCTATTCATAGAGTTTCATCTAAACTGAGAGGCAAAAAACCAAAGGCAATAATTGAAAAATCAAATATTGACAGAATAATACGGGACAGGATTGTTTCGACAAAGAAGATACAGACAATTCTACGCTTTAAACCGACAACAACAAAAAGAGCAATAGGTGAAACTGTGAATTACTTTAAAAAGTCTGGTTTGATTTGATAATTATGATAATAGGCAAGACAGAAAAATACATACTGAAGAGGATAGAGGAAACCGGTGGCATACTTTCTGTAATAATCGATCCGGTCGATTATCCAACAAGAGAGAAGGCAATTGCTACGGGCGTTGCTGCGTACAAAGCAGACGCGGATATCATAGCTGTTGGCGGCTCCATAAACGCGCAGGGCGAACTGCTTGACACTGTAACAAAGGGCATAAAGGAAAAGGTGGATGTGCCGGTTGTGCTGTTTCCTGGAAACATAGCTACAATCACATCCCACGCGGATGCAATCTATTTCATGTCGCTGCTGAACTCGAGAAACCCTTATTATATTTCTCAAGCACAAATGCTGGCGGCGCCGCTTATCAAAGAACTTAAGATAGAGCCATTGCCCATAGGATACATTGTTGTTGAACCGGGCGGTACTGTGGGCTGGGTCGGCGATGCAAATGCGGTGCCAAGAATAAAACCGAAAATTGCTGCAGCCCTTGCGATGGCAGGACAGTTCTCCGGACACAGGATAATATTCACAGACGCCGGTTCTGCTGCCTATGCGCCGGTTCCGGTGGAAATGGTTGCAGCAGTCAAGAAGTCGATAGACGTGCCTTATCTTGTTGCAGGCGGAATACGAACAGCTAAGCAGGCAGGCGAGATAATTGCTGCTGGCGCTGACTGGGTTCAGATAGGCACAGCCGCGGAAAACAGCAAAAACCCTGAAGAGCTAATCAGGAAATTTGTAATAGAAATCAAGAAAGCAGGCAAGAAGAAAATTAACTGACTAAGACAAAACATCTTGGCGAGCACTAATCTATGTTGCAAATATTGGATGAATTCCAATAATAACATTTCTCATTTTTGTGTGCAGTAGTCTAGATTAAAATCGCCCTAATTTCTTCTACAGTAGCGAAAAGAACAAGTTTCCAAACAGCAGCGTCAGGACAAGGGCTATGGCGAAAACAGGCACAAAGCGCATGCCGTCTTTTATCACTACGAAACGTTTCTGGCTACGCAGCTTTTTTATCTGCCGGTCCGTGAGGCCAACCCAGTTGCCTTTCTCCAGAACGTCGCCTTTTCTCAACTTGCTTGTTGGCACTTTTTTGCGGAAAACTTTTCTTTCAATGACAAAGGCATAGCGCCAGAAAAGCAACAGCAAGATTATGAGCGGAACCAGTTTTGGGATTAAGATAATAATTCTGGGCACTGCTGCAGAGGCCACGAGTATCGCTATAATCACGGCAGCAGGCACGCCAAGTATAAATTTCAAATTTTCACGGAAATCTTTGACAACATATTTGAACACATGCCTGTTCAGGATGCCTATTGTAACAGAATAAATAACAGTATAGAATATGCTGACAAGCATGAAGTTCATTAGATATGGCACTATGAATATTTCGCCTCCATAGACAGGTACCATATAGCCGATGGCTGCAAGAATCCATGCATCAGCTCCGCCCCACTGGCCTTTTTTGTACATGATTAAGCCGATAGCGAGGAGAGCCGTGCCTACTATGATGGAAACGGTGAACGGATACCAGTCTCCTAGCATGCCTTGCAGAATCCAGTAGGCTATGCCAACAATTACCATGCCCACAGGCAATTTGTCAGGAACTTCTGTAGTCTTTAGATCCCATAAACCAGCGAGAATAGAGCCTGCGACAGCAATTAACAATATTTCCAGCATTTAATACCCACCTAAATGGCACGTTTGTAATGCACCAAAACTTTTATAACCTAGAGTTTAAATTAATTACTAGTTAGTATTTATTAATAAGATTTTTCAGCCTTAATTAGGCATTGGATTGAGAGGTAGGGGAAATGCTTCCACAACACGTAGGTATCATACTTGACGGCAACAGGCGCTTCGCGCGCGAGCTCATGAAGAGGCCCTGGCTGGGCCACAAGGCAGGCCTGTATAAGGCAAGACAGGTTCTTGGCTGGGCCTGCGAACGGGGCATAAAATACGTCACAGCTTACGTTTTGTCTTTGGAAAACTTACAGACAAGGCCAAAGAAAGAACTGCAGCTTATACTGAAATATTTCGGTGGTGAGATGGATGACATCCTGGCAACAGCTGATCATGTTGTCCACCGATTTGCCGTGCAGGTAAGGTTCATAGGGCGGACACATATACTTCCGGACGCACTGCAGGAAAAGATGCGCCTTGTTTCTAACAGAACAAAGAATTACAAGAAGCACACGCTTAACATCGCGATAGCTTACGGCGGCCAGCAGGAGCTTGTCGACGCGATGAAGAAAATCCTTGAAGAGGGACTTGCCGGGACTATAAGGCCGTGCGACCTCAATGAAACCATACTGAAGGAACACCTCTACACAAACGGTCAGCCGTATCCAGACATGATATTCAGGACGGGCGGAGAAAAACGATTGAGCAACTTTTTGCCGTTCCAGTCAGCGTACAGCGAGCTTATCTTTACAGATAAGAAATGGCCTGCCATACAAGAGAAGGACTTTGACACGGCGCTGAAGGAATTCTCGGACAGGAAGAGACGATTTGGAAGGTAGGTTTTTAATTGTTATGTCTATAGGAAGAAGAGAAATATTCGCTTTGCATATTTTGATTTTGCTTTTCATTTTCACATTCAGGAACCAGTTTCTAGCTGACGCATGGCTTTCGATTGCATCGTCACTAATAACGATACCTGGATTGCTAATAGTCATTACAGGTGCAATAACACTGGATAAAGCAAAGAATTTGGCAACGAACGGAATATATTCGAGAATCAGACATCCGATTTATTACGGCAGAATTTTATTCTTCATTGGTATAGCTTTATTCCTTAAGTCAATTTACGGACTAGTCCTAACACTTCTGGTAATTTTGCCGCTTCACATCCATATAATCAGGGAAGAGGAAAAACTCTTGGCTGGGAAATACGGCAAAAAATACAACCGATATAAAAAACAGACGCTATTCTAGATTTATTTTCTCTTCAGATCCCGGTTGTAGGATCTTGCCACGAGAAAGACTTTTGGCAATTGCGAGCTTTTTCTAGACGCATCGAAGCTTGTCACATCGCCTTACTTACTTTCTCTTCAGACTCCAGTTGTAGAAGTACGCTATGAGCCATCCCGATATGTAGAATGCCACCACCAATACTATCAGCAGTGCTATGGAGTTCATGGGGTTCATGAAGGAAAAGCTTGGGTACATGTAACCCATCATTGATGGCTGTGCAATTGCTCCGTGCCATATAATGCCCACGATCCAGAAAACAACTCCAAATATTGCTGACGCCATTGAAAGAGCTTTCGGGCTAAGTTCCTGATATTTTGCCATAATAATCAGTTGCTTAAACTTCTATAAAAAGATACAAAAATATTTTTAATCTATGTCTTATATTGACACAGAAAGGAAATACAAGCGCGGGCCGCAGATAATTACCAGGAAGGACGCCGGAGCTATCGTAGCAGAGACAGGACTCCAACCTGATTGGCGCTGTTTGGATCTTGGCGGAGGCTCGGGATTTCTTGCGTTGTTTCTTGCTAACTTGGTCACGAACGGCTCGGTTACCTGCTATGAAATCAAGAAAGAGCATGCTGCAATAATAAAAGAAAATATTTTGCGCAGCGGATTCAAGAATATAAAACTCGTTAACAAACCAGGCGAAGACTTTATAGGCAAGAATTTTGATTTAGTTACGATGGACATGAAGGGCGCTGAAAGGGTAATACCAAAAATTTACGCAGCGCTGAAAAAGGGCGGCTATGTTGCCGCTTATAGCCCACACATAGAGCAGCAGATAAGCATTGTTAGCGCCATGGAGAAAGCAGGCTTTAGTAATATTAGAATAGAGGAAAACATCCAGCGCGAGTGGACAAGTGTTGCAGGCTTTACACACCCAAAACCTTCACAGGTAGTTCACACAGGCTTTATAACTATTGGACGAAAAATATGATTACTAAAAGTGGATGCATGGGTTCTGTTCGTCTTAACCGCTGTAATAGAAAAACCTTATTAGGAACCCGTTTCATTAATAATTATGATAACTTCTCTGAATCCCGGCATTGCGCTTATTGTAGCAGTTCTCGCGCTGCTTGGTCTTGAGGCAGAGATTTCTTCTGGCAATGGTATTGGTGCGTTTTTTCTCGGTGCTATCGCGACTGTGCCACTAATAGTTTACATATGGGAGGTCATGAAGAAGAACTGGACTGTCTATAGAAAATTCTACTCCATGTCATTTCACAAACGCGACATGAAGGTGATAAAAAAGAGCTGGATTCTTACCTGGTGGATTGTTCCCTATTCTCTTGTTGTGTATTCTGTTCTCGACATCACAGTGCTTCTCAATCCTGTTCTCGGCACGCCCTATAGCATGCTCTATGGCGCGCTGTTCGTGATTTTCTTCTACACGGCGCTCCAGAAGCCCAAATATTATGAATCAGTAAAAAAATAGAATGGGCCCGAGCAGACCTTTCTAAAACTCGAGAAAAGCAGAGCTTTTCTGAGTTGCCAGAAACCTTTGGTTTCTGAGCAAGAAAGCTCTAGTGGAAAGAAGTATTATGGGCTCGAGGAGATTTGAACTCCTGTCTCAAGGTACATCGCACCTTCTTTTAGTACAGCTTTTCTTTCTAAGAAAAGGTGTCCCGAACCTCGGATCCTGACCAAGCTAGACTACGAACCCTGCGAGAAATATTCAAACTTACTAATTTTTATAATTATTGCTTGGAAAGAAATTATATTTGTATTCATGAAACAATGGTGTTAATTCAAATTCTTTAATTATATTACTGAATTTATCTCTTACATTTCTGGTTAATTGAAGCACTTGGTTCCGTGTTTCGACTTCAAATTCTATTTCAAAATCCCACGAACCAACAAGTCTTATTACACCAACAACATTCGGATTTGTTCTGAGATAATTTACTAATTGTTTTTCTTTCAATTCGGTTATATTCTGAAATTTTATAAGAGCCTTGTAACCAGAGTATGGTGTATTTTCCAAATGAATAAGTGGCTTGAATCCCTGTATAAATCCTGATTTCTTCATCTTCTTGATTCTGAGTACTACTGTATTCGCCGTTATGCCTATACTTTTAGCGATTTCAGCAGAACCGATTCTTGCATTTTCAGATAAAAATTTTAAAATAGCTTTGTCAATTTCATCTATTTTTACAGCTCCTTGTTCTTTGATCAAATATGATACTTTTTTAATTTCCCCTGTTTTCTTAGTGAAATAATCTCGTCCAAAATCTATAATGCTAACAGTTGTAAGAATATCATAATTTTGTATTTGTTTTGGAAACTTATTTCTGAATTTTGTAATAATCTCATTATAATGTACTATATTCTTTGCCATGAAATTAACAAGTATATCCCATCTACCGCCACAGTCGACAAGCCACAAGACGTTTGGATGTCCCTTCAAGTAAGATACAATTTCTTTATATCTATGTTCATTTATGTTGCTAAATCTAATCATCGTTCTGTAGCTTGTATAACCCAATGCTGCGAAGTCTGCAACAGTATAAAATCCTCCTATAACGTCCCTATGCTGCAAAGAACTAATCCTGTAGCTGACAACTTGTTGCGATGTGTTAAGTCTTTTGGCTATTTGTGATAACGGCTGTCTAGCATCCTTTTCGAGCTCGTATAAAATATCCAAGTCGAGTTTGCTAAGCTTGTGCATTTGTAAAATCTATATAGAAAAGCTTTTATCTTTGTAATAACGAAATTTTATCTTCTATTTTATTAAGAATACAAAATTTTCACTAAATAGTTTTAAATCTTGATAAGTAAAATAACATAATCATGCCAGACGAAAGACTGCAAAACTACGAGTTGCACGAAGATGTGAGGTATGACACAGAAGGTAGAGGTAACTACCCACCGCGAATTGAAAATACGCAAAGAGATTTTTCACTACCTTATTTCAGATTAAGACCTATCAAAACTAGTCGTGAAGCTCAAATGGAGTAATAGTTATGTATAAGACTAAAAACTTGAGTTTTGATCCGAAGGAAATTGTAGAAGAGAATCAGCCAAGCTATAGACCAATTGTTACGTCTAGTGACGGCACTAAAGAACCCTATTTTGCATTGAAATCTATAGATACGAAGAAAAGAGAGGCCAACGTAGAGTAGGCTTTGCTATTTTTCTATTGTTATAGTTATGAGAGTTTCTTTTGTTAATCCACCAAATACGACATCACTTCACTTAGCTAAACCTGGAACTTACGTGGCCCAGAACGTAGGTACTGAGTTTTTAATTTTGCCGCGTATACCATTTGAAGTTTTGGCCTCTGTGCCGCCAGATTTTGAAAGAGATTTGGTTTTGCTTGATTTTGAATGGTATAAAGAACCTAATCTGAGCAAAGAAGATTTAGTGGATATAGCAACTGCAAATCACCCAGATATAGTATGCACTACGCTTATTTCGCAAGCCAGTGCGGATACAATCCATTATTTGACTGGGCAAATTAAGCAAAGATTGCCCGATACAAAAATAGTTGTTGGAGGACAAGCTGTCTCGCACTTGGGCAGAAAAATTTTCAAATATTGTCCAACAGTTGATATAGCATCCTTGACAGATGCAAGCTATAATCTACCGCATATTCTTGAAAGTCTACGTAATGATTTGCATCATTTATACGATATACCCGGCATAGCATATCGAGAAAATGGCGAAGTAAAAATCAACTTGGCTGATACCAAAAGAACTACAGCAAAATGGTCGCCACAAGAACTTTACGACACTTGGAAAGATAGGATTTCTGAAATAACAGATTTTGCTCATTCTCAAGGGGCATATGTATTAGGAAATATCGAGACATACAAAGGCTGTCCTTATCCATGCGAATTCTGTTTAGCAAAAGGGCCAACAAGTCCTATGAATTCTGAACAGGCAATTAGAGAAATAGAATACTTGTATGACCTAGGTATTGATAGATTTTATTTCGTAGATCTTACATTCGGACTCAACAGAGAAAAAACACTCGGCCTTCTATCAGAGTTGAGCGAATTCAGAAAAGCCCATCCCAATTTTGGCTTCCGTTGTGTAACCAGGTCTGATAGAATAGATGAAGAATTTGTAGCTTATCTTAAAGCAGCCGGCTGCTATGAAGTGGGAATTGGTGTAGAAGTTAATGATGATTCTGTCTTAGCTATAATGAAAAAGAGAACAAATGAAAATCAGCATTCAAGAGCATTAGAGGTTTTAGGCAAAGAAGGTATAGCATTCAAGCTATTTTTAATAGAAGGCTATCCAGGCTCGAGTTCAAGAACCTCTAAGAAAACTTTTGAATTGCTAAATTCTGTTGAAAATCAAGGCTACAAATATTTCATACAGCCTGCGCTGAGCAGAAATCTTAATCCTGAATCGCCTGAATTTGTATCAAGAGAACAGAACAGCCAGTTCACGACTGGCACAATATATCAGTTAGATTTCCGCCATGACGCAAGGCGGTACGGCTGGAACAATGACGTTTCTGTAAGAGCTTTTTGTCTGCAGCTTCTTGCATATCCATCGACAGAAATCGGAAAACAAAATAAAGATAAAAATCTTCAAAAAAGGTTGGAAATGGATCTACATTTTCTGGCAGATGACGTAGAAATACAAACAGCTTTGAAATATTTATCAGCAACACCAGAACTGGAAGATGCAGCAACTACTTTTGTGCATTATTTGGATGGTGTATACTCATCAGGTGAAATTATACAAAGACTTTCAAAAACCCATCCCAATACACATGACATTGATAAGCATGTATACGAGTGGCTAGCAAAACTGAGAAAAAAAGGATTCATAGATTCTTTTGTTAAACCCAGGGAAATTATTCCAAGAATAGATAAATCCTATTCAGGAAATAGAAAGGGACCTGTACCAAAACGTGTTTACGGAAGTTTCTTGTTTTGGAACGGAGAAAACAAAAGATGGATTTATGCACCGCCTATTGATGAAAAAGCACCCAAAATAAGTACGCATATTTACTCGGATATTCCTGAGGATGTGTTCGAATTTTTGATTATGGCGAGGGGCTTGTATAATGTAGATGAAATTTCTTATAGAATGCATAGGTTATTTAATCGCAGAAGTGGCTTTAATTCGTTGGAAGAAACAATGAGTACTGTAAATATAATCTATGATACGTGCAAAAATTATGGGTTGTGCAGTTGAATAGCAACCACCAATCAACCGCCCATAGCCCACATTCATCCTGTATCGAACCAAACAAGCAGCCAAGCTAGACTACGAGCCCTACGCCTTACATTTCTTTGTACGATAATCTTTATATACTTTCTTACATATCTTACTTGTAAGGTGATTAAGATGGGACTCATAGAAGTGAAGACCGCAAAGATAACAGAGAAAGGCCAGATAGTAATACCCAAGGATATAAGAGAACTTGAGGGCTTCAAAGAAGGTTCTAAAATAGCTGTACTAGCTTTTGATGACCGCATAGAACTAAGGCCGCTCAAGAGCATAAAAAGCGGGAGAATTTCGGCGTTGTTGAGTGAGAAAGCTCTTTCAAAAAGTTGGAACACAAAAGAGGAAGATGAAGCATGGAAGGACTTGTAAAAGGCGATGTTGTTGTTTTGCCTTTTCCTTTTTCTGATCTTTCGGCAAGCAAAAGACGGCCTGCTCTTGTAATTGCAGAAGGCGAATATGGCGACGTGATCATGTGCCAAATAACAAGCAAACCCAAAAAAGGCGCAGAAGCAATTGAGCTGAAGGAGAGGGATTTTCAAAACGGCAAATTAAAAATAACGAGCTACGTTAGGCCAAGAAAGATATTCACCGCTGATCTGGGTCTAATTCTATACAGAGCAGGCAAGATAAAAAAGGAAAAGACAGCAGAAGTTGAGGATGCTATTTGCAGAATTGTAAAAGAATGATGCGATTTCTTACTAGACTATCAATCAACCACCCATAGCCCACATTCGTCCTGCACAGAACCTAACCAGCAACTAAACACAGCCACTTCCAGATGTATTGGTGCCAGTGAATACGTTTATGCTGATAATTTTAGCGGCTTTTATCAGCCTAACCAATAAAACAATTAGGCTGATAGTTTTAAATATTTTTATCAGCCTAAATACAGTATGACACTCCGAACAAAAACCATTAGTGGTAAAAAATACTACTATCTCGACTTGAGCTATTTCATCTCGAACAAGTCAAAAACATTCAGTAAATATGTAGGTGCAAAGAAACCATCGAGAAATGATGTAGCAAAGACAGAAGATTCGTTCAGGTCGGAAATAATATCAAAGTTAGCCGGAAAACGTTATGACAATAAATTGATTTCAAAAGACGACATGATAAAAGCCCTGCTTTTTCGTGACGCTTTTAACAACGTATTCTCCTCGCTTTCGGGCATCCAGAAAAAAAAGTATGAAGTTGACAGCACAATTCTTTTCACGCTGACCACACTTACGACAGAAGACGTTAGTGTCAGCCTTGGGGATGTCAAGAATGCTTTTGAAAAAAACAGGCGGTTAAACATGCGCGAACATATCAGCAAAAACATGCTTAAAGCTGTAGAGTCGATAAAAGAAAACCATGGTCTTGATAAAAAATATTTACTCGAATTGCATAAGACAATAATGGCAAGCTTTGAAGGAAAAACTCCGGGTAGACTAAGGAAGCAACAAGTCTATTTGCGCATGCAGGATACCAAAAACCCTCTTGGAAAAGAAATCTCTTATAGACCGCCGCATTATAAAAGGCTGGACAAATTGATTGATGATTTTGTTAAGTGGTATAAATCGACAAGACTGAATCCGATTGAAAAGGCGGCTTTAGCGCACTATAGTCTTTACAGAATTCATCCATTTCTTGACGGAAACAAACGAATATGCAGACTGGTATTAAATAAGACTTTGCTGGACGAAGGGTTTCCGCTGCTTAACATTTCAGCAAAAAAAGAGCACTATTTTCAGTCTTTGATCGACTCGGTTGAGAAAGATACGCCAAAGAAACTCGCAGAGTTCACGCTAAAGGAATTCTTCAGGCAAACGAAAGAGTTTCTGGCTTTGCATGAAGCTTGATCATTGGTGTGGTTTTATGCTCGGAAACATGCTTATTTCTGCTGAAAACGCTAGTTCTAGGGCTGTTTTAAGGGGAACCAAACCAGCAGCCAAGCACAGCTACGAGCCCATTATCTTTTCCTCTATCTCCTTCTTGAATTTCCAGTTCAGATACCACTGATAATCATGATGTGTTGGAAACTTAACAAGAAAGCCTTTCTTTCTGAGTTCATCTGCGATTTCCAACACGCGTTTTCTGACGTGAGGCGGAAACCCCTTTGGGAGATTCCTCTCGGATGTATGCCTTGTGCCCCAGCAACCCATCGTATAGAGTTTTTTCAAAAGGACTCGTTCTATTTCCTTATCATCTTTAACTTCCATAATGTCACGAAGAGTATTGTATAATTACTATACATTAAATGCATAATTATTTAAACGTATCTTGTGCAAGTGTATATAGGTGAAAAAGATGGAAGCAAAAAACTCAATATTTGTCGAAACATTCGGAGAAACGCCTGCTGTAAAAGCATTAGACTTCTTCCTAACTTTCGATAACTTTGACTACTCCAAAAGTCAGGTCTCAGAAGAAACAGGCGTATCAAGAATTACGCTGGATAAATTATGGAAAGAATTGATAAATAAAAAAATAATAGTAAAAACACGAGCTATAGGCAGGGCTGATATGTATAAATTAAACAAAGAAAATCCGAGAGTCAGAGTTCTTCAGGAACTCAGCTTCAAGTTAGCTTCGGCATTCGCAGAAGAAGAGATCGGAAAGATCAAGAAGAAAATTGAAGCTTAGGTCTTTTTGTGTATTTTGTAGAAGAAACAATAGACCGCGAAACAATCGCATATGGATTACATTCGCCCTGCGCAGAACCAATTGCATGCAAACAGCTACGAACCCTTAATAATCCAAAGGCTTAATTACCTTTATCCCTTTTATGTCTTCAAAGTGCGAATCGTTTGTTATTATTGTGTCTATGAATTTCTCTTTCATGACAGCTACAAAAACCGTATCAAAATAATTTGCTTTTGATGTCGAGAATATAGAAAGTGCATCAACTTCATGCTCTTTGACGACGTCTTCTATGTCCATTGGCAAAGCTAACAGAAGCTCGACCACTTTAATGGCAGATTTTCTGTTCTCATTTCGATCTATAAATTCTGCGACTTCTGCTATGTTAAGCACGGTTGTAGTCGCTTCCAATTTTCTGGATTCTATATCCTGAAGTACCCGTTTGCAAGCTTTTCCGAATTCTGTGTGTGCTTGTGCTGCATAAATAAAAATATTTGAATCGATAAAAGCTCTCATATGCATCATATAGATATTTTAATTTTCAAACTAATTCGCCGCGAATTTTATGTATGCGCTTTACGGCGTCACCCTTAAATTTAATAGAACCGTAGAGTTTTTCCGATATGTTTTCTATTTTTTTTGCTGCGAGTAGTTCGATGCCTGTTTCTCTTGGCATCAAAGACACCTTGGACCCACGCTTTACACCATAAACTTCTCTAAGCTTCTTGGGTATTGTTATCTGATACTTGTCCGTTACCTTAGTTTGGTATACCATTCTTACCACCATACTAATTATATACGACAAACTATAAAAGGCTTTCTAGAACCAAGAACCAAACCAACAGCCTAACACAGCTACGAACCCAATCTTTGATTGTGTTGTATTCTCGTCTGTTACCAGACAAGACTACGAACCCTTTATTTTCTAATGCACAGAAATGTTTAAATATATCAGTATACTAAGTATACTAGGTGTTAAAAGTGGATAAAACTGTCAAAGTTGACGAGAACACATACAGGATGCTGAACGAGCTGGTGGGAGAAATCCGTTCCGAGGAAAAAAGGCCTGTTTCTATAAACGAGGCGCTATCAAGGATTCTGAAAGAGAAAAAGAAGAAAAAAAATATCATGGATTTTGCTGGTTCTTGGGACATGAGCGATAAAGAAGCCGAGAAAATGAAAGCCGACCTCAAGAGGCACAGGAGATTATGGACAATAAGATACTGATAGATACAGATGTCCTGATAGATTTTCTCAGGGGTGACGGCAAGACTATAGAGCTAATTAAGAAAATAAGTGTGCAGAGGCTTGCTACTACTGACATAAATGCGTTTGAATTATATCATGGTGGCTACAAGAGCAAAAATAAACAAATCAATATTACAAATGTTGAGGATCTTCTAAATTCACTGGAATTATTGAGTACAAATAAGGAATCTATGAGGAAGGCTGCAGAATTGATAACAGACCTTGATAAAAAAGGAGTTTCTATAGATACTGCTGACCTTTTCATAGCTTCTATATGCCTAACTAATTCTGCATTACTTCTAACTAGAAACAAGAAACACTTTGAGAGAACTGGCGTAAAAATAGCAGAATAGTTTATGTAGAAAGTTAATTTTTCCTTCACTGCTCGGTGCTTTGGCGAATTTCTTTAGCAATTTTAGGTCCTAGCAGCTTTGCCAGCACAATCTCGTCCGCCTTCTTTATGTCAACGGGCGTGCGGATTCCAGCGTTGAATAGTTTTCTTGCTCTTGCTCTTCCTATGCCTTTCAGGGTTACGAGTTTTAAGAGCTCTTCCTTTACGCCATGCTTGACCTGCAGGCGGACCTTGTTTATGTTGTTTGCTATTTCCCTTATTCCCAACAACATGGCTAATTCGCTCGCTGAGTATAATAGCCATTCAGCGTTTGTTGTTTTATTGTATAATTCGCCTGGAGTCACGCCGTATTTTTCAAGTATGACATCTTCGCCGGATTCACTGGTCCATTCACGTATCAGCAGCGCTGTCTTGAACTCGCTCAGGAAATCTTCGTATTCTACATCCCAGACATCCGGTGCTTCTATGTCAGATTTCGAAAGCTCATCTTCTATATCCTCATATTCTTTTTTCTTCACACTAAGAAGCGGATGCATTTCACTGCACTGACAGATCATCATCAGGCTCTGGGTTGGTGTGTCATCTTCGGTCATCAAACCTAGTATAAGATTTGCCGACACGGGATCCAGGTATAACTCGCTTACACGCTTGCCGAGCTTTGTTGCATGCAGCTCGACATCCTGGGTAAGCTGGAAAGCCGGCATGAATTCTTTTGATATGAATTCGCCTTTGTTGCCGACAATTATGAATTTGTAATTTTCCAGTTCGGTTATTATGCGCTCTATTTTCCCTACGATGCTGTTGATGTCGCCATACTGTTTTGCAAAGAAGGTGCGCATGAAGAATGTTTCGAGCTCGCCTCTTGTTTTGACATAGCCTGAAGAAATGAGGGATAAAATGTAGATGCGCAGGACACGCTCCACACCAAGCTTGGAATATATGGGCTCGGCATCACCTGCTATGTATCTTTCCCACAGGGATTTGGCCTCGCTTTTGCTTTTCGCAAGCAGGATTGCTTCACCTTCAGTATCGTATTTCGGACGTCCTGCTCTTCCTTGCATTTGGTGAATTTCTATAACTGGCAGATAGGTGGCACCATAGCCTTGTGTGAATCGTTTTGTATCCCTGATAACGACACGATACGCAGGCAAATTTAATCCAAATGCAAGTGTCGACGTGGCTGCTAAAACCTTCAGCGAGCCGGAACGAAAAGCGTCCTCTATAAGCTTGCGCTGCTTTGATACAAGACCGGCATGGTGAAATGCTGTGCCGCCTTCAACTATGCGGGCGAGACGGCGGCACTGCTTTGTCGGATTTCCCAGCACGGATTCGATCTCGTTTGCGAGCTTCTTCAATTTTTCTCGCTCGCCGACGCTAAGCACTTTTTTTATTTCCTTGGAAAGCTTTTCCGCAACAGTTTCGGCGCTTCTCCGCGTTGATACAAACATGAGCGCTTGTTTTTCTTTCTGAATCGTGTCTAGGCAAATCGCTGTATCTATCTCGGCTCCCAGCGGCAGTGTACTCTTGCGCCCGGAGAATTCTATCTTGTAACTTTCATCATCTGAATACATCACGCCCTTGTGCAGCTTCACAGGCCGATAATCGCTTTTCACAAGCTGGGCATCAAGCCACTCTGCGATTTCTTTAGCATTTTCTATGGTGGCAGAAAGCGCGATTATCTGCGCCCTTGTTATGCCTGCCAATTGTGTCAGCACTACCTCCAGAGTCGGGCCGCGCATCGGGTCGTCAATAAGATGAATCTCGTCGGAAACAATGAGCGCAATGTCCTTGGCCCACGGAATTCCGTGGCGCAGCAGGGAGTCCATTTTCTCGTTGCTCAGGATTATCAGATCGTAGCTGCCTAACCAGCCGTCGCTGCTGTCCAAGTCGCCAGTGGAAACGCCGACGCGCATCCCGATTTTTTTGTATTTGCTGAAGTCCTCGTACTTCTCCGAGGCAAGAGCTTTGAGCGGAACAAGGTAAACGCTTTTTTTACCTTCGAGATAATTTTTGAGTATGGCCATTTCAGCTATCAGTGTCTTGCCCGAGGCTGTGGGCGATGATATGACCATGTTCTTGCCTTCCAGCAGACCTTTTTTAATAGCGGCGACTTGCGGAGGATTCAGCTGCTCTATGCCGCCCTGCTTCAGCAGCGCAATAAGTTTTTGCGGCAGCGGAAGTTTTTCAAGAAGCATAAATGATATAGTAGCTCAAAGAATAAATAATGGTTTCACTTGCCGAGCAGGGCGTCGACGGCTACCGATCTCTTGAACCTAATGTCGTGGTCTCGTGTTATGTCGTTACGACTACAAATATCACTGGTGTAGGTCAGCGCTCTTGCTTCTGCACTATCAAGTTCTCTTATGGCAGAACCAACACTGTAGACCTGCTGCACACTTGCGCAATAGCCTAGGTCGTGCATAAGAATCTGGAGTAAGTCGTATTTGTGATTTATCACAACTGGCTGTCCTCTGTACTTATGTATAAACTGTGCAAGCCATTGTGCATCACCTCTTGCGATGAGGTTGCTTATAGCAATGTTACTCCCTGTTCCCACTAGGATCTCGTAGAGCTTGTTGTCACCTCTTCTTACAATTGCATCTGCCGCACGGTCGGGATCTAAATTTTTTAGCGCTTCAGCTGCAGGGGCATTTACGTAATTGTTATCTTTTGGAGAATTCTTTAGAATGAGCGCGTATAATGCATCTCGCGCCTCCCTTGTGTTAAACCTTACCAATGCGTCAACAGAGGCTTTTGCCACTTCGTCTGCACCGTACTGCAAGGCCGCGTCACGCACATTTTGCACGCATCCCGAGTCTGCGGCACCGAGACGTCCTATTTTTTCTGCCAAGTCTTTCGTCATTCTAACGTACATATCAAATTTTGCACGATCAGGCTCAAGCAATGCTTTCAATTTGTATTTGTAGGCATCCATGCCAGTTAGTTGAGGCTCTTGCATCACTAAATCCGGGCATGGTCTTTGTGCTTCCGACGTATCGTACGGAAGAAGTGTAACGCCTGTAAAAAGTAATGCCGATGCAAAAATTCCAAACCTGCGGCGATGTTTCATATCACTTCTTCCTGTTAACCAAATAATCTGCAAAGAATTTAAGCGTTTCATGGAGTTCAGGCGGCATCTTCTTTATTGATGCGTAGGCTTTTTTCTTCAGCTCTTCTGCCCTCTTTTTCGCGTAATCCAGGGAATCGTATTTGTTGAGCAAGCTAACTACTAACGTGACTTCGGCATCTGTTGTCTCTTCTGGACTTTTGTGAAGCACTTTGAGCAGTGTGGCTTTCTCCTTTCCTGTGCACTTACCCAGGCAGTGAATTATAAGGATGCTCTTCTTGCCTTCTTTTATGTCGCGACCTATCTCGCCCCGTCCCTTGCCTTCGGTCAGGTCAAGGATGTCATCGGCTATCTGGAATGCGGGTCCGATGAAGCTGCCGAACTCAACCAGCTTTGGTATTATTTCTTCGCGGCCGGCAACCAGAGCTGCGCCTACCATGGGCACGGTAAGGTAATGACCTGTTTTTGCCATGACCATGTCCATGTAATCGCTCTCCTTCGGAGAACCGGAGCGCATGTTAATGTCCATGGCCTGGCCTTCGGCTGTCTTGACAGATGCGGTAACCATGGCATCCACGAGCTTCAGCACGGTTTTGTCATCGACGCCGCAATTTCTAGAATTAATTATAAGCTCGAATACTTTCTGTGACATGTAGTCGCCGACGTTTATGCCATGCGCCAGGCCATACTTTACCCACACAGCCGGTCTGTCTCTACGGACACGGTCGCCGTCCATTATGTCGTCGTGCAAGAGGCACCAATTATGAAACAGTTCGCAGGCAGCCGCAAAGGGCAATATTTTATTGTCCATGCCGCCCAGTGCCTCGTAGGTCGCTATTGACAGCAGGGGACGTAGCCGCTTGCCGCCGGTGCCCAGATGGTATTTTATGGCATCGTGCAGATTTGGCATATTTCCGCCAAATACGGAAGCAAGTTCCTTGTCTATGAGAGAAGACTTTTCTTTTGACAGTCTTTCCAGGTCTATCATAAAACTCCTTTTCTTTGGGAAAGAAAAGTAGCTTCCAGTCAAAAGAAATATATTATTGCTACACTTTCCCATAAGATTTTTACAAGAAAAGCTTAAGAAGAAATTGAGATGTTGCGGCGTAATATGCGGTTTTGTTTGTAAGTCTATAAATATGGAATCTGTCAATATATAGCAATACAATGAAACGAGGTCAATATTACTTCGTTGTTTGCTACGCTCAGAAAACAAAGTTTTCTGGCGCAGGAGAATCTTTGATTCTCCATGTATGTGAAACAAGTAATAATTATATGTTACGTTTATTTACTCGTTTCACTATAATAACATCAGAGAACACGGAGGTATTTACTTATGTCTGCACCTTACAGAAGAGGTTACACACACACAAGATCCAAGGGGAAGGAATCAACGGTTACATGCACTTACTGCGGAAGAAAAGTACCGCGCTGGAAAACGTTCGTCCAGTACAGGGGCTTCAGAATAACCGACCCGGGACTGCGAAAGCAGATAGACCCGAGATTCGTAAGTGGCTTCCAGTCCAAGATGTATGTGTGCCCTTCCTGCGCGCGCTTTCGCGGTATTGTGGAAGTAGGACGCTCACGGAAGAGCAGAAGAGGCCCATAGATGAAGATTTCCAAGACTATCAATCATTTTTGCGCCTTGATTACGGTGGTTTGAGATGAAAAAGAAACAGGGAGCAGGTCTTAGGGGAGCTCTTTACAGGAAGTTACACGAAAAAAAGGTGGTTGTTCAGGGAACACGCGCAGGACAATTGCTGATTAGCATGCGAAGAAAGGAACAGCACAAGTTCGTGTTAGAGCCCATGAAATCCCTGATTACGCTGCCCCGGCCTTCGGACCTAAAGATAGGCAGCGTTATTTACCCGCTCATAAAACCATATTCCTACGCGAACATCAAATACGACGTCAAGGAGGGCGCGGTTGTATACAACGTGATTGAGCCCAAGCTAAACGAGAAGGAAAATTTCATACTTAACAAGATATACGACGGCCTGGTGCAGATAGTTGATGTCAGCCTTTCGGACATAAAGGAAAAGGAAAAGATGATTACATTTCTTGAGAGGAACGTCAACCGCCTTCTGGATGAGTACGACTTCAAAATAAGCGAAAAGGAATATATAAAAATAATGTATTACATCTTCCGGGACTTGGTCGGGCTGAACAGGATAGAGTCGCTGCTTAATGACCCATATATAGAAGACATAGGCTGTGATGGAGCAAACATACCGATTTATGTCGTGCATCAGAAGTTTGGTTCTGTAAAGACTAATATTATCTACAACGATGCCAAGGAGCTGCGCGGATTCGTCACTAAACTCGCAGAGCGCTGCGACAGATACATCAGCTATGCTGACCCGCTGCTAGATGGTTCGCTACCGGATGGAACCAGAGTACAGGCATCTCTGGCCAGCGATGTCACTACACGCGGGCCTACTTTCTCCATAAGAAAATTCCGCGAGGAGCCGATTTCACCTATAGACATGATACGGCTGAATACGGTATCGGCCGAGATGCTTGCATACTTGTGGTTTCTCATAGAAAATGGCATCAATATACTGATAGCAGGAGGCGTAGCAACTGGAAAGACCTCCCTGCTCAACAGCATATCATTCTTCATACCGCAGGAGGCGAAAATCGTGAGCATTGAGGACACGCGTGAATTAAATTTGCCTCACGAGAACTGGATACCAGGCGTTGCACGAACGGGATTCACCGGAACCGGAGTCGGCGAGGTTACGATGTTCGAGCTGCTGCGTGAATCATTCAGACAAAATCCGGATTACCTCGTGGTCGGGGAGATAAGAGGCAAGGAAGCCTACGTCATGTTCCAGGGAATGGCATCTGGTCATCCTTCAATATCAACCATCCACGCCGGCGGCGTTGAAGACCTGATGAAAAGACTGCAGACGAAACCTATAAACCTTTCCGTTGGCTTGATAGAAAGCTTGGACATGGTAATAGTCATGATACACGCGCGCGAGAAAGGCAAGTCAGCGCGACGCGTCAAGGAAATAGTCGAAATAGAAAGCATAGACATAACAACGGGCGCGCCGCACAGCGTAAAATCGTTCGTATGGATGCCAGCTGATGATGTTTATGAATACAGGTCAAATTCCTGGCTGCTGAACAAGGTATCGACGGAAAAGGGAATTCCGATGAACACTATAGTGAGCGAGATATCAAAGAGAAAGAAAGTGCTCATGTGGATGCTGGAAAACAACGTGACCAGCATGAAAGAGATTGCAAAGTACGTAAACCTTTATCACCGGAGACCTGAAAAAATCACGAGAATCCTGGCAGGCGAAAGACTGCGTGATGAGGATTATGAATAAGTCCTTTGGCTTTGTGGGAATGTGGTTTATAGCAAACCAAGTAAATAATCCGTATATGATATTTTTGGTTTGCTATACAAGGTAAAGCTTTGCTTTACCTGTACAGGTGAAACTTTGTTTCACCTTGTATGTGACCAACTTGTGTAATATCCAGAATATTAAGTTGGTCAGCTATAAGGAAATCGGAACAGGTGTGTTATAATGAACAAAATTTCTTCTGGTGTAAGCGGCCTTGACGAAATTCTTGGCGGCGGCATCCCAGAGCGCTATATTTTACTTGTCAGTGGAACCTGCGGCGCGGGCAAGACCATAATGGGGCTTCAGTTTCTCCTCTCCTCAAACGAACCGGGCATATATGTCAGCTTTGAGGAAGAGGAAGATGGAATAAGGGAAACGGCAAAAATTTTCGGCTGGGATATTGTAAAACGCGAGGCGGCAAACAAATTTCGCATTCTAAAATACGACCCGTTCCGCCTCGAAGATATACTGGAAGTTATAGAAAATAATATACGCGAGATAGGCGCGAAGCGCGTTGTATTCGATTCCGTCGCGGCTCTGGGCATATATCTCAAGGATGCCTCTGAACTCAGAAGGATGATACTGCAAATAGACAAGATCATGAAAAAAAACAAGTGCACCACAATAATAATATCGGAGATAGTTCCGGGCAGCACAGCGTTGTCCAGGTTCGGCGTCGAGGAATTCGTATCAGACGGCGTCATCATCCTTGACAACATAAATGTCAAGGGCGAGTACAAGCGCGCTGCCACGATATGGAAAATGCGCGGCGTTAATCATTCGAAGCGCATGCATCCCTATGATATTACGAACCGTGGCATTGTCATAAATCCTAGGACCGTCTTTGTAAAGTCAGGGTAGTTGTATGTTCAAGGTTATAATAAAACATTTGGGAAGTTTTGGCATACACTACTTTGGCAACTACCTTAAGCCGCTACGGGAAGAAGTAATAAACTCCAACCTTAGCATACTTTTCGAACTCTATGTGGGAAGGATGATATTTCTTTCGCTATTAGCATTTGTTCTTACATTTACTTTCATATTCACGGCATTTACGCTGATTGGAGCGGATATAATGCTTTCACTGATGGGCTCGCTTATCGCGGGCATTGCCACCGGCTTCACAGTTCTTACACTGTACCATTCCTATCCATTTCATATTCTCACGTCAAAGAGAAACAGCATAGAGGGCAACCTGCCTTTTGCAATCAATCACATGGCAGCCATATCCGCAAGCGGCGTCCCGCCTTTTGTCATGTTCAAACTCCTGACAAACATACCCGAGTACGGGGAGATTTCCAACGAAGCCAAGCGCATATGCAGGAACGTTGATGTATTCGGCATGGACGTGGTTTCGGCGATGCGCAACGTATCAGACAGAACACCTTCTGTGGAATTCAAGCGTTTCATCTACGGCATAGTATCAACCATAGAAACCGGAGGAGACATTAAAAAATATCTGGAGAACTCCGCAAAGGACGCACTTTTTGATTACCGGCTAAAGAGAGAAAAATATATACAAACACTGGCAACGTACGCGGACTTCTATACCGCTGTGCTGATTGCTGCTCCCCTGTTCTTCGTTTCCGTCCTGTCGGTCATGTCCCTGGTTGGCGGCACGGTGATGGGGCTGAGCATACCAAATGCGATGAGAATAGGCGTCTATGCCCTGATGCCGCTGATGAATATAATGTTCATAATGTTCATACATTATACGCAACCTACGGTGTAGACATGAGTAAAAAATTCAAGATGAATCTGAAGATACTAAGCGCGATCACGCTCAGCATTGGCGGAGTTTTACTGCTGATTAATTTTATTTTTCTTTCCAACCACCCGACGATTTACGCCCTTGTTAATGTGGCTGCGGCTGTGGTGGTACTGGGTGTACCGCTTCTTTACAAGTACAACAAGTTCAAGAAGGTAAGGATGATAGAGGAACTGTTTCCTAAGTATCTCAATGATATAGCAGAGAATATATCTGCAGGCATGACACTACCGCAGGCTATACGCGCGACAGCTAACATAGAATACGGGGTGATGACACCTTACATACACGAAATAGCTTCCAAGGTATCGTGGGGCATAACATTTGAGCGCATAATGAATGATTTTGCGAAAAAGACCGGCAGCAAAGCAATGAAGAGAAATGTTCAGACAATAATAGAAACGCACCGATCCGGCGGCGCTATGGACACCATCATGCGTTCCGTTGCCCAATCTCTCGTAGAGTTGGAAAAAATTAAAAAAGAAAGGTCTGCGTCCGTTTACGCACAGATGATAAACGGCTATCTTATTTTCTTCGTTTTCCTTGGTGTCATGATAGGACTTTCATCTGTTTTGGTTCCGGCCTTTCAGGTGGGCGACCAGGAGCAGGATATCAAAATTGTTTTTGGTGAAATATTTCGCGCACTTATAATCGTACAAGGGTTTTTCGCCGGACTCTCAATCGGAAAGATGGCAGAGGGCTCTCTCGTAGCAGGCATAAAACATTCCTTGGTGATGGTTGTAATAGGTTACTCGGCTTTCCTCCTATTCGGGTAAGCCTCTTTCTTTTCGGAAAGAAAGACCCTTGGGAGAAAGAAAACATATTCAGCCCTTTAGAAAAGCGCTGGCGGAAATTTAGCTCACTGCTGTTCGGGTAAGCCTCTTTCTTTTCGGAAAGAAAGACCCTTGGGAGAAAGAAAACATATTATATTTTTAGCTCACTGCTGTTCGGGCAAAGTTTATATATCGGCAAAGTACAGCTATTATTGATGAACAAAGACGATAATCATCGACACATTGCAATAATGATTATCATTGATAGTAATCAATGAAGTGTTATGATGACCACAGAACAAAGGATAACAGATATGATGGAAAAATCCTCTTATGGACTCACAATAGAAGAGCTTTCTTCTAAAATGTGTATAAACGAAAAAAGCGCTTTGCTGTTTCTTGACAAGCTTGTCGCGGAAAAAAAAGTTAAGAAGACGCAAGCAGGCAGCATGTTTTTCTACAGGAAATTTATTGTAATTATACCGATTATGATGATCTTTCTTATGGGAATGGCCAATGCCCAGGACATCAACAGCACAAACTTCAAGATTATCCCGGTTCTGGACAGCGCCGGTGCACGTGCCCAGAGCAATACCTATGTGCTTTTTGGCAGCGTCGGCCAGATATCAGGAACCGTTACATCGGTCTCGTTTAACTTGTGTTCCGGTTTCCTGTGCAATTTCATCGAGCTCATACTATACGGCAAGATAACATTCCTGATGGAGTTTAACATAAGTGGAAATGCCAATGACACGGCTTTTGTTGACAACTACACACAGACCACAAGACAGTACACAAAGAGCGACCTTAATAATTACTATGCGTGCCTGCAGGACGTCAACCTCACCGGCAGCCCGACCTTTGGCATAATCTACGCAGGCTCAACGCTCAACTACATAAACATATCCTCAGGCAACTCATTTGTGCTGAGACTGTCGCAGGATATTCCAGGAAACAAATTTATAATCCCTATAACGGGCACCAACTGCACTGTTTTCAATACGAGAACATCGGAAATTGCGCAATATGGAACGCTGCTGCAGCCGTTTGTGCTGGTGAATGAGGCCATTAATGCCATTGAGCTTGCGCTGAGCTATCCTTCGGTGCAGATTGCTGGCAGCTTTGACAAGAGCGGCGCCTTTGGCTTGATATTCGAGAAGAACGAGACGAATGAGAATCAGATAATAGTGAAACCTGTTTAGTGATATTTATGAAGGGAGATTTAATCAGCGGAGTTGTGGCGATTATAATAGTCGTCAGCTCGACGATCCTTGTGCTCAATACAATAAATCCTTTTGTTCAGGAGAGTCAGAATTTTCAGGCATTCAATGAGGCTGAGCAGACGTTGAAGACGATAGATGCGACCATCAACCAGTTGTTTGTCGAGGCACCCGGCGCCCGTCGCACGCTGGATGTGAACGTGCGCAGCGGAAGGCTTATTGTGTCTGGCGCTGAAAACAAAATAAAGATAAGATTGGAGAACACAAACCTGTTCAGCTCAGGCGTGCGCAAGCAGGAGGGCAACATACTCATATCAAGCGGCGCAGCCATGAATGCCTATGAAAGCGACATAGACGGGGATGGCAATACTGACCTTGTGCTGGAAAACGGCGTGCTACTTTTTGCAATAAAAAAACTCGGGACTCCCTCGAGTCACGTCGTTGTCAATACAACAAACATGATAGTGCTTATGCGCAACAAAGTCCTCGGCATAAATGTCAGCTATCCACGCAGCGGCATTTTTATCAATGACAAGCAAAATACCGCTTACGGCGTCGGCTACACGGAACTTACAAGACTCGGCAGCAACATCGCTTCCGGCTCCATTCATTTGTATGCGAATGCTACTCAGGCCAACATTGCTTATGACGTTTCTTTCACCCTTGGCGCTTCCCAGGATTTCATTGAGATGCAGGCCACGCGAGTTGTGGGAGCTTCATGAAAATGATAGAAGAAAATATAATCAAATGCCTCAAAAAACAGGACATGACCATAGAAGAGGTTTCTAAGAAGATTAGCATAAGCCGCAGCACGGCATCAAAATATCTTCTCGTTTTGGAGACAAAAGGTTTTGTAAAATGCCGTGAGATTGGAAGGGCAAAGCTTTTCTCTTTGAAGTAATAGTATGTTCAGTTGATTTTAGAACATTTTGTACTGAACATACAGTATAGCAGGTTCAAATTAAAAGTTCCGATATTATTCGAACCTACTATAAGCAACTATCAGATAGTTTGTGCATGAAATAAAACGAGTGAAAAGGCGAGTAAAAGATCCATTCTTGAATGACAACCAAACACAGCTACGAGCCCTATAGGATACATTTCATGTACGTCTTTTATACCAATTTTTTTGCTGATAGAAAGCTTTATATGTGTGCATATTAATAGATAACAAAAGAAGGTGAAAAAATAGTGCAAACCAACATACGCCAAAGGCGTCAAATCACTATAGATTTCACCAAAGAAATCAAACCCAGCAAGCACTTTAGAAACACATGGCTGAGAAAATGGGACTGGGATATTAATCAGTTACGTTCGGCATTAGTAAGTGCCAAGATATATCAAGTTGGAAAAAACAAATACGAAGCATACATAAAAGGCAAAAAAGGGAGAAGGAAAATAATTTTTGTATATACTGGGGATGGGATTTTTATAATAACAGGAGCTGAAGGAAAATGAGCGATAAAATTTGTCCAGCCTGTGAAAAGGGAAGACTGATAGAAGTAGACAATATAGTGTCTGAAATGGATGGCTATGTATTTGTGGAAAAGGGCCAGCGCTGCACAGAATGCGGCGAAGAGTTCATACACGAAAAAGACGCGCAGCGTACAATTGAAGTAGCTAAAAAATTGGGTGTATGGCCTCAGCCTCTCAAGCTCCACAGGAGCCTTTCAAAAAGCGGACGCGGATTAGTCTTAAGAATACCCAGCGACTTAGAAAAAGATTTTAAATTAAAGCCTGGAGAATCTGTGAGTATAAGCAAAGTCGGAAGCAAAATAATAATAGAACCCGAAGACTGAACTAGACCACAAATCAACTGCATAATAGGAGATCTCTCAAATAAATGAACTTTAATATTACGAGATCTCCTTTATAGCAAACTCAACAAAAGTTCAAATATCATTGAGATTTGCTATAAGGATTACAATCAGTCTGCAAAGAACCAAACCCGTAAGCTAACACAACTACGAGCCCTAATAATTCAGAGATCTATGGATAGAAGACGCTTACCTAATGACTGAAGAATGAATTTACTTTTTCTTTTTTCTTGAAGCTTTTTCGGAATTTGAAAATTATCAATGCCGCAATGACGATAATTATTATTATGCCAACAGGCAGCGGGGTTATTACCGACAGCATGTCTGCAAGGCCCTGGCCATTTCCTTCTGTCTGGCCTATTCCATTTGTGTCTGGTACGTTTTTCCCTGGAACTGTTGTGCTGCTTGATGCACCTGTTGTGCTTGTTGTATTTGTTGTATTTGCCTTACTCACGGAGCCGGAACCTAACGGGCAGGTTGGAATTCCGGAACGGCAGTCAACGGCCCCGGTGCTGCAGGTTGGCGCATAGCAGTCCATCTGGCACAGGCAGTAATTTTCATTGGACTGGCAGACGCCATCGCCGCAGGACAGCTGGCCGAGATAGAAGTAACCAACATTGCCAAAGGTTATGGAATTTCCATTTTCATCCGCAGCAATCAGGTCCACTTTGTATGCGCCCACGCTGGTGGCGCGGAATGTTCTGGTCCAGTTGCCGGATAACTGAACAAGATCCGTGTTCAGAGAGAAGGTGGGGTTGGTTATGGAGACAGAAGCGGATTTCACATTGCTGCCCTTGTCCATTATTTCTGCCTGTATCGACACGTTCGTTGGCGAACTGGGATTAAGCGGCGTTATCTTCAGGGACCTGAACTCCGGCGGGTTTTTGTCAACAAATATTATTTTTGATTTCGCTGTTGTATGGTCAAGCTTGTCGGTTGCTGCTATGGTGACATTGTACGGCCCGTCCGCCAGCGAACTAAAATCATACTGGCTTGTGCAATACAAAACATCGCTTTGCTGCAGGCATGACATCAGCTTTGTTACTCCTAGGATAGTGTAGGAAACTTTCTGGCTGTCGCCATTCGGGTCATTTACCCTTACGTTTATCGTTAGGATGGCTTTTGTATAATTCGCGCTCTCTATTATTATTTCGGGGTTTGTGTTGTCTATGATAAGAGTTCCGGTGTCTTTTATGTCATAGCTGAGGACATTGCTCGCTGATGCCCTCAAGTCGTAAATTCCGTCAGCGAAAGTTTTTGTATTGAATGGATAGGTGCACTGCGTAAAACCAGAGTTGCAGCTCATGGCAGTGCTCAGCGACTGGGTTGCGTTCACGATGAGGTTAACGGCCGTGATTATTCCGCCCGGCCTTGTGATTGTTGCGGTGAATGTTATGTTTTCCTTTGCATAATTCTTTGGCGTTAGTATCACGAACGGGCGGGAGTTGCGGAAGGTTACAGGCACAACGGAAGAGTTGGAGTTGCCGGCGACGTCGTAGACGGTGAATGTTATGTTGTAATCATCATCGGCAAAAGTTTTTGTTTTCACGGTGCTGCTGCAGACATTTCCAGAGCAGGCAAGCGAATAGGACTGATTTATGAAATATGTAACCCTTGTGGTATTCACACCGGAAAATTGGTCGCTGACATTAACGGAAAATAATTCGTCATCATTTAGTATCTCGTGTGACACCGGTGACGTCACTAAAAGCGACGGTATCTCATTGTCTATCGTGACATTCACTTCAGCTATGCCGACGTTGCTCACGTTGTCGCTGGCGCGGGCCTTTACGCTTATGGTCTGGTTGTTCGCATAGACAAGAGTGTTAAGATAACCTGTAAGGTTTGCCATTGGTGACCATGGCGAGCCTGCGGCAGAGAATTGTGTTGATGACATGTTTACCCCGGAAACTTTGTCATTAGCGCTGATATTCAGCGTTGTATTCCCGAAGACATAGGTATAGTTTTTTGGATGAATAAATGTTATCTCTGGCGGGCTCCGGTCTATCTTGAACACCAGCGGGTTTGTGGAGTTTCCCAGGTTCCCATAATCAATGTCCTTTGCGGTGAAATAGAAAAACTCTAGTGTGTCGCTGCCTGCAATCGAGAAGGAAACGGATTTTGTGCATATC
>JBAZQV010000070.1:0-2693 GCA_041645025.1 Candidatus Aenigmatarchaeota archaeon
GTAAAACCTACCGTGAAATTTCTTGCCTGCAATCATGAGTGGCATCCAGATAACATCGTCGGGCCACATCTCGCCGTAGGGAATCCTGTCGATTTTGAACCACTTTGGCACAGCAACTTCTGTCTCTCTTTCGATACCGTCAAATTCGTCAGTTACAAAAACATGCACTTCCCAATCAACTTCATTTTCCTGGCCAAAATAAAATTCCAGCTCACCGACTTTCTTGATCTCAGCTGGAACTATTCTTACTTCCTCATAGGTCTCACGTGACGCGGCAAATGATATGTCCTCATCTCCTGCTTTTCCTCCGGGGCCGTTCCATACGCCAGCGCCAAGACCTTTCTTCTTTTTTATCAGCAGTATCTTGTTGTCTTTTATTATGTAGCACAACGTTGCAATGGTTGTCATAATTATCAGCGCTGGGAGAGGGATTTGAACCCTCGTGAGGCTTGCGCCTCACAGGTTTAGCAAACCTGCGCCGTAGACCAAGCTTGGCTATCCCAGCTTCGTATAAACAAGAGCGAAGCTCTTGTTGTACAGGAGAATACCATTAAACTACAGCTTGAATGATAGTGGTATTCTCCTCGTATAAACTGTTTGAACGTAAAGATTTATAAGAAACAGGCAACAATGTATGTTGTGTAATTTTTGGGTGATTCCATGGCAGATGATATTGAAGATAAGATAAAGAAGATGGCAGACGTTCGCACACTTGTGCTAACATCTATAATTTCAGCGCTTGCTCTGGTGGTTGGCTTGTTCTGGAATGAAGCGATAAAAGCGGCAATAGACGAAATCGTGCCACAGGGCGAGGGACTTTTTTACAAGTTCCTTGCAGCTATGATAGTTACTTTTGTTGTTGTCGTTATAATTTATGTTATAGTGCATAGCCAGCGCATTGCTGAAAAGAGATTAGGTGAAATAAGGAAATTTAGGGAAAAGAGACTCCTGGAAACAAACAAAAATGTCTAGTTTTTCTATTTATTTAAAAGCACAACAATTATGTTTATCTGAAGCTCCGTTCGTCTAGCACGGTCAAGGATACTGGCCTTTCAAGCCGGCGGCCCGGGAAATCCTCTCTATAGAAAGGGTTCGGGAATTCAAATCCCGGACGGAGCACTTTTTAATATACCCTTTGCTACAGCTAAAATTAAATACTTTGCATGTATCATCAGGAGCGATAACCATGTCAAAATGCGGTAAATGCAGCGGCAAAAGCGGAACAAGCAAGTATTCCGGCGGAAGCGCACCGAGAAACGCTTATGCAATTCCCGGCGCTTCACTATACGGATTTGGCGGCTTTGCGATGCCACGCGGTTATGCAGGCGACCCGATAGGACGTTACATGGTATTGTATTCTAGGAAATCCGAGCTGAATCGTTATATGCCAGTAGAGCGCTACAAACATCCCAAATTAAAAGGTGCCGCGAAACCTCTGGTGCCATTCACGCCGTTTACATATGAGTCAGACACATTTCATGGAATGGAACGCTTTGATAGTGATACACAATTATCGTTGCATGACCCACAAACTAGGCGCAGATCAGAACTGCCTTTCACAAGACCGCCTTATTTGGTGGACGAGGAAGAAAAAAAGAGAAGATATCACATTATGCGATAACTAGATTATTTTCTCGCCTTTCGCGTTAAGTAGGTGAATGACGTTAACAGGGCAACAGTCAGCAGCTTCCTTGTTCTTTGCGAACTGGTCATCTGTGATGTCTAATTCTTCCCTTACTATTTCGCCACCCTCTTCTGTGCGTTTTGAACTTTTAACATCTGATTTCCCGTCAGCAGCGCTCATTTCCCAGAATTCGGGAGCGACAGCAGCGCAGGCGCCGCAGCCTATGCAGTTAGGCCGGTCGTGATCTATCTTGTATGGCATGTTCAATTCAACCCCGTTGATTGACATCCCGAATAATTTACATTATTCGAGGATATCAACTTCTTCTTTTGATGATAATCTTTTAAAGTATATCCACTATATCTTTAGAACGATATTTTTATTACATCGTTATGCTTAAGTCCTTGGTGGTATTTGTGAATAAATTTGTCATTCCGATTTTGCTGATTTCTGTTCTATTCGTAGCAGGCTGCACGTCAACACAGACCACGCAGCCACAGCCACCCGTAGATATAGTGTCGCCCACAGAAGGCCAGATAATAGCAGGAACAGGCGTTACAGTTACAATGTCCGCAAGCAATATTAAACTTACGGCACCGAACGGGACCATTGTCAACGGAGAAGGGCATTTTCATTTGTGGTTAGATAATGCAAACGAGCAACGAGGAGCGAAGACAACATTCACCTTTGAAAATGTTTCTCCGGGCACGCACACACTGAAAGTAGAGCTGCACAAGGGAGACCACTCGCTGTATGAAGGCACTGCAAAGACAGTTTCATTCATGATAACTGCTCCTACACTTTCAGCATCAACACTGCCATTTCCAGTCAAGGAGTTCAACATGACAGCGAAGAAATTTGAGTTCATGCCAGGCATGATAACGGTTAATAAGGGCGATGACGTTGTGATAAATGCTTTAAGCCTGGATGTTACTCACGGCTTTTCGATTCCCGAGTATAACATTATAGAGACACTTAGCCCTGGTGTAACAAAAACAATAAGATTCATAGCAGACAAGGCAGGCTGGTTCACTTTCTCCTGTTCTGTTTACTGCGGCTCAGGACATTC
>JBAZQV010000071.1:0-2682 GCA_041645025.1 Candidatus Aenigmatarchaeota archaeon
AGGAATAAAAAATGAAAGGAATATCACCGCTCATAGCAGCTGTATTGCTGATAGCATTCACAGTTGCAATAGCAACATTAATCATGGGCTGGTTCTCGACGCTTACAAGAACTACTACATCAGCCGTATCAAACAAGACAACGGAGGCTGTGGCCTGTTCGAACGCGCAGATAAGCATATCAGACGTCTACATAACAGCAGGCGCTGGCATAACAGGAAGCGCAAGAGTTGTTGTGAAGAATACAGGATACACGACACTGGCGGTAAACAGCGTCCAGGTGTATAATACAACGGGGCAAAACCATTCTACAGGGTTCGCTTCCGTTAACATGGGGCCCGGCGCAACGCAGACGTTTTCAATAACAAGTGCTGGCTTGGCAACATGTCCTACTGTGTTCTCGAAGGCAATAGTGGCAACGAACTGCGGCGGCATAGACGATACCTTTGACGGCGCGCCGAAGTGCTCGTAATCGGCAAACGATTTTTTCTTTTTTTTAAACTTAATCAAAAACAGGTGTAAGAATATACTAACCTCTGCGAATTTGTGAAAAAATGCTACAGTTTCTGTCTTACATCATACGTTTATGCAATGTAATCGACGAATAGCACGCGCAAAAAGTATATATACCGAGCTTGTCAATATCTTACGTAAACGAGGAATAAAAAATGAAAGGAATATCACCGCTCATAGCAGCTGTATTGCTGATAGCATTCACAGTTGCAATAGCAACATTAATCATGGGCTGGTTCTCGACGCTTACAAGAACTACTACATCAGCCGTGTCAAACAAGACCACGGAAGCTGTGGCATGTTCGAACGCGCAGATAAGCATACCGGATGTGTACATAACAGCGAGGGAAAACGCGACAGGAAGCGCAAGAGTTGTTGTGAAGAATACAGGATACACGACACTGGCGATAAACAGCGTCCAGGTATATAACACCACAGGGCAAAACCATTCTACAGGGTTCGCCTCTGTCAGCATGGGACCAGGGCAGACGCAAACAATATCACTAACGAGTGTCGGGGTAGCAACGTGTCCTGCAGGATTCTCAAAGGCAATAGTGGCAACGAACTGCGGTGGCATAGGCGACACATTTGACGGCGCGCCAAAGTGCTCGTAATCGGCAAACAATTTTTTCTTTTTTTCATATCAACTTAATTGAGAAAGACAGAGCTGTGTTACATCTAGAATATCATATGAGAAAATTAAGAATTAGATCATTCCAAGTCTTTACTTACCCGATGTTTCTTACTTCTATAACAAGAAAATCAGCGCCCGCGTAAAGCTTGTAGTAGACATCATAGTCAATGGTGGAGTTTACAAAAGCATGCACCTGGCACAGCGGCAATCTCAGACCTGTATTGCCAATTTCTGTGTATCCTGTACCGACAGAAGTAGCCGGGTTTTCATCTATTAGTATGGAAGAGTTTCCGACATAAGTGGTGACGTTATTTGTTTTGTCTGTGACCTGCATAATAATCTGGGATGTGTCTATGGTTCCAGATGCAATCTTTTTGAAAACCGCCTTCAGCCTGTCGTTCTCTGCAACCAGGTCTGCTACCCCGTCGCCATCGCCGTCCTTCTGCTGACAGCTGACGTCAGCGCCAGCTATGTAAACAAAATTCCCGGAAAAACTTCTTGTCATAAAATCAATCAATGGCACCGGAGTATCTGTCAAGAATTGTATTGCGTTCTCGCCCGGTATGCTTTCAAATTGCTTTGTACTGGAGAACTTGTAATTTCTGAAAGCGTATCTCCCCTCGCGCGCCACTGTTCGTATGTATTCGTCTATGAAATGAAGATCAGCTTCAGCGCCTTTGATGTCCGAGGTCTTTATCGCCAAATCGAAGGTTGGCCTGCCTATGGTAAGCACAAGTGTGATGGCTGCAATAACTATGGCCAGCAGAATCGCAACCGAAACTAATGTGTTCATTATTACCAGGTCCTGTTATATGTGCTCTTTGATCTCACGAAAAATCCGCTTTCCTGAAGGCTGATGTCAAAAAAAGCCGACAAATAATTCCTTGCGGATGTGTTGAAATAAAACTTCTCTACAACCTGATTGTTTTGCATCGTGTAATTGAGCGTGACATTAACAAAAGCAGATGAGGCATTGAACTCCAGCACCGTGGTGGTTGAATCATTGAGAACAAAAGCTCTGCCTGTTGGCGTCGAGCTTGTGAAATTTATCGTGCCGCTCAGGTTGTTCTGCAGGAAGTTGCCAAATGTGGCGGAGAAATTTCCCGTAGTGCCATTGTAGAAAATAAACACGTAGATTATTTTTGAATCAAATTCGCTGCGCATGTAAGTGGAAATATTGTACAGGTACACGGCGGACGCGTTGGCATCGCCCTGCATTGACGCGACAGAAGCCGCATAGCCATATTCGGCCATGATGTTTTTGAGGCTGCGATCCAGGTAGGAGGTGTCCTGGAAAGTTTTTTCCTGTGCCAGTATTGGCAGGCTGAGTAATCCCTTCAAGAGCACGAAGCCGATGACCATGAATATGGCAGCTATCATAAACATCTGGCCCTTGCTGCTAAAAGCAGGTAAGGTGCAGGTATGTCTCTGTTCAGATGACATCACATCTTCCTTATATCCCACGACTAAAGTCGTGGGTTTGTTGGAAGATGGGATCCCAGATTCATTGTGTTTCATCGCACGGCTGAAGCCGTGC
>JBAZQV010000018.1:0-15796 GCA_041645025.1 Candidatus Aenigmatarchaeota archaeon
TCACTGCTACGCACGGAAAACAAAGTTTTCCGGCGCACCAAAAAGCTTTGCTTTTTGCGTGTATGCAGAAGACATTATTTTGTACAAAAACTAATGTCTTCTACTATAATTAACACATTTAATACTTTGTTTTCAATTCTATTAAGAGAATGAAAAAATAACGTTAGTTATTTTTTCTTTGAGAAACGCGATGGTAGTCTAGTCTGGTAGGACACGACCTTGCCACAGCCCTTTTCCGCTTCGCGCAAAAGCGTTGACGGAAAAAATGCAACAAGGTTGAGATTTGTCGTGTCAGTGCACGATATTCAACAAACCCGGGTTCAAATCCCGGCCTTCGCATTTAACAGGGGAGATAATGGCTAAAGTAAAGATTCTTATTGAGGGTTACGCACGCAAAAGCGGCAACTGCTACGAAGCTACTTGTAGCACTGTACTTATCGAAGATGCCGGAAAAAGGATAATTGTTGACCCTGGATGCAACGAAGCTTTGCTTTTGTCAGCCCTAAAGAAAGAGGGTCTGTCACCAAATGACATAGATTTGGTATTTCTATCACACTATCACGTTGATCATATTCTTAATATAAGATTATTTCCAGGAAAAGACGTCTTAGACGGAACCACAATCTACCGGGGAGACAAAGAATTCTTTTTTGAAGGAAAAATACCAGGAACCAATATTGAAGTTATTGAAACTCCCGGTCATGCATACGAGCACGCAACACTCTTTGTTAAAACAGAAAAAGGGATTATAGCAATAGCAGAAGACTTGTGGTGGTGGGAAGACGGAAAGCAGAAAACCGACAAAAAAACATTACTGTCTTTAAAGGACCCTTTTGCAAAGGACAAAAAAGCCTTGTTAAAAAGCAGGAAATTGGTTTTGAAAAAGTCAGATTTTATTATTCCGGGCCATGGAAAAATGTTCAAGGTGGAAAAATAGCTACCTTCGTATTATGCTAGAGCATGCGATTTTGGTTGCAAGCATATCAGAGCATATTATTTAAATCACGGATACTAAGTAAAATTGGTAAACATGTTTTTTGCACGCAAGGATAATAACAGGAAAAGGACAGACCTCAGCGAAATTAAGGACATCATGACCAATGAACAGATTGAAGAGCTGCCTGTTGAAGAGATGCCTGTGGAGCGTGAAACAGGCGCACCGCTTTTTGTAAAGGTTGACAAGTACAGGGATTTGATAAAGAGCATCCAGGAACTCAAGCTCTACGTGGCAAGCACAAAGCAGGTCTTTACAGTGCTGCACGAGACAGAAAGCCTTCGGGCAGACACGCTGAATATATTGCGCGCAATCCTCCAGCGCCTTGAGCGCGGCATAATCGAGATTGATACAGAACTGCTAAGGCCTTACGGCGCCGGCGAAGTAACTGAGAGTGCGGAAGTCACGCACATAGAAACGTCCCTCACAGACCTTCAGAAGCAGCTTCTTGAGCTCAAGCGCGAGCTCCAGGAAATGAAGTAAGCCTTTTTCTTTAAGAAATACCATTGGGAGAACTTGAGGAAAGCAAAGCTTTCCTAAGTTGCCAAAAGACTTCGTCTTTTGAGCAAAGAAAAATATTATAAAAATAGTTTTCACTGGTTTTGTAAAAATATCAATAGAGAAGTTTGAATAACATATGTTTCGTTCAAAGTCCTTATTGTGAACTTTGACAAATTATGGGTTAATCAAAGTTCTCAATATTTTATTAAATTCAGGCCGGAAATCTTTGCGTAGTGCTGATCCCTTGTAATTAATTTTTCTCCATTAGATTTTGCTATTCCTGCTATCATAATATCCTCGGCATCTATAATTTGCCCTTTCTTTATAAGATCAGCTTCTATTTCCCCCGCTTCTTTCGCTGCCTTTTCGTCTAAATGAAATATTGTAAAAGATGAAAGTAGCTCACTTATTTTTATTTTTTCGCTAGCAGATTTATTGCTAAGAATAGCACCTGTCCATAATTCCATAACAGAAGGCGCGGCAACTGCAAGTATGTCTTCTGTTTTATCCAGGTCATCCTTAAGGTGCTTTATATTTTCGTCGCCTCGCAGCAAGTCAATCAGAAAAGTAGTTTCTAGGCAAGCCATTATTTCATCTCCTTGACAAGACGCTCCAGGCGTTTCTTGTGACTCTCTCTGTGAAGTTTCCTTATTTCTTTCACACTTTTTTCCAGCTTGTCAGCGCTTTCCTTGCTTAGAGCACCGTAGAAGTGACTCAGCGGTTTGCGTTTGGCTACTCTTAGAATAGTGTCGCTAAAACTTTCATTCGGACCTTTCATATACTTCAGGGCTTCGTATGCGTCATTCGTGACGGTTATTGTTTTTGTTGTCATACTATGTTTATCTATGTTTATTTATTTAAACATTTGTATGTTTACACATATAGACTATATAAATCAAAGGCGCAAAATAAAGATAATGCGAGGGTAGCCAAGTCTGGTCAGCCCTTTTCAAAAAAGCGCTGGCGTAAAACCAGCACAGAAAGGGTTCCAGAAAAAGGCGCAAGGACATCTAACCATTGAGTTAAGATAAACTCTGAAAGAAATGAAGTTTCTTGATTAAACTTCTTTTCCAAAGAAGTTTAGATGATTGCGATACTCAAGATCTTGTCGGTTAGTCCGTTCGGCGGTTCGAATCCGCCCCCTCGCATTTAAGAAATGTAACATATTTCTTTGACCGCAAGCCACTTTCTTTTTAAAAAAGGGACTTATAGCAACCTTTTTAAATCTTTCTATCATATTTACTAGAAGGTAGTAACATTACAGAGGTAATTGAAAAATGGCAGACGAATTTGTATATTTCCTGGTAGCAGGACTGGTTATAATAGCAATACTTATGACTGTATTTGGCTTCGGCACCGGTTTTGGCACCACAGGTTACTCTACGGGAATGTCTTTTGGTGGCTTTACAAGTCCAATGTTTGTTGGTACAGCAAACTTCGAAGATGTTGAGACTCTGTATGCAAGTTTTGATGCAAACAATTTCCTTGAAACCGGCGTATACAATCTTGGTGCCCGTAAAACAACTAGTGGTCTCATGTTTGGTGTTACATCCATAAAGGCCGACGTTGGCAAATCCCAGTTGATTTATGTTAGTTTTGACGTTACAAACACAAACGGTTATGGGCCACTGATAATAAGGGTTGACGGAAAAGTTGCTGTTAATACGCCTATGAATGTTGGCAACTACGAATTCTCTGTAGGATCAGGCGAACATGTAGAGATAGAGGCTGGTAATTCTGAATGGAGAATATGGGCGCCAACGATCTACGAGCTCGGGGATATTAAAATAACAGCAAATAATTACCCACGTGATATTAGCACCTTTACCTTCAAGTTAAAGGATTCGCAGAAAGTTACAGGAGCTCGCATAGATTTCAGCCTCAATGAGAACGCAGGCTCACTTCTCCTAAGGCTAAACGGTAACACTGTTTATAATGGCGCCGTGAATAGCAGACAGTCCATATACCTTGACGGCTCCCATTTCAGTGACACAAACATGATGATATTTGATGCGCTTGAGGATTCAAAATTCTCTGGTCGCGCCACAATAGCTCTTACAAGAATGACACGCGCAGAGAAAGATCTGGTGGTTGATATCAACCTTACCCAGACAGAATATAACAAGATAACAGACGCCCACATAATGTTTGACGTCGTTGACATATTCAGCCCAGGCGGTTATTCTGTCAGGATAACCAACAACAACGTTGAGTTGCTTAACGAATATGTGAAGCTTGAGCTTGGCTTTTTCCAGCTTGACGTAGAAAAGAACGGCCTGCGCCCTGGCCTCAATGTCCTTACAGTAAAGCCATTGGACGGCGCTGCCTTCAACATCCAGAACTTCGCTGCCAGATTGTAAAACACTTTTTGTCCAATGCAATAATGGAGTTGAAAACATATGGTATGGTATTTGCCTACAACATGGTTTGAGGATTTGAATGGCGCTGAAAGGCTTGCGCCATACTGGTTTAGAACAGAAAGAACTGATTTTAATCTCCACAAAAAATATTTGTTTACCGTTAGCTGCACGGTGAGAAACAGAGATGGTACAAAAACCCGGGAAACAGCCTCCTGTTATAATCCCGCTGATTATGTGTATGACCCAAACCGCAAGCAACACACGGATTTGATAAATGATCTGCGGAATAAGATAAGGGAAAAACAAGCAGTGAACTAGGTTTTAACATTTTTGGTGTAATATCAGAATTCGGATACCTATAACAATTTATAGTTAACTAAGTAATCTGGATATTACCTTGGTTAACTATATGTGACCAACTTAGATAATATGTTGAACATTAAGTTGGTCAGCTATAAGCTATTGAGAAATAATAGCAATAGGTGTTTTATATGAAGAAAGAAAAGATAAGCGGTCTTACAGCTGTTTACAGGAAGGTAAAAGAAGGGTATATAGCTTACGTAGAGGAAATACCCGGCGTTAATACACAGGGCGTGGACCTAAAAGAGACTAAAGAAAACTTGCTCGACGCGCTGAGACTGATTCTTGAAGTAAATCGTGAAATGGCAGAAAAAGAGCTTACTGGCGATGATGTATTAAAGGAAAAAATATCAATAGATCTTTGATGAAAAGAAGAAAACTTTTAGATCATCTAATTTCTAATGGTTGTGTATTGTTGAGAGAAGGCTCGAGGCATACGATTTTCTATAACCCGGTTACAAAAAGAACATCTTCTGTCCCGCGCCACGCAGAGATTAATGATTTTCTTGTTAAGAAAATATGCAAAGACGTGGGAATTAGTGAGATGGGCTAGATAGAAATAATATGCCAGAAAGATCTGTAACTATAAATTCACATTAATTTCCCTTATTTTTTTGAAATCCTCGTCAAATGTGGCTATATTTTTAATACCCAGCCTTTTCATAATAACCAAGCTGCTGCAGTCTGTAAAGCTCAATTTTGTATCCGCCTGCTTTTTGAATAGTTCCCACGTTTCTTCGAAATCCTTATCGTTCAGTTTAATTAAAACAGATTTTTTCAGACTAGTGCCAAGTTTGGTTGCCTTTTCCAGGTTCTTGGTTTTGCTGTATGTAATGGTCACTGTTTCGTCAAATATGTAATCAGAAATCACTGTTTCGCCGGCTTTGCCTTCAAGTATCCTATTCATCAGCTCAACGGCATTTTTATGGTTACTGTCTGCGTCAACTCCAAGCGCCACTAAAAAACTTGTATCCAAGAATATCATTTTTTCACCCGTACAGAATTTCATCCACTTCCTCGCTCCACCGCACTTTTTTGCCGGGTTTTATTATGCCGCATATTTCAATCAAAAATCTTGAATCATGTTCCTTACGCTTCTCCTTCTCGGCAAGCCATTTCTTCATGGCGTTGTTCATGACATCGCCCACCTTCATATTTTCCTCTACGGCTACGGCCCTCAATTTTCTGAATGTCTCTTCATCCAGGTCTCTTATGGCAGTTATTTTGCCCATAATGTATAACTTGTTAAACAAGTATATAAAGTTAGCTAGACCCTTAATGTCCAAGTCTAGCGGTTAGTTCTTTATACAGATTAAGACAAATTATAATCATGTCTGTTCATTCTAACATTCTGGCCATCGAGCGCGACATAGAAAGGATAAAACTGCTCCATCAGATGAAAAGAGTCACCCATGATGCCGCAAAAACAGAGATTCGCCGGCTCGAGAAGCAGCTCCTTGAGCACGTCAACCAGCTGCCCGCGCATGAAAAGCAGATATTCCTCTTAAGAAAGGAATTCGGAAAAGATTTCTAAGGTCAAAAGGAACCTTTAAATACTTTTCTACCACTAATAAGTAGTAAATCAAATGTAATGCGTGATAACTATGCCTTACCACTATGGACCTTCCGGAGTTATGGACAAACTGGATAACGTAGCGCCTGGAGTAACTCCTTGGCTAACTGCATGTCTAAACACAGCTTGGGAATTTGCAAAATGGGCCGTGCCTGTAGGAGCCGGTATATTTGCCGGTTACGAAACTTATCAGGCTTCGGACGCTTTCTCAAAATATATGGGATTTCATGATTCTATCAGACATTTGCTAGATTATGGATCTGCGCTTGCTGCAGGTAGTGCAACCGCGGCTATTAGCAATTTAGGCCTTAACATAGTAGAAGATATGCACTATGATTTTGCAAGACAAAGACGCAGAACATTCAGGACAGAAACGCCTGCAGAAGTTACGTTTAGGCAGGGAATAGCTGCTGCTAATGCTCAGCCACCGCTTCCACAACCACCTGCTGCTCCAGCCGGTGCTGTAAGAGTATTGGGACAACAGTATAGAGGCCAGATATAGGGTGATTAAATATGGCAACAGCTACAGCAGAACCAATAGCAAATGACACATCGGATATAAACGCTCTTTTTGGTCGTATGACTTTTATTCCTAAAGAAAGGTCTGAACAACTTAGTAAAGAAAGAATTATAGGCACATACGAAGTTGCAGACATTCCGGTTTTTATAACTTTTGAGGATGGCAAAATATTAGGCAGGGAAGATAAAAATATTTATCGCCATTTTTTAGTAAATTACGAAGTGCCAAGAAAACCAATAGAAGAGGTTGTTAGTGATAGGGTAAGATCATACTCGACACAGGTCTTAACTCAAAAACCTACGGACGATCAGATAAGATTTAATGACTCGGTAAGGACCAATCCAGATGAAGACGTGAAGACATTCTATAGAAATGCTGGGATAAATTACGATAACCTGATAGACCTGTATAACGAAGCAGTCAGCGCTGGGCTTGGCGTTGAAGAGGCTTTTGGGTATTGCTCAAAAATGTCACATATTGGGAATGATGAAAAACCAGATACAAGTAGAAATGTACGAGAAGAAAATCCGCCGACATCTACAGATGATGATCAGATTATTACAATATATTTTAGTACGGGTACAGATCTAAGAGATGTAGCATCATATTACTATGGTTCTGAGGAAACATGGCAAAGATTAGCAGAGTACAATGGATTAACTGAGCCTAAACTCGAACATGATACAGATCTTGCAATGCCATCACAAGAGTATTTTGCTGGACATGAAAATGTAGACAAACCTATTAGGCAATATTCTGTAGGACCTGTGGATTATGTAGTGCTTAAAAAAGGAACCGACCTTGAAGAGGTCTCTGCCAATTATTTAGGCAGACGTGATGCATGGTCAAAGCTGGCAGTGTATAACGGATTAGATACGGAAAGCAACATTCTTTCCGAGAACATGAAATTGGCAATACCACCATTATCGTACTTCAGGACCTGAAAATGATTTATTATTATTAACTGATTCTATAAAAATCTTTTTATTACGACCAAATCCATAAGTTAAACAGAGAACTCGGAAATAGCATTAGCTCTGTTTACCTTTGGTGTGTATATGGCAAAAAAAGAGGAATTAAAACCCGAAGAAACCATAGCATTAGAAAAATTGCTCGCTCAAAAAGGTTTCAGATTCACGGAACAACTAAACCTGGAAGAAGGAATTATAGGCAAGAAATTGAAGATAGCGCCGGTAAGAATAGGAATGCCTGGAGAAAGGGACGAGGGGATTGTATTTGGACCTCCAAAAAAAGATACAAAATACCCGATCGATATCATAAAAGTAATTTATGATAAAGGGAGCTATTATGTCGCCCTTTTCTCTTCAAAAGCCGGCAATAAACCAATTACATACAAAGAGCTTGAATACATTCCTCTCGAGCGCGAAAATCCAGAAGAATCAGAGCGCAAACTCTTACCCCCAGCTCCAGAGAGAAAATTGTTTCCCCCAGCCTCAGAGCGCAAGCTTTTACCACCGGCTCCCGAATATCCGCAACTCCCCCCCGGACCTGAGTATCCGCAACTTCCACCAGCTCCTGAACGTAAATTATTACCTCCCGGCCCGGAACAGAGACTCTTACCCCCACATCCAGAACAGCCACTATTGCCACCACACCCACAACCAATACTCTTGCCACCACATCCCGAGCCACCACAACTACCACCATGGAATCCGCCACTTTTACCTCCGCATCAAGAGCCACCACTCCTGCCGCCTCACGAAGAGCCGCCTCAGCCACCACAACGACCAATGGCTAAAGTCATCGTAGATTCGTTCCCATCGCAGGACGTGCACGTAAAGGTAGAGGCTAAACAGAAATTACCAAAATCTTTGACAGATGAAAAAATTGCAGAATATTTGGGTGGCGTGCCAAAAACGTCTTTCGAAGTTAAAGCAACTCTAAAGGTAGCCAAAAGATTTAGCGATGTATTGAGAAACCCGGTAGCTGCTATGGCTCCGCCGCCACCTGCTCTGCCTCCGCTGGCTCCTATAATAGTGCTTATCAATGCGTTCACGCTCTTTATTACAGCCCCACCAGCGCCTCCTAATAGACCTGCTGCGGTTCAGTATGTGAATGGCGAATTACAGACAGAAGGAATAGCAGACAATAGACGAAGAGCTGCATTATCAAATATAATAGTCGATGCATATTACGAATTAGATGCAGATTGGCACACACTGGATGAATGGAGATCAGCAGAACTAAGAAATGGCCAGCCAGTTCCTTTTGGTTTGCAGCGCGTTACTCAATATTTGGCTACAAGATTACAAGGTCAAAGAGCCATACGCCGTAATGAAATGGGCCGACCTGGAAGTCCTGTAACTACAAATCCACGCACTTTTGTCGGCGTGCAATTAAACGCAGGGAATCTTGAATATGATAATAGGACAGGTCTTGGTATTGTAGATAGAAATACTTATACGGAATTTTATTTGGATTTGCCAAGAGGCTGGTATAGATTTACAGCAGACAAAGATGTAGAAAGAAACGAGGAAATCAAAAAAGCTGCAGAAGAGGGAAAAAGACCCACGTTCGATAGATGGGAGATAACTAGGTTTGACGACCTCGGCACCCAGCGAGAGATATATGATATTATACAGAAGGCTAGAGAGGAGGGTGGAAAGGAATCCTTAAATGATGAACGCTTCGTTCGCTCCATGCGCCGCGGCGTAGTCACCTATTGGGATAATGTTGTAGAAGTGTTTGTGCACGGCAGAATTAAATTGGTTGCCTATTATTCTCAAGATTATGAGCGCTCTGAAGCCTTGAAAAAACAGATAGAAGATGAGCGCAAGGCAGGCGTATACAAATATCAAAGAGGAGCTGCTACGCCTACCTTCAGAGGCGCAGGCAGTGGCGTAGGCGGAAAGCTGGCAAGTGCATTGGGCATGTCAGGCACCCGCGGACGCATAAGCAGGGACGTGGAAAGAAGGAAACTGAAACAGGATCCCTACATGCTCGCAGCAATTAACAAAGGAAAACGAATTCTGAACAAGTACGCAAAAGCACAATATTCTAAATTATTCGATCGGATTAATCAGGATTATGCAATACGTGCGCGTGAACTGAGAACGCTTCGTGGGCGTGCAATAGCGGCAAGGGCCCAGCTCAGAAGAATACTCATACAAAATGCACGGCAGGCAGGTATTAGAAATGCATTTCTGCGCATGAATGACCAGGATACGCTGAATACTGCTGCTCGTCTTGCAGCTCCAGATGGTGCCCTGGCAGGGAATGTTGCTCTGCGTGACTCCAGCCAGGCTCTGGAACTTTATCTGAAAGCACGGGATGCGTATTTTGAGGATTTCAAGAAGGACGTCGAATCAGCAACAACTCATCTGAGAACATACTTGAAGGGCAGATCACAAACAATCGCAACGATGCTTGCCCGTCGCTATAGAATGACCATCAACTCCACGGATGAAAACGAACTTAGAACAGAACTGGATGCGTATACAGATGTGCTCACAGAAGACTTTGTGAACCGCGGTCGTACAATGACCCATGCACTTATGCGCGGCCTTGGAAATCTGTCACGCGGTGCAGAAACCTTTGGAGCTTTCGGCGAAAATGTCCTTTACAACACAGTCAGCTTCATCTTCGGGCCATGGACCATCATGTCAGTCTTCGCGCTGCTGCAATTTTTCTTCGTATTGACATATGTCGGCTACAACCTGACATACTTGTGGATATTCCCGTTGATTGGCGCAGCTTTCACATTCATATTGAACTTTTCCGATTCCTTCAAGCCCCTGGATTGGGTAACCCATCTGTCATCCGGCGCGGTTATAGGCTATAGCGCTATGCTGCTCCTCATTGCTTTAGGCGCGCTGAACTGGTCATTCATGGACACGTTCTGGTTTTGGATAATTTGGGCTATCCTCGGCTTCCTGGGAATAATGCAGTTCTATCAGACAGGTGGATGGAAAACTGTTTTGCAGGGCGGAGTGATAGTCTTGATATTCGCTTACGCAGCCCTTGGTCCCTATTCAGCTTACTATCAGCAGGCGCTTGACCAGGTCAAGACGCCCGTCGAAATAGCCTACCGTGCTGTTTCTAATGCAATCAGTGACGTGTGGCTCCTTGCCACAAACCCAACAGCATGGTATGCGCGCCAGCAGTTGGTCAATGTGCGGCCCGAGCATCCCATAGATTTCCCCAAGGGAATAGAGGTGACTATGCTTGAGGCTCTGCCGCCGAGCGTTCCTGGAGGCATGGAGTTTGCGCTGACCGCTGTAATAAAGAATGACGGCTCGATAAAAGAGCCGGCCAAGGATATAATACTTTCACTTGGTTGCAACCAGTGGTGTGATTCCAATAATGCCAAACCATCAGAATCCAGAAACATAATATCACTGGGATCAGGCAGGAGCGCCTACAACATAACGCCAGTCAGCGGCAAAATGGAGCGCGGCGACGCAGTTTCTATGAACGTGCGCGGTTTCATTGCGCTTGGCCAGTCAGGCCGCGAGGGCGAAACGCGGCTCGCAGATGTTTTATTCAACATGAGCTACCGCTATTCCACATCCAGCTCGCTTTTTGTCGAGGTGATGAACCAGTCTGAAGTGAACAGGCGCATCCAGAATAATGAAAACATTTTCAAGAACGTTATAGCTGTCACGAAGTCCAGCCCTGCGCAGCTCTCGCTTAATGTCGGCCCGCAGCCGCTTATGGCCAATCAAAGATCCCTGCTGCTTGTTTCCGTCTCGAATACGCGTGACGAGAGCAAGATATTCATGCCGCGCGGCACGAAGATAAATATAACAATGCCCAGCAGCGTTGGATATGGATTGCAGTGTGGAAATTCACACGTCACAAATAATCCCGCTACCGAAGGAAAAGAGGTAGTTGAATATACAGTTCCCGAGGACATAACTGTGCTGCCTTATGAATTCCGCTCCATCTTCGCGTTCCTGTGCGACTTCACAGCTGCTGATGTGGACGACGTAAAGACAGATCTCGTTACAGCAGAGATGCCTGACTACACTTTCGTGCTCACCAAGAAGAAGCAGATTCCTATTACGCCGCAGATTGGCATATTATTTAATCCTTACGAAAGCGAGTGCAACAAATGTGGTCAGGGCGCATTTGAAAGATGCACACCTGATGATTGTGACAGATTAACAAATATTGATTCGACCAAAGGACAAGTTGGAACCTGCTGGTATGAATTCAGTGACAAACCAGCTGGTGCATTGCCTGTAAGCTACTTAGGTTACAGATGCCACGCTTGTAGCAGCGACATGGATTGTTCAAGGTTTTTGACAAAAGGCGACTGCGAAGACGAATCCATAAGATGTAACCTTGCATGCGATTGGGATTCGACTGCGGTAAGCCCGAAGGTTATAGAGGTCAACGAAAAGCTTAGAGGAAGCAGTCTAGATGTTACTGATGGCATGTGCAAGGAAGCAACTGTAGCTGCGCCTACAGGACCGTCCGCTCCAGTTACCTTGACAGGTGATATAGCAAGAAGAGCAATCATGGCTGCGAAAGAAGCAGGAGTCAGCAAGGACGAATCTGTGATATTCCTGAGACTGATTACCCAAGAGAGTCAGTTCAGGCACTGCTGCCAGGACCCTGCACACAACACAGACAAAACAGGATGCGTTGATAGTGGCTTGTCGTGCGACAACAGCAGGGTTTTAGTAAGCTTTGACGGCACAAGCACCGGTGCCATGCAGCTGAACCGCAATGCCCATCCTGTCTGGTATTCTGCTTCCGAGTCAGGCCTTTGCTCCCAATCCAGATACAAACTTGATTGCAATATAAAGTCAGCTGCAAGATGTAACGGCAACACAGCATACAATCTTGACTGTAATGTAAGGATGGGAATAAGATATTTGATATCGTTGAAGAATATTTACGGTTCCAGAGGCATAAATTTCAGGTGTGGCTCAGTGCGCACGACCTACACAGGATGGGATGCTGCTCTGCGGGCGTATGTTGGAACTGGGTGTGATACAGCACATGCCAATTATGTTGGAAGTGTTAACAGTCAGGATGTCAGCAGATTCCAGGCTATAATAGATGACATATATTCTTCTTCAGATAGTAGGTTAATAACAGGAAATCTTGTAGCAGGAAGTGCGAATCGTGCCCAGTTTTATAGTCCGTCTTTGGGCAAAAATAAATTTTATAACATCTACCTCCCACCTTCGTACAATACAAATCAAAATAAGCGATATCCGGTTGTATACTTGTTGAACGGGTTATGGGGAGACGAGAACGACTGGATAGAAAAAGGAGACATAGTCAATTCTTTCAATAATTTGCTTTCGCAAGGCAAGACAAGTGAAATGATACTTGTAATGCCGGATGGGGACAACACCGCCTATGAAAATGGCTGTAGCGGAAGCTGGATATTTTCATGCGGTGACTATGAAAATTACATTGTAAAGGATTTGATAAGTGAAATAGATTCTAAATACCATACAATACCAGACAGCGGACATAGGGCAATAGGTGGGCTTTCTCTTGGTGCCAGGGGTGCTATGAGGTTGGGATTTATGCATACGGATATATTTTCTTCTGTTGCAGGCCATAGCGGTCGTTACGACTATCTTATTGATGAAATGACAGATGCCGACTGGCAAAAAGTAAAGAATTCTGGATTATCGATATATTTCGACCACAGTTCTAATGACCTCATCCCATTTTATCTTAGTTCTAGCAGGCAGCTTGACCAAGTTTTAACTGCAAAAGGAATTCCTCACGAATATAAAGAGATAGACTTCCCCACAATTTATTCTCATGACTGGCCATATTGGAAACAACAGATACAGGTTTCATTGGTAAAAGATTGTAATAGAATCTGTGTTCTTGCTTAGACGCCCATGACAAGCCTGAAGAAATTTCTCAATCAAGAAGCAGAATGAAAATAAAACTATCAGATAAATTATATAATTTTGATTGTTTCTTCTGGAGTAATTATTCTTATTTTGCCGAATTCTTTCAGTCTAAGCAGATGTTTGTCGTACGTTACTATGAAATCTGCAGACGAAGCTATGGCGCACTCAAGAATTTTATCGTCGTCAGGATCTTCTTTTACAATGTATAATTTTTCTTTTGGTCCAATTATGTTCAGAAAGGAAAAAAGGAATAATGTCAGGCCATGTATTTCTTCATTGCTGTAGGAAAAGTCCCGCCTAAGCACATTTTGATATTCCGCAATGATTTCCGGCGACGAAAATATTTCATGCGAATTCTCAACGGCTTTTGATAATGTCTTTCTAGAAACGCTTTCATGCCAGAGCGTTGATGACAGGAGAATATTTGTGTCGAAGACAAGTCGTATGCTATTTTCTCCTCGACCTCTCAACAATCTTCGGTATATCGCTTTCTTTTATTCCCATTTTTTGCAGCCTTCTCTGGTTTTCCTTGGAAATTCTATCGAGGTTCTTTATTATATCTTCCTTGGACGGCATGTTGATTCTCTTCAATATCAACGTGTCACCGCTGCCGGCTATCGCAAAGACAGTCCCCTCTTCAGCTCTTATTTCCTCGCGTATGTCCTGCGGTATCACTATCTGGCCCTTTGAAGACATCTTCACGGTTTCTACAGTCATGCTATCACCTTACTATCTTACTTTCTTATTGTAAGAATATATAAGCTTACCTACACGCCCATGACAAGTCTGAAGAAGTTTCTCAGGCCAGGCGCTAAACCTAATATAAGTATAACAATCTTGATGAACTTTTTCTTTTCCTGTTCTTTGGAAAGCTCCTTGTCCAGCACGTATAATACGATAGAAACGACAGCAAACTTCAGCACAAACATGACTGCCGGGCCAAAGATGCTTATCAGAAAAGAAGGCAGCACATGCTGTTCAAAATATGGGAAATATTGTATTGCTGTGAAAGTAGTGGTGGCATCAAACATATGCACGCCAAGCAGCGACGTGTTTTCCCAGCTGAACAAAGACGCTATTGATTTTCTAAGTTTAGACGCGCCCTCCAATCGCCTGCAGCTTAGCTTTTTCAAAAATATCAGGAGAACTGCCCAGAAAAACGAGAGGATGAATATGGCAGCAAAGGCGAAGGAACTTTTTACAGTTACCTGCGTCAAAAATACAAGCACGATGGCAAAACCGACACATGCCCAAATTATATGATAATCAATCACACGCCCGCGCTTTGCGCTTAGCATTTCTATTATTTTCGAGGCAAACAGCGCCACAAAAGCGACTGCAAAAATTACTATGTAGATTATCGGTGACTTGAACCAGAATCCATACGAATATGCGTCTTCCAGCGCCCTTAGTAAGCCGCCAAGAATTACGTAAGGCAGAATACCTATGGCGAACTTATTGTCTATGGTAATTTTCATCTTTTTGAGAAGTTTGTAAGTGGCAAAAACAGCTATTACCAGTAGCAGAGCATAGACAAGCGTATTGTAAATATTGTAACCGGTGCCCTGCATAACAGGGTCAATAAAATACCTTCGGAAAAAATCCTGCATGATTATAATCACCGTAAGGATTTCTTCGCTTAAGAGTTTTAAAGCCTTGATAACCTCCAAAAAATTACACAACCCAGATTGGGCATTTCACTTATTGTAATGCTTTAATATGAAGGAAAATCATAGACTAATTATATTTGACAACAGTGCAGGGATGCCCTTATGAATAGTAAAAAAATCTACATACCGCTTGCCTTATTTGTCTTGGTTTTAATTAGCGGCTGCGCAGGACTTGGGTCTATTTTCGGTGGCGATGTCATAAATATCCAGCAAACTGTCGTGCAGAATGGCGTCCAAGACGTTGTCGTAGTCAAGGATATCCTGACCATACCAAAATCGCCGCTTCTGCCGGACCAGCAACTGACGCTTTCCTTTATAGTAGAAAACAAGGACAAACTAAAGGACGTGAAGAACGTCCGCATTGATTTGTTCAACGCGCCCACGATGCGCAATTCTGCCGGAACTTTATGCAATCTTTATGTGGCATCTGGATACACCTACTGTGATGTAAATATTGGAACATGCCTTCCTCAGGAAACCCGTCAAGGTGCTCAAGCACCGGCCCCGCAGCGCTACTGCATTCCTGACCAGTGCGGCGCCGAAGGATGCATAATACTCCCAGGTGAGGAGAAGCCGATAACATTTACGCTCATGACGCCTTCTTCGAATGACATAAAAAACATAAAGACAGATACAAAATTAAATTTCAAAGCAACATATGAGTTTGACGGTTCTCTGAACTACATAGTGTCTGCAATTTCCACTGACGAAATAGTGAAAAGACAGCGCAGCGGCGACAAGGCAAATCTGTTCACAACCAAATCCTATGGGTCAGGTCCTGTCCAGATTGATGTCGAACTGCAGGGTGCGCCCTACATACTTTCCGGCAGTAGCGGGCCTATCAGCACTAGCCAGCCTGAAACAGTAATGTTCTTCACCATAAAGAATCGCGGCTCTGGCACATTGGTAAATTCCCAAATAGACAGCAATCAGATGCAAATAGTATTTCCGCCTGAGCTAGAGGTTG
>JBAZQV010000019.1:0-15665 GCA_041645025.1 Candidatus Aenigmatarchaeota archaeon
GGAATGTCCTTGGGTAAAAATAGGTACAAAGATGGCAAAAGCAAAATAAAGACGCAACCTCGCGGCTCGCGCTTTTTCTGCGTTCTTGGAAGACATTCGCTGCTGATTTACCTTACACATCAGCTTGTGCTGGTCGCGGTTCTTTATCTTCTCGGTCTGTTTTAATACATTACGTCAGAAATAGATAGTTATGACAAATTATGATGTAATAATAATTGGCGGAGGACCTGCGGGCCTTACCTCAGCCATATATACCTGCAGAAAAAATCTCAAGACCCTCGTGATAACAGTAGATGTAGGAGGACAGACACTCCTTACACGTCACATAGAAAATTATCCCGGATACTTCAGTGAAACTCCTGGCTATCCAAGCGGACCCAAGCTTATGCAAATATTCGAAGCACAGGCAAAGCATTTCGGCGCAGAATTTGTATACGGCAAGGTAAATAAACTGGAAAAATCCGACCGCGGTTTTCTTGTTCACCTTACGAACGGGGAAAAATACGAAAGCAAGGCTCTTATTCTTGCCTACGGAAAGGTGCCGCGAAGCCTGGACATACCGGGCGAGGACAAATTCATAGGACGCGGCGTCTCTACATGCAGTACATGTGACGCTCCTATTTTTAAAAATAAAATAGCTGCAGTAGTGGGCGGCGGGAATTCGGCTGTAGAGGCAGCAGAGCTGCTTGCAAGCTTTGCAACGAAAGTCTATCTTATTCACAGGCGCGACGCTTTCCGCGCAGATGAAATGACGCTAAACAGAATAAAATCAAACCCGAAAATAGAATTCGTCCTTAACGCCATACCCACAGAGATAAAGGGCGACAAATTTGTAAAATCCCTTGTGGTTGAAAATGTCAACACAAAGGAGCGCCGGGAGATAGAACTGAACGGCGTTTTTGTTGAGATTGGATACATAATAGATACGGGTTTTGTAAAAGAATTTGTGACGATCAACGAATCAAATGAAATAGTCGTCAACAACTCAGGAGAGACAGACTATCCAGGCATATTTGCTGCAGGAGACCTGACAAATGTGCCATACAAGCAGACCATAATTTCTGCCGGTGAAGGAGCCAGAACAGGCCTTAGCGCTTATAATTACATAATGAAACTGGAAGGCAAGACAGGGGCAAAGCTGGACTGGGGACCTGGCGCGCAGTAGTTCTGATTTTCATGCGTCGGGGTGAAACTCTATGAAGACTAAAATAAAACCCGCCACATTCGTTACAGGAATCTCTGGCATGCACTGCGCCAAATGTGCAAAAACTATAGAGAAGAAACTAAACAAGACCAGAGGCTTATTGTTCTCAACGGTTAATTATGCAACTGAAAAGGCAATAATAAATTATGATTCTTCAAAGACGAATGAAAAAATACATTAAAAAATTATTAGCTGTATTCTATCTTTATCTGGTCTTTATCTTTGGGTATGTAATTATCAAAATCAAAATTTTCCCGCCCATTGACAAACATTTTTACATTTCCAGAACTGCCATTGCAATAATTCAATATGCATGTGCTGTTGAACTGCTTTCTCCATACCCTGTCAAAAAAATAACGCAGTGGCATGTTTTCAGGCGTTGGATTATTGATTTCGTAATGAAGAACGCCAGTACTGTCGTGAGTGTGAACAGGCTGGTGGGCTCCTGTAAGCCCAATATTGGAAGGTATAACTTGCTGCTGCCCATTAATTATTATTTCCAGAGCCGGGTGCCAGTGTATCGGGTCCTTTGGAATGTCATCTGCAGAGACTGTACTAACTATATCTGCCGTAAGAGGTCGCGAAGAAATAAAGACAAATGCAGCGGCTACAAGAATCACCGGAATCGATATGTATACGCCCCGTTTCAATAGTTTTGAGCGTGCGGCTGTCTTTTTTTCAAGCTCAAATTGTTTTTCTTTTTCCTGCTTCTTCACATGCCTAATTTCATGCTTAGACTGAATTCCAATGCCGTGCTTGTCCATGTTGTGCTGGTTCAGACCTTCTTGAGAAGAGAAATTTCTTTTGCATTCGTTACACTTAAATTCGCTCACTTGAGATCACCCGATGCAAAAACTACTTCTGCAAACAGCAAGGTCATTGGGACATTTTTCTTCATTTTAATTTGCCTCCTGAAATAAATTTAGATTGCGTGTAAACAGCATAAGATAAGAGAATTAAGCTAATTACGCCAAGTATTGGTTGTATAGGCATAAAATAAGCTGCAACGCCGCTAAGCCCCAGGAATAGAATCAGAAGCTTGTTGCAGATTGCGCAGCCGAAAGAAAGGAAACCGCCTACAGCCCCGCCGGTCGCGGCATAATTGCATTTCGTCTGCGTCTTTTTCATATAGTACCATAATCCTATGTACGTGCCTGAAAGTACCGAAGTCAGAACAAGGAATATATAATCATAAAAATAAACAGGAGTCATCCTGATGAAAATGTCATTCGGCAGAAGCACTGTGATGATTCCAAATGCGGCAAATATAGATAAAGCTGCCAAGCTGCCGACCACCGCTGACCGTAATTTCAGCTCTTTCTTGGCTTTTTGTTTTTTTAGTTGCCCTAATTTGTGCTTTGATAATTCGTTAATCCCACGTTTGCCCCTGTTATGCTGATCAAACCTTTCCACAGCCTCGTACCAGATTGTTTCCATCATGACGCCTTTCTGTTCTATCTTTTACATTATTTGTAATGGTTAATATATAAATATCTGCTGTCTGAAGACCGCAGTATTTTTGCAAGAATGCAGCATATATATAAACTACCTGAAGGTCGTAGTATTAGACCGTATTCATTGCAATAAAACATTTGTGCGTCCAACGAAGTCTCTATAACATCTCTGTAGACATATAATTATTTGATGAAGCTTGAGGACAAAACATCTGCTAAAGTTGATTGGGTCTAACCTTTATACGAACCAGCACAGGAAACACAGCAAAAATAAAGCCTTTTGCCGCTAATATTTTTGCTATAAGCGCCCTTCCATATTTCGCAGCTGCAGTGCGCACAAACCTTGATTTTTTCCTTGAGTGCAGACCTTATCATTAACTCAAACTTCTTGTTCATCGCACGGAAAAATTGCAAGCCGTGATTGGTGAGCTTGTAGTACTTGAGTTTTTTTCTCCCAACGTTCTTGACGCGCACAGCCACATAGCCCAAGGATTTCATGCTGCCGAGGACAGGGTATATCTGGCTTGGGCTCGGCTTTTTTCCCATTATTTTTTCCAATCGTGTTATCAGTTCGTAACCATGCATTTCTCGTTTAGAGAGTTCGGACAGTATAAAATACTTTGACATGCTTGACTGGTTTTTCATATTAACTATAGAAATGATAAACTTAAATATGTAACTATTATAGATATATCTAAATTAGATATAAGGTGATGAAGATGGACTGTGGGTATACGAAAGAAGTCAGGTTGGATTTCGCAACTGCAGTAAGCAGAACGAGAGAAGAGCTCCAGAAAGAGGGGTTTGGCGTCCTTACGGAAATAGACGTCAAATCTACGCTGAAAAAGAAACTGGAAGTAGAGTTTGATGACTACATTATTTTAGGGGCGTGCAATCCGTCTTTCGCGCACAAGGCACTGCTTGCGGAAAAGGAAATAGGACTCATGATGCCGTGCAACGTGATTGTTTACAGGGACAAAGGAAAGACGTTTGTTTCGGCTGTGCTGCCAACGTCTGCAATGAGAATGATTAGCAATAACAAGCTGAAAGAGGTTGCTGTCGCAGCCGAGGAAAAATTAAAGAAAGTGATTGACAGTGTGTAGCGGAGGTGAGAAACATGGCGAAGAAGCAGAAAAAGAAAAGTAGCGGTGGGTGCTGCTGACGATGAAAATGAAAAATAAAATAACAGCTGCTGGAGTTGTGATAGTAGCGGCGCTTTTTGCTTTGTATTTTTTGGCGGACAAAAGCTTCCTTTACCCGGCTCTAATCGCCGCCATGATACTCATGCACTTGGGAATGCATAGCATGCACGGAAAGCATAAAGAAGGCTGATATGCGTGAAAAGCCAAGAAAAATATTATGCATGTGAAAAATGCGGACTGAGATACAAGGAAAAGAAGTGGTCTGACAAGTGCTATGCATGGTGCAAGAGGCATCAAAGCTGTAATATTTTGATAATTAAGCACGCGGTGAAATAAATGAATTATGGAATTATCAAGAATGAAAAATTGAATGCGGTTGCTGTTGAAGAAAAACTAAAAATGACTATGAACAATGCAAGGTTATGAAAATGACTGGCAAAACAAAGAAATGCACGATTGAAATACATGGGATGCACTGTGCGTCCTGCGCGCAGAACATCAAAAGAAGAATCAAGAAAGAAAACGGTATGATAGATGCAAATGTAAGCTACGCTGCAGGCAGGGCATCTGTCGAGTTTAACCCAGAAAAGACAAATGAACAAAATCTGGCTAAAATTATCAATAACATGGGTTACAAGGCCTCTTTCAATGCTCCGGAGTCCGAAGGATTTGCAACTGACCCTGTATGCGGCATGCGAATAAGTAAAACAAGCTCGATAAAAAAGCAGTTTGACGGAAGAATCCACTATTTTTGCAGCGAGGAGTGCGTAAGAAAGTTCGAATCACCCGAAGAAGAGCTCAGAAGCATGAAAAGAAGGGTTACAATAGCTTTGTCCGGTGTCCTTATTCTTGCACTATTGCGCGTTATTGCGATGTTTACGCTTGCAGCAGGCGTTTCAATTATTACATGGGTTCCGATTCCGTTTCTGCCTTATTTCACATGGGGGATCTGGCTTTTCATAATAACCACGCCGGTACAATTCATAGGGGGGTGGACTTTTTACAAAGGCGCTTATAATGCGCTCAAAAACAGGAGCCTGAATATGGATTTTCTTATTTCAATGGGAACGCTCACGGCATACATTTACAGCGCATTTGTAATTTTTTTCCCGGCTATACTGCCTGTGGAAGAAAAGAATGTCTACTTTGAGGTTTCTGCTGTAATAATCGCCTTTGTGCTTCTTGGAAAATTCATGGAAGACTACATAAAAAAACGGACTTCCGCTGCAGTAAGAAAACTGCTTGACCTTAAGCCGAAAACTGCGCACGTAATAAGAGACGGAAAGGAGGTAGAAATACTTGCCGAGGAAATCATGGCAGGCGAGGTCGTGGTCGTAAGGCCTGGCGAAAAGATACCAGTTGATGGCATAGTAATTGAAGGCGAAAGCTCTGTAGACCAGTCAATGGTAACCGGCGAAAGCATACCCGTGCTAAAGAAAAAGGGGGATGAAGTAATTGGCGCCACTATTAACAAACACGGCATGATAAAATTCAAAGCGACAAAGGTTGGTTCTGAAACAACTCTTATGCAGATAGTAAAAATGGTAGAAGAGGCTCAGGCTTCAAGCGCGCCGATACAAAGGCTTGCTGATAAGGTTTCATCCTACTTTGTGCCTGCAGTCATAGGGGTTGCACTCCTTTCTTTTGCGGGCTGGTGGCTTCTTGCAGGAAATTTCACAATGGGGCTGCTGTCATTTGTAGCCGTCCTCATAATCTCCTGTCCCTGTGCACTTGGAATAGCAACACCTGCAGCGCTAATGGTAGGCGTGGGAAAAGGTGCAGAAGCAGGCATACTGATACGCGGAGGCGAATATCTTGAGCGCGCACACAAACTGCGGAAAGTGGTTTTTGACAAAACAGGTACACTGACAAAGGGAGAACCTGAAGTTACAGACATAATATCCAATAATGAAATAGAATTATTGAAAGTAGCAGCAATCGCAGAAAAAGGCTCTGAACATCCGCTCGCAGATGCGATAATGAAAAAGGCAGCTTCCATGAATATCAATGTGCCCGATGCTGACAAATTCAAAGCAATACCTGGCTATGGAATTGAAGCTAAGTGGAGAGAGAAAAATATTTTTATAGGAAACAGGAAAATGATGGCAAAAGAAGGCATAAAAACAGCCGAACTTGAGGAAAAAATCAGCAAACTTGAATCAGAAGGAAAAACCGTAATAATTGCTGCATTGGACAAAAAACTTCTCGGGATTATTGCTATCGCCGATCCATTGAAAGAATATTCAGCAGAAGCAGTGCAACAGCTGGAAGCGCTTGGCATAGAATCAATAATGCTTACAGGGGATAATGAGCGAACAGCAAATGCAATAGCAAAGCAAATAGGGATAAAGAAAGTTATCGCAAATGTCCTGCCGCATGAAAAGCTTGACGTAGTAAAGAAGCTACAGGCAGAAGGCAACGTTGTAGCAATGGTTGGCGACGGAATAAATGATGCGCCGGCACTTGCTCAAGCTGATATAGGGATCGCCATTGGGTCTGGCACAGATGTCGCAAAGGAAACTGGCGGAATAATTCTGATAAAAGATGATTTAAGAGATGTTGTTACAGGTATAAAGCTTAGCAGGACAACAATGAAAAAAATCAAACAGAACATGTTCTGGGCTTTTGCTTACAACACTGCGGCAATACCATTGGCCGCATTCGGTTTTCTGAACCCAATAATAGCCGCAGCTGCGATGGCGTTAAGCTCGCTTACTGTGGTTATGAACTCCGCACTTCTGAAGAGGTACAAGGTGACTATGAATGATAAAAAATAAGTTCATAATCCATGGAATAATAGCAAGCTTAGCATTATCATCAATATATTTTGCAATAGTTAGCATTGCTCAGGGTTTCCCTCATGCCCTTGAAGAATTCGCTTCAATATGGTACCTCATGGTTCCGCTGATTGCAGGCTTCGGTGCACAGGTTGGGCTCTTCTCCTATACACACCACAGCCTCAAGTCCCTGTCATCGAAAGGCGTTGCTGCAAGCGGGGGCGTCTCGACCGTTTCAATGATTGCCTGCTGCGCGCATCATATAACAGACATACTGCCGCTGATAGGCTTTACGGCGTTTGCACTGTTCCTGACGCAATACCAGAACTTCTTTGTTATTCTTGGGATACTTTCTAACCTGATCGGCATATTTTTTATCCTGGGCATAATCCAGAGCAATAGACTTTATAGGAAAAAATCATTTTTCAGCGGGCTGTTTGCATACAACATGAAAAAGTTCAGAAACGCTTTGGTCGTGATTTCCGTTCCGATATTAATCATTTCATTCCTGTTCATGACCATGCCAGCGACACAGGCGCCGCAAAGCAGCAGCCAGCTTGTTTTGCCTGAGAAGACAAACAGCGGCAACGGGCTGACAATTATTGCAAAGCCGCTAAACTTTACCTTAAGCGTGCCCGTGAAGTTCGATATAAAATTCGACACGCACCAGGGCTCACTGGATTTTGACGTTGCCAAAGTTTCTGTGCTGGAAGACAGCAATGGCATTACTTATAATGCGGTATCGTGGGATGGCTCTGCGCCAGGCAGCCATCACATGGAAGGGATTCTTACATTTCCAAAAGTTTCCGGGAACCCTTCCAGTATAAAGCTTATTATAAAAAATGTCTACGACGTCCAGGAAAGGGTGTTTTCATGGGACCTGGTGTAACAATATGAATAAGCTGCTGATAGTTCTAATTGCTGTTTTCTTGATTTTAGCGATCTCATTCATATACCTCAACCAAAGCCAGCGAACAGTGAAAATTAGCCCCATGAAGAACGAATTCGGGTACTACGACATTTCATCCGCGGAACTTAACGATATGCTTAGCAAAAAAGATTTCCTCCTTGTAGATGTACACATGCCGGAGCAGAAGCACATAAATGGCACAGATATTTTCATACCTTATGATGAACTTAGCAGTAACCTGAATAAGTTGCCAACCGACAAAAATGCTAAAATCGTACTTTATTGCAGAAGCGGCGCGATGAGTGGTGTAGCTTCAAAAAACTTAGTATCAAAAGGTTACACAAATATATACAACCTGAAAAATGGCTTAAACGAATGGAAATCTTTGGGATATCCACTTTAGCGGTGATAGACAAATGAACATTACAACAAAACATATTGGGTTACTGATAATAATTATTGCTCTTGTTTTGCTTTTTATCATAGTTCCGCTCTCCTTTAAGGTGGCAGAGGTAGGCATGTCCCAGTGCGTGCATGCAGCGAATGAAGCGTGCTCAATAACAGGCCACATACCACTGGAATCATACATCGGCATAGCATCTGTAATATTTCTTGCAGGCGCAGGCGCATTTCTCATGTTTAAAGTCCAGAGATCCGAGAAGCTAAGCAAAGAAATGCTAAAGAAGATAAAAGAAAATGAAAAGAAGCTTAAAGGGGATGAGAAATCGGTTTATGAGATTATAGCTGGCGGTGGTGGCGCTTTGTTTCAGAGCGAGGTTGTTGAAAAAAGCGGATTCGGCAAAGTTAAAGTTACGAGAATACTAGACAAGCTTGAAGCCAAAGGTCTGATAGAGCGCAGAAGGCGCGGCATGACGAACATGATACTGTTGAAAGACCTGAAAAAATAGCAGACAGCTACAAATAATCGTATTATTGACCTAACAGTAACCAGTTTCTAATTCTGCCTACATATTTTAACTGAAACTAGTTTCGTAACACACCACTATATGCTGTTTCATTCTATAAGTGATTGGTGATATGATGAAAAGAGACACAGCACTTGTCTTGGTCGTTGTTGTTGCGTTGCTTGCGGTCGCCCTTCAAACGGTTCAGCTCGTTGGCTTGACAAATAATGTCAAAACAACAGGGCTGACAACAGCCCAGGCGTCACCGAGCAGCCAGTCTGAGTACGACCAGATGATGCAGCAGATGCATCCGGACCAAGTAGGACAAGGAAGTAAACAAGGAAGTAATACGGGTGCGCAGATAGGCGGCTGCTGAATTTATGTGAGGTGAAAACAATGGCGAAAAAACCTGCAAGTAGAAAACAAAAAAAGAAAGGTTGCGGCGGATGCTGCTGAGGCGGGAAAAATGTTTTCGGACTCAAACAAGAATTTTGTAATAACGCTGATGATAGTGGCATTGGTCGCTCTCATAGGAGTTAACCAATACCTTATATCATCAGCAAGCTCTTCTGTAGCCACGGCATTCGTTGTACAAGCCGGGGGCGAATCCGATTATGGCGTGCCTCTGGATAATAACGGCTATCAGACGCTGCTAAATTACAGGGATTCTATAAGCCTGTCGGCAGATCAGAACGCAGAGTACAATAAACTAATCGACTATGATCCTAATGGCAAGCCGTACATTGACCATCCGTGCTGCGGGGCTGCCATATCGCGATGTGCGCCATGCGGCCACGGAGCCGCTATACAGGGATTGGTGAAATTGCTGTTGCAGAAAGGCTACAGCGAGCAGCAGATTCTTGACGAGGCGCTTAAATGGAACAAAATGTTCTTCCCGGAGTACTATGCCAATGGCGGACAGCAGAGTAGCGGTGTAGGTGGGTGCTAAGGAATATATTAATTATATTTCATTCGTCACATCACATCTTCTTTGTATACCACGGCTAAAGCCGTGGGTTTGTGAGAAGATGGAATCCAGGAATGATAAAACATGAGCAAGAAAAGAAATATTATCTATACTGCAGTGATACTGATGGTATTTGTAGGAGGACTTTTTGCATACTCCATGATGCCAGGAGACGCGATTAAGATGCCCAAAACCATTACAGGGAAACTTATAGCCGAGTCTGCGCCGGTTGAAGATATTTATTCCATGTTCTTGTGCTTGTGCTGCGGCCAAGTGCTTGACAAAAAGAACATTTGCTGTGACATGGCAGACGAAATGATAAAATTCATCGATTCCCAGATAGCTACAGGAATTTCCAAGGATGAAGTCGTGATAAAAGCCGCGGAGAAATACGGAATAAATTCCATCGTAGAATCTAAAAGGGCGACTGTAAGGGAAGAGCTCGCAAAGCAGAACCCGAGTGCATTCCCGGCAAGTAAAATATCCTTCGGGCAGGCTGTAGGACAAAAAGCGCCTGACTTCACGCTGCAAAGCATTGAAGGCACGAATGTAAAGCTCAGCGAATACAAAGGAAAGACCGTTGTTCTATTCTTCAATGAGGGCAGCATGTGCTATCCGGCGTGCTGGGACCAGATGGCTGCACTTGGAAATGATGCAAGATTTGACACGGGCGATGTTATAACATTTTCTATTTTAGCGGATCAGAAAAGTGAATGGGAAAAAATAGTCAGTCAGGTGCCAAAACTCTCGAAAGCGAAAATTTTGTTTGATAGTACAAGAGCCGTCTCTTCGGCATATGATGTATTATCGCTCAAGTCTTCCATGCACCCGGGCAATTACCCTGGACATACATACTTTATCATTGATAAGGATGGGATCGTACGTTATACGCTGGACGACCCTGCCATGGCGATACGCAATGACAAGCTTGCCGCCGAGATGGAGAAACTTGGGTAGGTCTGCATGGAAATTCTGATCACTGCTTCCCTTCTGGCGGCTTTCATAGCAGGAATAGCTGCTCTGTTCGCGCCGTGCTGCATAACAGTCCTGCTGCCTGCTTATCTCGCATCCATATTCAGGCAAAAGCGCACGATTTTCCTGATGACATTTATTTTCTTCCTCGGGCTTCTGGCAGTATTCCTCCCGCTGGGGCTAGGAATCGGAGGCCTCGGACAGTTTTTCAGCCAGTACCATAATGTTCTGTATATCGCCGGCGCCGCCTTCCTGCTCTTACTCGGCTCGTTCCTGCTCCTCGGAGGTCATTTCTCGCTTCCATTCGCGCCTAAGATATCGGGACATAAAGTAAGCGGGGCTTACTCGATATTCGGGCTGGGTGTATTCTCGGGATTCGCAACCCTTTGCTGCGCTCCTGTACTTGCCGGCGTGCTTGCGTTGGCCCTTCTTCCGGGATCAGTTTTGTTAGGCGGTCTATACACGCTTGCATACGTACTTGGCATGGTTATCCCGCTTTTCTTCCTCGCTTACTTCCTAGACAAGTCCGATTTCAGCAAGAAACTGTGGATATTCAAGAGACAGATATCGTATAAGATAGCGGGCAGGACGGTAAGCGTCAGGATGGCGGACATGATATCAGGTGCTGTATTCCTGTTCATGGGCATTGTAATACTCTATCTCGCACAGACAAGCCAGCTAGCCATGCAGTCGTCCTATCAGACGATGTTCAACATATATACATCAAATGCAACCGACGCAATAACCAGATATCTTGGCTGGATTCCCGGAGAAGTTGTTATCGGGATAATATTAGTTATCCTTGCCATAATTATATGGAAAACCATTGCATATATAAAAAGAAAAGGGAGGTGACATGATGGCAGAAAAATTAAATGCAAGGAATCTTGGTCTGGCAGGTGGGATTTTATGGGGACTGACATTGTTCGTCACGACTCTTGCTGCTACAGGAAGCAGCTTTGGCAGTCAATTCCTTGCGGCATACGGAAGTTTGCATCCCGGCTATTCGATAAGCATTGTAGGCAGTGCCATTGGCCTGATCTACGGATTCATTTGCGGATTCGTCGGCTTGTACCTGCTTGCATGGATTTACAACTGGCTAAATAGAAAGAGGTGATAAGATGCTTGCTTTATTCAAGAAAAAATGCGAGTTTTGCAGAGTGAGGATAGCGCAAAATTCTGAAGTCAAAAGAAGCGTGAAAGTTCCAGGCTACGTAGGAACGTTTGAAAAAGCATTTTGCTGTGAAGATCACGCAGAAATGTACGAGCAGGAACTGGGAAACATGACGACTAATAAAAGCGGCGGATGCTGCTAGGTGGTTTTATGAGCAAATCTGACCTGAAAATACTGGCGGCGATAGCCGTGATCGTCTTAGTTTATGCTGCAATGACCTTTGTCATGCATCTATGAGCTGGTAATATGGGATTCTTTGAAGACTACTTCATCCGTCCGACGCTTGAGCACACCGGCTATAACCTAGTAAATACGATAGCTTACGCGGTTGCGCTTATTATTGCACTGTTCCTTGTATACAAAGTTCTTGTGAAAATAGAAATAAAGCTTGACAGAAGGCTTTGGATTGATCTGCTGCCATTTGTATTTCTCGGCGGCGTGCTGAGGGCCCTTCAGGACATAAATTTCTTCGGATTTCTCGGAGTGTATCATGCTTTATTCGTCACGCCAATGATATACATAATAATCTTTTCGCTGGCATTTACAGGCATACTATTTTCCAAGTATTTTTGGAGAGATTTCATCAGGTATTTCGGGCTTGTGCTGGCAATCGTCTCATTAATACTCGTTTTGGTTAATGCAAAAAACCCCGCAGCGCTTGCCATTATATTGTTAGTTGCCACAGCAAGCTATGCAATTTTATATGGCATCCTAAAATATGCCAAGGTTAACATTTTCCAAAATCGGGGTTCTTATAATTCGCAAATTATAGCTGCGCATTTATTGGATGCGAGTACAGCGTTTGTAGCGGTTTCTGTAATAGGCGGCTACTGGGAATCGTCCATCTTTACGTCGTTCCTTTTCTCGCGGATGCCTGGCTGGTTTTTCATTCCTATAAAAGCTGCTGTTATTCTTCTCATATTACATTTTGTGGAAAAGGAAAGCAGCAATGAAACAAAATGGCTCATAAAGTTTGCGATACTGGTGCTGGGTCTGGGGCCCGGCCTGCATAACCTATTTTCCGTTTTTATGGGAAGTAATCTAACGTAAATAGGCACCATAGGCAGCTATTACATACTTATAGCAAATCTCAATGATATTTGAACTTTTGTTGAGTTTGCTATAAAGGAGATCTCGTAATATTAAAGTTCATTTATTTGAGAGATCTCCTATTATGAACAGAAAAAGGCTATGTGAAGAACCACTGTACGAAGACGGCGGTCTCTTTAAATTTATGTAAGCCACTTGTATTATTACAGTGGTTCTTACATCCCGAATTCCACACTACTGTCTGAGAAACGATGGAATTCGAAGATTTAAAAATAAGAAAAAGAGGTAATTGTAATGAAAATCAATATATCAGTAAGGTACACTGGCATAATCTTGATAGTACTTTCCCTGTTGCTGTTCTTTGTACTATTATCTTCAACGCAGTCCATACAAAAGCTGAATCAGTACATCCATCAGGACTGCACACTTCCAGCGGAGGTATGTCCGTTCAAAAAGGACATACCATGGGAATCTTCCCTTGGATTTTCAATAGACGCAATAATATTCATACTGGGCGTTCTTTTGGTGATGACTAAAAGACTTCCTGAACAGTCTCCAGTCAAGCGCGTGAAAAAACAGCCGGCAACAGTAAAGTCCCTGGAGCCGGCGGAGAAGAAGATATATGATATCATAACTGATTCGAATGCAATTTTTCAGAGCGAGCTCGTGGAGAAAGCCAATATGTCAAAGGTAAAAATAACGCGTATTCTTGACAAGCTGGAAGCCCGCGGACTTGTCGAACGGAAAAGGCGCGGCATGACAAACGTTGTCGTGGCGAAAAATAAGTAAGTAAAGGCGGAGGCTGGGTTTTCGCATCTATAATTTTCAAAGATTGCCCCTACTTCCCTGAAACTAGTTTCACCTTAGGTCTTAATAGCTGTTTCATTCAATCTGGAAGTATGAAAAAGAAAAATAAAACCAGTGCAAACAAAATCCTTCCAGTCCTGATAGCTGCGCTTGTGATTGTTGTTGCAATTAACCAATATTTAATCATGACTACGGTAACAGGAAATGCAACGCAAAAAACAGCAAATCAGTATGGCGTGCCTCTTACGCAAACCGGCTACGATCAACTCCTTGGCTACGACAAGTCAATAAGCCTCGATGGTACGCAGATAAAAAGCTATGTCGGGCTTGACGTTGAGATGCCGTGTTGCGGCTTCAAGACGCTGCAGGCTACGGGCAACTGCGGCTGCGGTCATCATGTAGCTTTGTCGGGTCTTGCCAAACTGCTGATAAGCAAAGGCTATTCGCGTGATCAGGTACAGAATGAAATAAATTCATGGAAAGATGTATTTTTCGGAAATAATGCTGTAGATATGGGCGGATGTTAGGAGGAATTAACATGAAAAGAAGAAAAAAGCAAGCTGCTGTGGGCGGTAACATGAAGAAAAAAACAAAAGCAAGAAACGAAACAATAATGATGGCAGCTGTAGTTGCCCTGGTTGCGATCGTGGCGCTGCAGACAATCCAGATATTTTCAATGACAAGTTCTTCAAAAACCACATACAGCAGCACAGGCATGGTGGATAGTGCGCAAAGTGGTACAGGGATGATGGCCAGCGCGCAGGAATTTAACAGTGTGGGAGAAATGATGGCTGCGCATCATGGCGGCGGTGCAACAACACAGCAAAGCACAGACCAATCGATGCAATCGCACCATGGAGGCAGCGGTGGAATGGTCGGTGGTTGCTGAGGTTAAAAGGTTTTGTAACATAAAAAATATAACCAGGGGTGATACAGATCGTAAAAACTAAATATGTACTGATAGTCGTGGTGATAGTAGCTTTGGTTGCAGGGTTCTTTGTTTTGAACGCAGGCAAAACAGGCTATGTTGTCAAGCAGACCGGCGACAATGTCAAAGGATCGGTAAACGCAAAGGTCACTATAATAGAGTACAGCGACTTCCAGTGTCCTTTCTGCGGAAAAGCAGAGCCAACGATAAAGCAGATATTTGCTGCATACCCGAATGACGTAAAGCTTGTATACAGGCACTTCCCACTTCCTTCACACAGCCAGGCACAGAAAGCTGCAGAAGCGAGCGAATGCGCAGCACAGCAGGGAAAGTTCTGGGAATATCATGACAAGCTATTTCAAAACCAGAATGCACTTTACGTGCCAATGCTAAAGGACTACGCGAGCCAGATGGGATTCAACACAACAGACTTCAATCTATGCCTTGACAGCGGTGCAATGTATAGCAAGGTCCAAGCAAACTTGAAAGAAGGTCAAGCTGCTGGAGTAACAGGTACGCCGGCGTTCTTTGTCAATGGCAAACTAATAAGCGGCGCGCAACCTTTTTCGGTGTTTGACAGTGCCATCAAAACAGAGTTGGCCAAGTGAACTGCACCACTATTTTTTAGTATTTCGGTGCTTTTCTCTTTTACATAATAAGGTGTATCGATGAATACGGACAAGATAAGAAAAGACTTTCCTCTTCTAGAAAAGAATATAGTTTATCTTGACAGCGCCTGCATGTCACTTAAACCTCGCTCTGTTGTCGAGGCGATGAATGACTATTACTACAACTACCCGGCCTGCGGCGAACGCAGCTCGCACCGTCTTGGAAACAAGGTTACGGAGGAGTATGAGTCTGCCAGGAAAAAAGTGGCGAAATTTGTTGGCGCGAAAGAAGAGGAAATCATATTTACCAAAAATACCACGGAAAGTATCAACCTCGTTGCAAATTCGCTAAAGCTTAAGCCAACAGACACAGTAATAACAAGCGATAAGGAGCATAATTCTAATTTTCTGCCGTGGATGAAATATCATCACGTAGTAGTTCCCACGCGCAATGGCAGGTTTGACATGGCGGCCTTCAGAAACGCCATGAACAAAAACGTCCGTGTTGTTTCGGTGGTGCACACATCTAACATTGACGGCGAGACGTTCCCTGTTAAAGAGATAGGCGAGACTGCTCACGATCAGGGTGCTATTTTCATGCTTGACGGCGCACAAAGCGTGCCCCACAGGGAAATAGATGTAAAAAAACTCGGTTGCGACATCCTGGCGTTTTCAGGACACAAGATGCTCGGGCCCAGCATCGGCTGTTTGTATGTCAGAAAAGAAATAGCAGAAGACATGGAGCCATTCATGGTGGGCGGCGGGAC
>JBAZQV010000072.1:0-2562 GCA_041645025.1 Candidatus Aenigmatarchaeota archaeon
AAATTATTTCTCAACTCTTACGCCTTCCACAGCTAAATCTGCCTGCAGCGGCTTGTATCCAAGGGAAGAAATAACATCAATTAATTTTTCCTTGTTGTCGTGATGACACAGCATTGTTCCGCCACCGCCAGCTCCGCACAGCTTCGCAGCGCCGCCTATTTCTCTGACAGCAGAAGCCACATCATCTATCTCCTTGATGGAGACACCAAGTTCTGCGAGGTTCTTCTGGGTTTTGTTTATTATGTCCCTTACTTTTTTCATGTCTTTTTTCTTTAGGGCTTCCAGCATAACTGGAACCATGGAACCAATTTCCTTTACACGAGGTGTCCTGTAACCTTCGTCAAGATTTCTTACTATCTGTACAAGTTCGCCGGTGTTCTTTTCCGGTGGTTTTATGTGAACAAGAACAAAATTCTCAAGCTTTGGCACATCAAGAGGCTTTATTATGTTTGGGTTACCTTTCTGAAACCAAATCAGACGGCCGAAGCAGCAGGCAGAATTATCGCCGCCGCTGGGCGTGCCGTGAATTATCTGCTCCATCTTGAATACTATGTCATTTATCTCTTCTACTGTTATTTTCTTTTCGTATTCAGCAGCTACTGCCTGGGTAAGAGCCGCTTCGAGTGAAGATGATGAGCCAAGGCCTGCGCCTGCCGGCACATTAGAATCAATATCTATTGAAACCCCGTCTTCAATGCCAAGGCTGTCGAGAGCTATGCCAACAACAGCGCACTTGTAGTTTTCGTACTTGTTGGCTTTGATGTTCTCAAAGAGCGGCGAAAAGTTCTTTTTTTCATTGCATTTTTCCCACAGGTCGAGAACTTCTACTGTCCTTGCCTTTACTTCTTCTAGTGAGTATGAGTTGTTATGGCCAAACCTGTGGTCACGATAGCTTGCCCTGTCGGACTTTTCGGCTGTGACAATTGTTCTTAGGTTGACTGTAGCTATTATTGCCGGTTCCCCATATACCACTGCGTGTTCTCCAATAATTATACATTTACCCGGTGCTGATGCTATCATGATATCACTCTAAACCCAGCCTTTTTAAGACTTGCTCACAAGTTTTTTGAATTCATCAAATTTCTTCCCTTTAATGTAAAGAAGCGCTTCTTTCTTGAAATCATTGCCTTCTCCATTGGTCTCTATATTTTCAATAATCTGAATGATATTTTTCTTCTGCTTCTTCCCTTCTTCATAGCACTGCTTGGCGATATCAGCTGCCCAATCTTCACTGTTTTCAAAGGCTTTGAAAAAGCGCAATTGCCAGCTATACTGATAATTCGCAAGTCTTGATACTTTCTGATTATAGACTTGCGGTTTGAATCTTGCCATGCGTGCTTTCCAGTGGGTAGTTATAGACTCGAAAAACGGCTTCCCTTCAAAATCTATGCACTCACCAGTATAAACACATCGGCGGAAAATAATGAAAGCTCCAGACTGCTCAAGTATCTTGTCAGAGAGAAAAAGTACCTGGTCTATCAGCGGAAGATTGCTTACATATCTATGCTCTTCAACTAATTTGATTATTTTCTTCTTTATTTCAGAATCGAAATCAAACTGTTTAAGAAACTCCCGTGCTTCGCTAGCACTTATACCCTTATGTTCTATTTTTTCTGATCTTGGTCTCTCGAAGTCGTGAACGAGTCCGGCTGTGTAAGCGATACTTTGTTGGCTCTCAGATCCGCCAAAAACTTGTGCAAACCATTTCGCGCCTATTGCAGTACGTTTAAGATGGTCAAAACCATGGGAAACAAATCTAATATCTTTAGTTCTCTCATAAACTTTCTTTTCGATTTTTTCTATAGGCAGCATCATAATCAGAATAAGTGATCATTAACTATTTTAGCGCCGTCACCGGGCTTGCAGAGTATGGTGTTGGTAACGCCGTCTAAATCTTGCAGTCTGTCTGTTATCGCCTTAACGTCTTTTTCCAGGCAAAGCACCTTTACATTCGGTCCTGCGTCCATGGTGAAATAGGCGTGCAGTCCATCCTCGCGCATCTGCCTCACCGCGTGAATTATTTCCAGTGTTGCCGGAATCCAGTAAATTATAGATGGCTTGGTTGTAATCATGGTGGCGTGCATTTTCAGCGCGTTGAACTCTGCCACGCTGCCAACCTTCTCGAAGTCGCGTGCTTTTATGCCGTCCCTGACTGCTTTGAGGTCTTCGTCTACCGTAGCAAGCCAGTCCTTGTAATAAGGGCATGTCGCTACGGTCTGGGCCATTCCGCCGCGGCTGCTTACAGGTTTTTTCTTTGCCTCTACTATTGTTGCAATCATGCGGAAGTCAGGCCAATAATCTTTTGGTGCTATTTCTTCGGCATAGCTATCAGATCCGTCTTCTCTGCTACCTTTGTGCCATTCCACAAAGCCGCCAAATATGGATCGACAGGCGGAACCAGAACCCTGGCGTGTTAGAATAGAAAGCTCCTTTGGCGACAACTTCAGACCAGCTGCTGCGCATGCTGCTACGGTCAACGCAGAGAAGCCTGAGGCGCTGCTTGCCAGACCGGCTGCTACAGGAAAATTAGATTCTGAGATTACACGAGCGTGCTGTGTTATC
>JBAZQV010000073.1:0-2551 GCA_041645025.1 Candidatus Aenigmatarchaeota archaeon
AAAAATAAAGTCGGTAAAAAAGCGGTTAACTATAAATTGAAAGACTGGGTGTTTTCGCGGCAAAGATATTGGGGAGAGCCGATTCCGATTATTCATTGCACTAAATGCGGAGCCGTGGCGGTGCCGGAAAAAGATTTGCCGGTAAAACTGCCGGAAGTTAAGCATTATGAACCAACCGGAACCGGTGAATCGCCCTTGGCGAATATTAAGGAATGGGTGAATACCAAGTGCCCGAAATGCGGCGGGCCGGGAAAACGCGAAACCAATACGATGCCGCAATGGGCAGGGTCAAGCTGGTATTGGTTAAGATATATTGACCCGAAAAATAAAAAGGCCTTGGTCGATAAGAAGAAAGAAAAATATTGGTCGCCGGTTGATTTTTACGTGGGCGGGGCTGAACACGCTACCCGGCATTTAATTTATGCCCGCTTTTGGCATAAGTTTTTGTTTGATATTGGCGCGGTAAATTATCCGGAACCGTTTACCCGCCTGCAGCATGTCGGTTTGATTTTAGCCGAAGACGGCCGGAAGATGAGCAAGCGCTGGGGCAATGTTATCAATCCGGATGAAATCGTAGAAAAATACGGGGCCGATTCCATGCGCGTTTATGAAATGTTTATGGGGCCGTTTTCCCAGCCCTGCGCCTGGAGCACTAACAGTCTGATAGGAGCCAGAAGATTTTTAGAAAATATTTATAAGCTAAGAGATAAGAAATTATACGATTGCCAGGGCGGGGACTGCAAGATGAAAGAATTGGGTTTGCCGCAGATGCTTCATAAAACCATAAAGAAAGTCAGCGAGGACATTGAAAATTTCCATTATAACACCGCTATCGCGCAGATGATGATTTTTGTAAATTTTATCAGCGGGTTCGAGGTATTGCCGCGCGGCGCTTTTAGGAATTTTTTAAAGCTGCTCGCTCCTTTTGCTCCGCATTTTGCCGAAGAGTTATGGCACGAACTTGGAAATAAAGAAAGTATTTTTAAAGAAAAATGGCCGGAATATGATGAAAAATTAGTAAAAGATAAAACCATAAATTTAGTCGTGCAGGTTAACGGAAAATTGCGCGATACGATTTTGGTGGCGGCTGATATTTCGGAAAAAGAAGCTAAAGAAGAAGCAATGAAGAGTGAAAAAGTGAGAAAATGGTTAGAGGGGAAAGAAATTGTTAAAACGATTTTTGTGAAAGGCAGGCTGATAAATATCGTGATAAAATAATTTAGCCATGATAACAATAAGTTCGGAAAATATCCCGGTTAAAATGTGGCTGGATAAAATTGAGCCGGAAACGGAGAAACAGGCAAGAAATCTGGCGAATTTATCCGTCGCTTTCCATCACATCGCCGTTATGCCGGACGCTCATGTCGGCTATGGTATGCCGATTGGCGGAGTTTTAGCCACGATTGATGCGGTCGTGCCTAACGCGGTCGGAGTTGATATCGGCTGCGGCATGGTCGCGGCAAAATCAAGCTTAAAAGAAATTAGCGAGAATGTTTTAAAAAAAATTTTAGGGGAGTTAAGAAAGAAAATTCCGGTCGGGTTTGAGCATCATAGAAAACCGCAGCCATGGGAGGGTTTTGATAGGGCGCCGGACGTGCCTATTATCCAGCAGGAATTATCTTCGGCTAAAAAGCAGATCGGCACTTTGGGCGGCGGCAACCATTTCCTGGAAATTTTGCAGGAGGTGGAAGATAAAAGATGGGGCCTGAAAGGAGAAGGAAATATTTGGCTGATGCTTCATAGCGGTTCGCGCAACTTTGGCTTGAAAGTAGCTAATTTTTACCACGGGAAAGCGCAAATTTTTTGCGAACGAAACAGCGTGGCTCTGCCCGGCCCGGATTTGGCTTTTTTAAGTCTAGATTCGCAGGAAGGCAAGGAATATTGGCAGGCTATGAAATACTGCCTGGATTTTGCCCGAGCTAACCGCGGCTTGATGATAAAGCGGTTTATGGAAATTTTTTCCGACGTTACGGGAAGTGAGTTTATAAATTTTAATAAAGAGCATAATCCGGAAAGTAAAAAGCAAGAGGCCTATATTGGTATCCATCATAATTACGCGGCGCGTGAGGAGCATTTTGGCCAAGAGGTGATTGTCCATCGCAAAGGCGCTACAGCCGCTTTTGCCGGCCAACTTGGAATTGTGCCGGGCAGTATGGGCACGCCAAGTTTTATTGTCGAGGGCTTGGGCAGTCCGGAAAGCTTTAAAAGCTGTTCCCATGGCGCCGGTAGGCAGATGAGCCGGAGGGAAGCCAATAAAAAAATATCGGAAAAAGAAGCGGAGGAAGCCATAGCCGGAGTTTTATTCGGGCGCTGGCATGGCAAATTTGACGAAGCCCCGCAGGCCTATAAAAATATTGAAGAGGTGATGGAGCAGCAAAAAGATTTAGCCAGGCCGATTGTGAAATTGAAACCATTAGCGGTGATTATAGGAGGGTAGAGAAGATGGGAGTTAGTTAAATAGTTAATTAGTTTGTTAGTTAATTAGTTTTTGGACAGGAACCTATTTAACTAATTAACTAAGCACCTAAGTCATGTATAAATATTTTAAGGG
>JBAZQV010000020.1:0-14201 GCA_041645025.1 Candidatus Aenigmatarchaeota archaeon
TTTGTTTCCAGCTTTTCCTCCCTGACATAGCGATTTTCAAGCACTGCTATCGTGGCCGCGTGACTTTTTGACTTGAAACCTAGCTTTGCAAGTGCAGCAAGTGCTGATGTGTACATGCCGTAATATGAAACAATGATGACCCATTCATATGTTTCAAATGATTCCGGCAGCGCCAGAGATTTCTTGAAATTGTCCTGCTCAGAAATCCTGAACATGAGATTTGCAACGGTAAAGTTTTTTCTTGCTTTTGCCAGAAACGGCTTTTCCAGCTTTGTATATTCCTGCTTCTTCAAGAGCTGTTCTTTTCCCAGATATCTGGCAATTTTTCTTTTCAGAAATTCATTTCTTTTCACACCATCAGCCTCCAGAATATTTCAGATCCGTACAAAGGGATTCCACATTCTCTTGCTTCTTTTCCAATGTTCAATTCCTTGGCTTTGAGCATCTTTTTGAATTCTGTCGTGTCTGTTACCACAGGGCTTATTCTCACGTTATGCGAATATTCATATCCAGCGCATTCCCTTTCTATGCTTTCTCTTACTGACTTGTCTTTCATATCAGCCATAATAAACAGAATATCCACGTCTGAAGACTTCGTTGCTGTGCCTTTAGCATAGCTACCGAACAAAATTATCGAATGCATGTCTGATAAAAGCGATTCAGAAAGCTTTTCTGTAAGGCTTTCAAGAACTGATTTTAATTTCTGGTTTTCTTTGAATAATGATTCTTTTCTCAAAAGATCGGCTTCAGCAAGAAACTGCTTACATCTGGCATTTTCCAGATTCAGATTGCACTGCATTGCTGCACCGACTTTTCTAGCAGTTATGATGCCTTCATTTATCATTGTACTTACATGATTGTGAGCAGGCCTGTAGCCTATCTTGAGTCTTTTCGATATATCAAGAATGGTGAGACCTCTGTCTAAATCTTTCCTTAAAAGACCAATTATCTTCAGCGCAGTTTCTCTTCTCATATTATTCACTTAATGAATAATACTATTCACTTTAGTACATAAAGATTCCGAAAGTCGTTTTATGCTAGAATCACAAAAACGCCCAAGAATCATTCAACCATTCCAAGCAGAACCCCCAACTGACCTATTCTTAGTTCTTTTACTAAGGGCGGAAGCAGGGTTAGTATTATAGCTACTGTAATTTTCCCCATTGATTATCTTTTTATTTCTACTTTTGTAACTCTATGTGACGGGGTCGTAGTAAGCCCTTTTGAACAAGTAAACGTTCAAAAACGCTTGCGGAAAAGAATATTGATGGGGTTGTAGTATAACCTGGTAAGCTTTCCAGAAAGCTTAATCAAAGCGGAAGGTTTAGGGAATTAGTATAGCAGTCTCCAAAACTGCCTATGGGAGTTCGAATCTCTCCAACCCCATTTTTTTATTTTCATTTGTGTTAAATCATCTAATGGACGAAGAATTTTTGCATTTTACGACAAAGAGTTTGAATCTGTACAACCCCATTTACATGTTTATAATTACTACTTATAAGTGACATCTTTATATACTACTTTGACTAATTATAAGAATATGACACTAGAAAGCGGCAGATCTGAAGTCGTGGAGCAACAGTATCGGCAATTACTTGAGATTCTGAATGAGAACCACTTATCTAGTAATCTTGCAGCAATTTTTGAACATAATGGATATGCTGTAACGCCAGAAGATTTTCATGGTGCGCGACTGGTAACAACACCAGATGATAGAGACTATTTGTCTCAAAGATATGGACAGACATTCTATCCGTCAACGGTTCTGATCCCAAAAGATACTTGGCTCCCTCAGGAAGAAGGTGGCCAAAGAGGACTCAGAACAAAGCTCAGGAAAAGTAAAGAACATCTTGGTTGTGCTTTTCAATACGGAGATTTGAATATCAAATTTATGACAGAAAGGACATATCACGAAGATTTTCACGAAGTTTATCGACTTTTCAGGAAAGTCGAGACGCCGGAAGACAGGCTGCTTAATGAAATGCACTCTTATCATACAGATATAGACCACAGTGTTGAAAGTTGGGATTCTGTCAGAAGTGCTTTGCAATTCTATGCCTCTTATCATGCAGGAGGAAATACTGTATTAGCATCTGAATTACAGGGTAAAGTTTCGGTCGCATTAGACAATTTAAGAAGGATTCATGAAACCCAAGACTGTAGATACGTTGAGGGTTTACTATTGAATGCACAGTCATTGGGCGACATACAGACTTGACCCCATCTACATTTTTGCAATAAATCGACCCCACTTCACAATCAACTTTAAATATTATAACCATTATAAGCATCTTATAACTGTTATCAAACGAGGTGATATGATGGAAACAACAACCATACCGGTCAGCAAGGAAGTCAGAGACCTCCTGAAGAAAGCCGGTCGCAAAGACGAAACCTATGACGACATACTCAGAAATCTCCTGAAGTCCGGCGAGATCAAAAAATTCTACGACGAGATGGAAAAAATCCTGGAAACAGAGGAGTTCGTTCCTCTTGCCAAAGTTTAATGTTCTTTTGTCCAAGACCGCTGAAAAAGAGTTCAACAGCTTAGACAAACAAACGCAGGAAAGAATCCGTAGCGCTTTTAAGGAACTTGAAAACGACCCGTTCCAGCCAAGGCCGAAGGCTGACATCAAGAAGCTGCACAAGATGTCAACGCACGAATTCTATCGGCTTCGTGTGGGGAATTACAGGGCAATCTATGCAATAGAAAACATGTCCATCAAAGTTACAAGAATAATACCAAGAGGAAAAGTTTATGACTGGCTCGAGTGAGATTGAAATCAGCGCTTCTTCTTTCTGGGTTTTCTGGTTTGGAAGCTTCTCACAATACTGCCGAGCTGACGCTTGAATCTGCCCGCTGCCGGAGGTTCTACTGTTATGTCAAGCCGCTTTGTAGGTCCACCGGCTGTCATGTAGGGTTCAATCTGCCCTTCAGATAGTCCGTAGGCAGATGTAAATGCCTCGGTTCCTATGGAAAGCAAACCCTTCTCAGCCAGATCATCTAGGGGATAGTCAACCATTAACTTCACTGGATCCAACGCACGGCTCGGGGTTGATTTGTAGGTCGCGCTGACACCGTTACCCTGATAGGAATCAGCGCTCTGGCCTTCAAAAAGTCCTTTTATGTAAGCTTCGTACTTCTTTTTCCAGCCTTCCAGATAGTTTCCCAGATCCCTGGCTAGCCTTGCCTTCTTGAGACTTCTGTCCAGCACTGCCTTTGCCCTGCCTGGCTTGAGATCTGTCATAATCTTCTATAGGACGCAAATTTATTAAAATCGTCCCAAATATTGTAACTACTAGTAAGTGATTGCCAAACATAGCGTATTTAAGCTTATGTTCCGGTCGTAATGCTTAAATACTGGCCAAAAGTTAAGAGTTGTAGGTGTAAAAAAATGAAAAGTACAAAAGCGGGAGAATGGGCATACCTTGTATCCGTTGTCATCGCAGTTTTGGCCGGTATTGCGGCTGCTGCAGGCTTCGGAGCATCCAGCTGGGTAGCTGTGTTGCTCGTGATATTAGGTGCAGTTGTCGGTCTCCTGAACATATCCGAGAAAGAGACTACAGCTTTCTTGGTTGCCACCATAGCTTTGGTAGTTGCTAGCCTTGGTGCTAGTGTCAACGGCATGACAGGCACTTTCAGTGTCCTTAACGTCGTACCAGGTCTCGGCACGCTGATCAACGCAATCGTTGCTAACATAGCAATATTCGCTGCTCCAGCTGCTGTGATCGTTGCTGTCAAAGCCATCATGAACTTGGCAAACAAGAAATAGATTAAAGCTGTAAGCAAAGGTAAAGACTCTTACGGGTCCGAACCGATGACTTGGCTTTAATTTGTGGTCAGACCGACTACTTAATTTGGGGTTTTTTCTTTTTTCTTTTCTATATCTACTTTACTGTTTTTAGGATTGTAGGTTAATAATTATACCTAATAGAGCTGTTTTAGGTGCATGTATAGCGTACTGATAGAAAAAGCAAACATCAAACTAATTTCTGTAAACAAATCTTGATGTGATTGTTGTGTAAAGTACTGTTGCTATTATAATTATAAACGCAAGGTCCATGAAAATTGAGGCGTTTGGAATGCCGTAGACAACCGGCAACTGGGCAAGCACAGCAACTGCCAGGCCTCTTGGGACAATCGTTCGCATCATGTTCTTTTCAGTCCTGGTAAGGTTCATGCCATACGTGCTTATTTGCACAACAACTAGGCGCACAATGATGAGCGCGGCGGCAGCTGCCAGGCCGTAAACTATGTAAGTTGTATTAATGCTGACTATGATTCCCATGTAAACGAAGAAGAAGGCACGTATAAAGAAGGACACCTCGTTCTGGAAGGTTCTTTGCATCTTGTTGAACCCGAAGTGCTTCTTTGTCTTTAGCATGGTCGAAAACGCCTTCCCGTTGCCAAGCACGATGCCAAATGCCAAGGCAGCTATAGCGCCGCTTCCTGCCGATGATTCGACGAAAACATACACAAGGAACAACACTGCAAGGGTTATCATATAATCAAAAGGCCTTCCCTTCAGCTTGTCCATCACAAAGAGCCATAATACGCCCGAAATCAGGCCAATCACGGCTCCTATTGAAAATGTTGACAGTACGCTTTGGAGCGGCGACATCTGCACGCCGGTTTGGGCTATTACATTCAGAATCACGATAGAGACAACAATGACAAGAGGATCGGTTATAATGGATTCCAGTATTACCACCATCTTTGGCTGCTCACGAACCTTCAGCCTTTTGACAATGGTAGTAACAATTTCCGAAGACGTGCTTCCGACCATTATGCCCAGGAGCAGCGAATAGAGCATTGGCAGCTGTATAAAATAATACGCCACAGCAGCGACAGCTATCGCCGACAAAGCTGTGCCAACAACCGCGATCAATATGCTGCGCGGGAAACACCTGATCATCTGGTAGAAATCCATGTTTATGCCGGCATCAAATAGTATTATCAGAAGCGCCAGTGCCGCCAGGAAAGGCGAAATAACCATGAACAGCGCGCGGTCAACCAGGTTGAAAACAGGCCCGACAAGGATGCCGAAAAGCATCAGCCAGAAAACATCAGGAATGCGCGTCTTGTCAAAGAACAAGTAGCCGACATAGCCGACTACGATGGTGATGCCGAAAAGCGCGAGGATGCTGAAGCTGTCCAAGACCATGGAATAACTATGCAATACACTATAAATAAAGTTTAACTTTTGGATTTTCGTTAGCTTTTTAAGTAACCGAAAGAAAAACGATTAACATTGCATTTGCCACCGTACAGCCCTTTTAAGAAAAGCGCTGGCGGAAAATACAGTAGAGAGATTGCCACCGTAGCTCAATCGGTAAACCCTTTTCTTTTAGGAAAAGAAAAGCCCTTCTGGAAAAGAAAAATATTATATGGAAAGGGTTCGGAAAAGAGCATTGGTTTTGTAAACCAAAGGTTGGGGGTTCAATTGGCCCTTTTCAAAAGAAAAGCGCCAGCGGAAAAGCTGGCACGGCCTGAAATTCCTCCCGGTGGCTCTCCCTTCTTTTCCTCTGTACGTCCACAAATTTTCATCTTTAAATATTTGTGCCCGTACAAATATAGATATGACCTACGTAGAAGTAAAAGAGCGTGATGGAAAGAAGTATGTTTACTTAGTCAAGACTGTACGTTCCGGCGAAAAGTGGAAAAAGATAAGAAAATATCTAGGGGAAAATATTCCTAAGGAACTTATAGAAAAGGAGAAGAAAAATTTTGAAAACCAATCTAAATTAGCAGAACTCTTGGACAAGGATCAAATCATTGAAATAGATAAAATACGTCAGAAATTTGATGACTATAAGAAAAAGGCTGGAAAATCTGGTCTGGAGAATTTTAATGAATGGTTCTTTACCGAGCTGACCTATAATTCAAACGCAATTGAAGGAACATCCCTGAGCCTAAGGGAAACTTCAATGATAATAAATGAGAATATAATACCAAAAAATTCTACTTTGAGAGAAGTTAATGAAGCTAAAAACCACAAAGATGCTCTGGATTTTCTGTTTACCCACAGAGGTGACATAAACGAGAAACTTATTCTGAAAATTTATTCAATCGTATTAAAAAACATCGACAATGAAAATGCTGGAAAATACAGGAATATTGATGTATTTATTCGTGGAGAAGATGTTAAATTTCCTACACCAGAAAAAGTTCCCGGTAAAATCAGAGAACTGATTAGATGGTACAAAACTAATAAATCCACTATGCATCCTTTTGAACTTGCAGTATTATTTTCTATGAAGTTTGTTACAATACACCCATTTACAGATGGAAACGGACGTTTGAGCCGCCTTCTCATGAATTACATGCTTAGGAAAAATCACTACCCGGAAATAAACATTTATGTAAAAGATCGTGCAAATTACATAAAGTCTGTCAGAAAAGCCAATGATGGTTCCTATGAGATGGTTATAGATTTTGCCTGCAAAACCATGAAAAAGAACTATGGATTTTTAGAAAATAGTCTTTGATACGTTTCGTATTAGTATTCCCGGTGGCTTCCCTTATTTTATCTTTAAATATATGTCTATACTACCATAATGTTATGGTGATATTAACATGAAAGACAGAAATGCCGACATAGTCAGATATTTGTTGGAAAACAGTGATAAGGAATTGAATATTCTTGCTATAGCCAAATCTGTTAAGATGAATTACAAAAATGTTTTTGATATTGTAAAACGGTTGGAAAGAGGGAAACTGGTCACGCTGAAAAAATTTGGCTCGTCCAACAAAGTGGAGATCAACAGGACAATTCATCCGCTTATCTTTGAAGCAGAGTACGCTAGAAGGAAAGATATTCTCAGGGATAAAAATATTCTTGTCATGTTTAACCAGATCAAGAAGGATATGGAATCCTCATTGTACATTCTTTTGCTGTTTGGTTCCTATGCAAAAAAGACACAGACAAAGAGTTCTGACATAGATATAATGTTTATAGTACCTGACAATTCTCTAGAAAACTTCGAAAAGAAGGTTCATCAAATAGCCAGATTAATGCCACTGCCAATCCATCATATGACTTTTTCGGAAAGTCAATTTCTTGATATGATACAAGCAAAGGAATTTAATGTCGGGAAAGAAGCTATGAAAAACGGCGTCGTTTTGTACGGAATAGAGAATTATTACGAGTTGATCAAGTGATAGATGAAAAAAGGAGGAAAGAAGCCAGGGAGAATTTTTCCGAGTACTTCAGAGAAGGCCTTATCAGAAAGCAGAAAGATATTGACGCTGAGAAAATGTACATCCATAACTCTGACATATCCCTGAAGCTGGCTGAGAAAATGCTCGATGATTCGCTAAAGCCTTACCTATGGTCGATCGTTGTTTCCTATTATTCTATGTTCTATATGGCTAACGCTGTTCTGCTTCATCTCGGCTACAAGACGGGCCGGAAGATAGTTCATAAAGTTACCAGCGATGCGCTTATTGTTTTAGTTTTAGACAAGCTAAGAAAGGAATTGATAGAGGAATACGAGAGTATCAGGGATGATGCCCTGGAAATAGCCTCTATGAAATCTGCAGAATTAATGAAAAACTACGAACTAGAACTTGAGAAGAGATCGAAGTTCCAGTACAACATGACCCTGAAAGTGCAGGATCAGCTGGCACGAACATCGGTAAAGAGAGCCGCAGAATTCATCTTGGAAATGAAGAAATTACTGGTTTAGCTCTACGGTGAGCTTAACTCAAGCCACCTCTTATACTAAAACTTCATAGTCTTCCCGGTGGCTCTAGAAAATATTTACTTGGTGCATGCCGGCGCAAAAAACTGGTGCAGTTCAGAAAGTGATCTTATTTTTCTGCCTCTGTAATCTGACATGTTATTGTCGCGATCAATGAGCACTGTACCAATGCCTAGTTCTTCAGCCGGAATTATATCACAATACAAATCGTTTCCAACAACAAGTGTCTCATCGGGCTGAACACCGAAATCTTTGATGGCTTTTGTAAAAAAATATGGATGGCCTTTGGCTGTACCAGTCTCCAGACTGGTCATGACGGCATCAAACCCTGAGAGATCCATATCAGGATAGTAGAATCGCGGCATTGTCGTTGCAACACATTTTTTTACTGGAAGAGAAAAAATTTCCGGGACATCTTCATAAAACCGCAGAATTGTGTTATCCCTATAATAATCAGCTACCTGTTTCACAGTTTCACGTTCAATATGCTCGTCCAATCGCCTGAACACATCTGCCATATACATATCCCAGGAATGTATGTGTTTCTTAGGGATATCTACAAAAAACACGAATCGACGAGCAGCCTCCCATTTCTGAAAATATATTTCATGCCCAAGTGCTCGAATAAGATTAGTTGCATCAATGGGATTCGCTTTTTTTTCATAGTATGCCAAGGTGCCTTCGAAATCGCAGATTAACAACTTAACCGTGCCCATTGTTTAACTATGACCAAAAATGATTAAAGGTTTATAATTATAATACATGAAGATTCCCTGACGGATTTAAAAACTTGTCAATGCGCCCTACTAAAACTCGATAGTGTGTTGATCCTTGTATTGTAACCTGTTGAAGACGGCCCATGCAGCGTACATGATCACCGACAAACCCCTCGAGGTAATATTCACGACCCAGAGCAGCGATTTCGGTTACGTTGTATTGGGGAAGCGTTGATTTTTGCATATCAATCCCATAGAAAGCAGGATGAAAAGCGCTCTCTCTATCACCACTGATCTCGCCTTCCAGCGCAACTTCACCGATGTCATTTACATCCTCTGACAGCCGTTGTTCCGCGTCATTACGGATACCAAAAATGGATATTTTGCTGTTATTGAAAAATGCCCTGTCATGTTTCCTTTGAGCTGTTCTAAGGAAATTTGGGAAATCTGTATGACAAAGTTTGTAAGTATCGAAGTATTGCTCCCATTCGGCCGGCGATAACTCCTTGAATGTAGGATGCATTTTTACAACATCACGAGCCACCCTAAAGTTATCTGCCCCTCGCAGGACGATATCAAGGTCGGATTTGCCCACGGTCTGGCATTCAATGAGCACGGTGCCTGTGATACCAATGTCCTGAGGAGGTATGCCACTCTCTTCGAATATATAGCCTATTGATAAAAAATCATCTTCCAACTGGTCCCGCGGGTGGGTCCCTTTTATTTGCTGATATCTTTCAAATGGATCGTAAACCATGCGAATGTAATTCTCTGGGACTGCAGTAAGTGTTGTCGATTCTCTGGAATAATATTGTTTCTTATCAGCGAGAAAATGTGGATTAGGGTGACGACGATTCCATGTGTAGGTAAGGCCATTAAAACAAAAGAAAGGTGGCTGGCTGCTTGGCTTATAGGAAAGAAGCGTCTCAATACACAAGCCGCTTCCCTTGCGTATGAATACGAAGTTGTCTGTTGAGAGTATAAGGCTCTTATCTGCAGGCTGCGGCATAATAATCGATACTTTATACCTATTTATTTTTATCAAAAAAGAGATATTCAGCTTGTGGAGGTATAAATATGAAAAAACTCGAAGCACCAAAAATAACAGCGATTCCGACATTCAATCTGCCTATGTGCAGCGAAACATCGCTAATGCCGGGATCAATGTACTGTGCAAATGTAAAGAAATAAACATAAATCAAGGAGACATTAATTTGGGACTCTCTGTAAATACAGATTTAGTCATTCGTGACGAAGAGTTTGGCAATCTCGTACATCACATACAAAAAGGGCTCATCTACGTGATGAACGATACTGGAAAAATGCTTCTGAAACTGTGCAATGGCACAAGGACTATAGATGATGTAATTACAGAAGTCAGGAAAGACTATGAATGTGACCAAACCCTTGTTGCTCAACTTCATCAGTTTTTACAGGAACTGGTGAAGAATGATATTCTTCTTACCGATGAACAACCAAACAGCACGATGAACCAAGTACATAATGCGCTGCCTTCTTTCAGTCCTCTCATGAGCTTTGAGTCGAATCCGCTGTCCCGTACGATTCTTTCTGCTCCTATCGTGCTCTATTGGGAAATAACAAATGTATGCAATCTTCGCTGTCTGCACTGTTACAAGAATGCCTCTGAAAATCCAGAGGGGCATGAACTGGATACTGCTGAAATGAAGCGTATTATTGATCAATTAGCTGAGCAGAAAGTTTTTTGGCTTGCTGTAACTGGTGGTGAGCCGCTCTTGAAAAAGGACGTTTTTGATCTGCTGCATTATGCATCATCAAAAAAAATATGTATCATGCTTTCGACCAATGGAACCCTTGTAGACGACGAAAAAGCAAAAAAACTAAAGGAAGCTGGCGTTCTTAGCGTGCAGGTAAGTATTGATGGTATTGGAAAAGTCCATGACGAGTTTCGCGGGAGGGAAGGGACTTTTGAAAAGGCCGTGAACGCTGTCAGGTGCCTAATACGGGCCGGCATACCAGATGTCACCATATCGTCGGTAGCAACCCGGATCAATCTCCAGGAAATACCTAAAATCGTTGAACTGGCTATTTCCTTGGGTGTCTCACGCTATCGTATCATCACCCTGATGCCAACTGGAAGGGCAAAAAGCAACATGCAACGCCTCTGGCTCTCAAATGATGAGAAGAAGCAACTCCGAAAGTTACTGCTTGAAACAACAGAAAAGTACAGTGATAAGATCCACATAAGCCAAGAAGAGCGCTCGTTTAATCTTATCAATAACCATCTTTCATCGGTTGAGGTACCTCTAGGTTGCGCCGCTGCAAGGTCCATTGCTAAGATCAGTCCTCAGGGTAATGTCTATCCCTGCTCTTTTTTTGATGATAACAAAACCATAGCAGGCAACCTGCGCCAGAAAAGCTTCCGTGAAATATGGGCCGGCGCTGAGCTGTTTAAGCAACTCAGAAGCATGGATCATATTGAAGGCAGATGCGCTTCCTGTAAAAATCTGAAGTTTTGCGGCGGTGGCTGCAGAGCTGTGGCATATAACTTCTCCGGAACCATATATGCTGAAGACCCGGAATGCTGGTTGGTTGTCAGATGAAAAAGATTTTTTCAAAGATACATTTTGCCACGTATTCTGTTGCAGATGACTATAAAATCAGAGCACTGACAGAAGAGAAGAATGGTCATCATGTCATGGCGTGCGCTTACCGTGGATTTTATCATCATGCCAGTGCTGTTTCCAATTCTACGGTGGAAGAAATGCCTGAAAAAATTCGGCAGTACGCTCTAGCAGCACAGATGTTTGAAAATGCCGCCGGCTTAGAAAAACATCCCATATTCAATGCCTATGCACAGCAATATAGAGGATATGAACATGTTGTGCGAGCCGGAATTGCGCAACAAAATAAGGAAAAGGCTGATCTCTACGGAAAATCGTCAGAGTTCTTTAGGAAGGCTTCGTTATTGTTTAGAACAGCTGCGTCAGCAAAGGAGCAGAAATTGTCCTATGCCTGGTCCCTGCTTACAAAAGCATGCGCACTGGATGCCAGAGCAGCCGCTATGATGACGGAATATCAGAAAATATCTTGTTATAGAAACTGCAAAAAAACGGCATTGCATGCCCATAGTTTATTTTCAAAGCTGAAAGTAAGGAAGCTCAGGGAACGTTCGGAAAGCCTTGAATTTTCATCTTCTGCATGGCTTCTGGCATACAAGGGATTGTACGCCAAAGCTAGCAAGATTTTTGACAGGGCAGCGTCAACTATAAAAAAACAGGCAGAATGGGAACTACTTGTGTTATTCCTAAGGGGATGGTCAAAATGGTTTGCTGCCACATCAATCAAAGGCCAAGAAAAGAATTCCCTGATAAGGAGAAAAAAGTTATTCGTGGAAGCTGCTGGCTTTTTCGCACAAAGCAAATGCCCTGAACTAGAAAAAGTGGCTCTACGACAAGCGGGATAACCCAGTGCTTATTTATAAGTTTCGGAAAAACGCTTAGTGTGGTTGAGATGAAAGTTCTTCTGGTGCAGCCTAACTATCCTTTTTATGAACTGAAATTCCCTCCGCTGGGTATAGGATATATTGCAAGTTTGCTGCGCGAGTCTCATCCCGTTTCTCTTGTCGATTTGAATGTAGAACCTCACGGGCGCTTTGAACAGGAGCTAGAAACTGCCGATGTTGTCGGAATTAACTGCCTGACGAGAACATTTCGCTGGGCCAGAGAACTTGCTGAGGAAGTAAAGAGCAGGTCAAGCAAAACACTGGTAGTTGCCGGCGGCCCGCATGTAACATTTACTCCTGTAGAAACCCTTGAAAAAAATCCTGCTATTGACATAGTTGTTCTAAGCGAAGGCGAACGAACAATGCAACAACTCTTATCTGCGCTTGAAAGCAGTGGCGATCTCTACACTGTTCCCGGGATAGCATACCGTGCAGATGGCTTGGTACGCATGACAGCGAGGCAGACGCTCATAGAAGATTTGGATACCATCCCCTTTCCAGCATATGACCTTATGCGCATGGAATCATATCAGAGGAACGAGATGAATGGCGAGCCGGTAACACATATCATAACGTCGCGTGGATGTCCCTACGAATGCATCTTTTGCATCTGTGCGCCTCTCTATGGCAGGAAAATACGATACCGCAGCGCCGGGAATGTGGGTGATGAAATTGAGTTATTGCGCGACCGATATGGATTTACGTCATATTGTTTTCAGGACGACACTTTCGGTACCAATCGTGATATTTCCAAGCAGGTTTGTACCGAGCTGCTGGACAGGGATTTAAGAATAAAATGGTGGACTGAAATGCGTCTTGACCGACCTGACAGGGAGTTTTTCCAGCTCATGCGCGAGGCCGGCTGTGTTGGCCTTGCCTTTGGTCTGGAATCAGGCAACTATGAAATATTGAAACGCATCAAGAAGGGAATTGACCTTGAAGCAGCAAAGGTTACTATGGCACTTGCACGGGAGACTGGTTTCAATACGCAAGTATCCATAATACTCGGCCTTCCTGGGGATACGATGCAAACGGTTCAAGAAACAATATCTTTTGCTGCTATGTTAGGTGCTAATGCATACAGCGTCAATATTCTTACGCCATATCCAGGTACAGAACTTTTTGAAAACCAGAAATCCTATGGTGTTGAGGTAACTGCAGACCGATGGGATGGATATACTAGGGTTGACAGCCCAGTTATGCGGACGAACAACTTCAGCGAACAGGAGCTTAAGGATCTCCGGATTTATGTAGCTGAACTGCTCAACAAAGCCTCAACAAGAAATGGAAAAATCTTCAATTCCTATCTGGAGACATTCGTAAGTAAAAGGTGAAGTTTCAAATGTTTTCTATGGTGCCATCGTTTATAAAAGAAAGTAGTATCCGCTCGGCGAAGTCAATGGTCTCCAGTATGTCTTTCTTCTTTACTATACCCATCGGTGTGTGTGCGTAGCGCATCGGCACGCACAAAGATATGCAGGGCACGCCAGCTTTGCTGACCTGAGTCATAGACGCATCGCTAGTCCCGCCAGCCACAATCCTGTACTGAAGCTCAGGCGACATTTTTTGTATCTTTTTGACAAGCCTGCGATCGGCGGTGAAGCCACGAGTCAGTCCTTCTGCACCATCAGCAATTGTCAATACCGGCCCCTTTCCCAAGGCAATGGGTATGGGCTTTCCAAAGAGGTTTGGAATATCCGATGTGGTGGTTATTTCGAATTCAATTGCCATTTTAGGGTCAATATCATGAAGTGCGGTCTGGATGCCTTTCAGCCCGATTTCTTCCTGGACTGTGAACACAACAGCAAAACTCATATGTGCAACAAGCCGTTTTGCTATTTCCAACGCAACGAAGCATCCGACACGATCATCAAAAGCCTTTCCAAGGATTGCGTCTCCCTGCTCCTGTGTTTGCTGATCGTATGAAATAATGGTACCTGGAAGTATTTCCAACGCGATAAGTTCTTTTTTTTCCAGACCTGTATCAATGTAGAGATCGCTGCATTTTACAGGTGTTTCTTTCAACTTTTCCCGCGTCATACTGGGATCAATTTTCCAGGCAATTATACCTTTTACGTCCTTTGTTCCATGAATAACAACGCGCTGGAATGGAAGATATATGTCAAGAATGCCGCCTACTCTTTCAAAGTCGATGAAACCGTCATCACTTATGTGTTTCACCATGAGCCCTATTTCATCCATGTGGGCTGTTATGAGCAGGTCAGGTTTGCTGCTGCTGGAAAGCGCTATCACGTTTCCTGCTTTATCAATTTTAACAGTATGCATGAATTTTTTGA
>JBAZQV010000021.1:0-14172 GCA_041645025.1 Candidatus Aenigmatarchaeota archaeon
ACCCAAGGACATTCCTATCAGAAACACGCCGAACCAGGGCAGCAGCGGGAAGTAGTCAAGCGTGTAGAAGCCGCTTGGCACAAGACCGAGCCACAGCAGCCAGCTAAACCCGAAGAAAAATTGATTTAGGTAGAAGCCCAGACCTATGATAATAAAACCGATAATCGCCAGATATTTTGGTTTTAGTTTAATAAAGAGCAGTGACAAAATAATTGAAACCCCTATCAGATGAAGTATGCCAAATAAGATTGCTCCGCTCGGCAGGAATAGCCATGTTGCAATTGTTATAATCATACCAAAGCCAAAAACTTTCAAACCCCGCCGGATGTACTTGCCTGGCTTTTTGTTTCTGGAATAGCTAAGTGTTATGGAAAGCCCGGCCAGCAGAATAAAAGATCCTGCAATAAGCCGCGGGAAAAGCCACCAGAAGATCCACCCATCGGTTATTTTGTATATATGAAAATAATCAATAGCAAAGGAATAGTTGAAGAAGACCATCAGTATAACTGCCAGCCCGCGCCCAGCATCGATTTCCCAGAATCTTTTCATAAAAATAATTAGTTCCGGATCTTTTAATTTGCTTCAGACAGTTTTCTCTTTGCAGAATTAATGTATTTTGAGGTGCGCTGCGTTCTTATGGCAAACCTGTCTGCTTCTCCCTCTTCGCGGCTTGTGTCGTGGTGAAACCGGGTCAGGAGAGACAATGGTGAAAGTACATTCATCATGAACGAGGAGAATTTTAGCATTGAAGACCTTTGTTTTATATGGGCGAGCTCATGGAGCAGCACCGCTTGTATCTCTTTCTTGCCAAGTATGTCAAGCATACCGACCGAGACAAATATGGCAGAACGAAAACTTTTGAATGAGAAGGCGATGGGTTTTGCCTTGTCCATGATATAGATTTTTGGCATTCTTATGTTAAGGAGAGAGGAATATTTTCTGACAAATTCTATTATTTCCCTGTTCCTTGTCTGACGTTTGTTCGAGAAAGTGTAAAACGCCGGTATAACGGCAAAGCCTGCGATAGTGCCGAGCACAAGCGCCGTCGGCAGCGAATAACTCACCAGAGCCAGCGTGTTGTTTTGGCATGACATGCACATGGCGCCGCACGCAAAATCTGTTGTAAAAAGCACGAAGGGAAAAAACAGGAGTATGAGATGGCCGTATATTAATCCGATCTTTGTTTTAGTTGAGAGTTTGAAGTTCTTTACAGCCAAAAGAAAGAAGGCGGCAAGGGACAGGGATATAACGGCCAGTGCGACCTTGTCTATATCCACCACAAACCCTACAAAACAGCCTATTGCCATTTCAAACACCCTATATTCCTGAAAAGAACTGTGTATGTTTAAAGAATCTTATTTTTTACCCCTTTTGGAAAAGCGTTCATTAAAGTACGTTACAGCCACAGGCCCGAACTTGTCTATTAGCCTGTTAACAGTTTTTTCAACAACCGTATGTTCAAAGTCTGATTTGCTGCAGCGCGAAAAATAAATATAATGTTCCCCGCCAAGCCCGAATTCTATTTTACGGGCAACTATTTTCTTTTCATGGAGGCGGTCAAGTATGACAGCAACGCTTGTCAGTGCAACCTTTCTTTTTTTCTTGAGAATCTGGTACAAATCCCTGACACGCATTCCTTCGCCTTTTTTCCAGAGAATTTTCAGCACGTCATTTTCCAGCGGGCTCAAAACATCAACGGAATTTTCATTGAAACGAATACAGTCTACCTTTACCATATTACCAATAGTAATTATCTTTGCTTAAATAGTTTTACAAATTATGTAAATATTAAAAAAGAAAAAGTATTTAAACATGGTGCGATATTATAAAGTATAAAGTATTACAAACCTTGTAAATGTTTGGTGAATTCATGCTGATAAAGTCAAACACAGTTTATGTTCTTCTTGCGGTTTTCGTAGTCATGACAATTTTCAACAGCTATACAATTTTCTCTCTGGGAGCCTCGCCTACCGCGCACGCGTCATCTAAGGCATCCGTAAAGCTCACAGGCGATCCGGTCCAGGATGCCATAAATACAATCATACCGACAGGCGCAGCCGAGCCTTATGGAAGTGCCCTTGGCGTTAGTTTTGACGACCCGGTTGCAGGGCTTTCTGTCCTTGCAAACCTCGACAAATCGATACCGACAAGTTCGCTTTCTGCCGAGGAGAAGAGCAGATATATTAACATAACAGGCAAGATATCTTGTGAGTTCTGCTGCTCCGCGCCGTCTGTTATTGATAGCCAGGGTAGGGATGCCTGTGGCTGTTCGCACGCGTTATCATTTAGGGGGCTATCAAAATACCTTATACAGAATTATCCGTCAATGACTGACGAGGATATTATGTGGGAGCTAATAAAATGGAAGTCGCTTTACTATCCAAGAAATATGGTAGAAAAGGCTGCCGCTGCCATTGAGAACGGAATGGAGATAACGCCTGCCGTGCTTAACGACAGGGATTTGCTTAAAAAAATAAGTTCAGGAAACACTGCAGACATCGGCAATCTGCCTCAGATGGTCGGCGGCTGCTAACGTAGGATATTAAAAGATAATCAAAATAATTAGGAGTTGAGAGCATGAAAAAAGAAAAAATGTTGATAGTGTTTTTGGTTCTGCTGGTAATAGCATCAGCTGTCCAGGCATTTCAACTGGTAAGTCTTAGCAGTTCAATAAGCAGCGGTTCTATCACAAAAGCAGCAGCGCCTTTGGCGTCAAGTGGTACTGCACAAGTGCCAAGCAATCTTCAGAACTTACCTACAATGGTAGGCGGCTGTTAGCGGCGATATAAATGAGTAAAAAATCATCAGGAAACACTATTTTGTTAGTTCTTTTTGCTATCCTTATTGTTATAGCTCTGGTCAACGTTGTTACACTTACAAGCATTTCCCTGAATGTGCAGAAAGGGTCCGCAAAACCTGTGGTAGTATATGCGAAGCTGGATATGACAGAAATACATGCACCTGTTTGTGACAAATGTTACAGCGTGAGTAGCATAATCACGAATATAAAAACCCAGAACGTAAATCTTACCGAACGTGTTATTTATTCTTCTGCATCCGATGCACAATCCCTCATAAGCAAATACGGCATAACCAAGCTTCCGGCATTGGTGATAACCGGTGAAATCAATAAAACAACTACTTTGACAGGCTTCTGGTCCAAGATCGGCTCTGTCAAAAACGACGCCGTTATCGTAGAAGCCCAGCCGCCATACTATTCTGTCAAGGACAGCGCGATTGTCGGGCTTGTTACTCTCATCCGTGTTGTTGACTCTTCCTGCAAACTATGTACAGATCTGAGCTCCATTGTGAAAACGTTTGAGAGTGCTGGCGTTGTTATATCAAGCGATACATCCGTGGAATACAATTCTGCTGATGGTAAAGTTCTCACAAGTACCTACGGGTTGCGTGAGATACCTGCTGTTATCGTCTCCAAGAACATACTCGAATATCCGGCCATGGTCCGTATATGGCCCCAGCTCAATGCAACTGAAAAGAATAACAACTATGCACTGCACCTTTTGCGTCCGCCCTATCGCGACCTCGCAACGAACAGGGTAGTGGGACTGGTCGATATAATTTATCTTAATGATTCAACCTGCAGCGAATGCTACGACGTGATGGTGCACAAACAAATAGTTGGCGGCAGCTTTGGCGTGGCTCTGGCAAATGAAACCTTGCTTGACATTAGTTCTGTTGAAGGCAAAGCTCTGGTAAGTAAGTACAAAATACAAGCCGTGCCCACGTTTGTAATGTCGCCTGACGCGAAATACTACAGTATTTTGATGGAAGTGTGGCCAGGCGTTGGTACCCAGGATTCAAATGGATGGTATGTTTTCCGTAACATCACGCAAATGCAGTCTAATTATAGAGACCTTGAAACTGGGAATGTAGTAACTTTTGCATCTGGCTAGATTAGCAGCTAGTGCCGGGTCAAAATTCTTGGAAGTGAAGTTATGAATAGAAATTACACTAAAATTATTTTTTATTCGATGCTCATTGTTTTTGTATTTTCCTTTGTAGCCTCTGCTGTGCTTCCTGCTAATCTTGAAAATCTCAAGAAAGCAGAAGTGGATCAAGCCCGGTCAAGTCTCCAGAATATTTCATTTGCAATAGCATTTCTTGCAGGTATACTAAGTTTGTTATCACCTTGTATTTTGCCGACTATACCGGCCTTTTTTGCCTATACATTCAAAGAGAAACGTTCCATAACAAAGATGACAGGAATATTCTTTCTGGGTTTCGCGGTAGTTTTTGTCGCACTGGGAATGGTTGCGGCTTATATTGGGGCGTCCCTGGCAGCCATACCGCAGCAGTACGCGTTCCTGCCTTTCATCGGCGGTCTTTTCCTGATTTTTATGGGAATGCTTCAGTTATTCAACCGCGGCTTCTCTTCTGTTATAAAAATCAAAGCCAGAGGGCATGATGCAGTAGGCATATTCATAATGGGTGTAGCCTTTGCCATCGGATGGAGCGCGTGCTTAGGGCCAATTTTATTTGGAACATTGTCAATAGCAGCGGTGCTTGGCAACTATGCCTATGCGGCTTTCCTTATGCTGTCCTACTCGCTGGGAATTTTTGTGCCGCTCTTCATTCTCTCGTTCTTTTACGACAAGTATAATTTTGGCGAGAGCAGGATCATCCGGGGTAAGAATGTCTTAATTGCAGGCAAAAAGATTCATTCAACAAACCTGATAGCAGGCATATTGTTCATAATAATGGGATTGGTGTTTATCTTCTACGAGGGAACCGCTGCCGTGAACACACTTGATCTTACAGGCACGAGGCAGCTGTTCTACGACTGGCAGCGCGCGCTTTTTGACGCGCCATATGCAAATGTAATAGGTCTTATAGTTTTAGCGGTATTTTTGTTATTAATCTGGAGATTTGTGAGGCGTTATCATGCCTAAGTGCGAGACCTGCGGAAAAGAATTTAATACAGAGGAAGGGCTCAGCAGCCACCGGGCCGACAAGCATGACCTGAGCAGGCATGAAAAAAAGGAATTGAAGAAGCACCAGGAAGAGCAAAAAAAGGAAGAGATACACAGCAAAATAAAGAGAAAGAAGATCAAAAGATACGCCCTGGTGGCAATCCTGATAGTTGCCGTGGTTGCTGGAGGATATTTTTTATCTACATTAGTGTCCAACCCTTCCAGTAATAATTCAGGGTCAGTAAATTTAGGGCCAGTAGGTTCGACACATATTCATCAGGATTTCAAAATGTATGTAAGCGGCCAGATGGTGGATTTTTCCCAGCCAAAATACCAGCTGAGGAGCAGTCTGGTGCACTTTGAGAACGGCGACGGGAATGTTATTCATACCCATGCGACAGGCATGACCCTTGGTTACATGCTGGGCACCATGAATATAGAACTGACTCCTGAATGCCTTGTCATAGATGGAGTTAGATATTGCAACAACGGGAACAGCAAGTTGAAGCTGTATGCAAACGGCCAGCCAGATAACGAGTTCGGCAGTTATCTCATGAAAGATCTGGACAAAATACTGGTTTCCTACGGTGATGAAACTGGTCTTAGCGGCCAAATAGCTTCGGTAACGAATTTAGCGAAAACCCAGTCAGAAAGGGTCATGACGCCGTGATAGGATGAAATTCAAAAAGAACATCGGACCGAAAAATCGCATAGCAAGGTTGGTTGCTGGTATAATTCTTATATTGCTCAGCCTGATCTATTTCGACGCAAATAAAATTTTATCCGCAGTTGGGATTATTTTGGGTATAATTTTTCTGCTTGAAGCGGCTTTTTCCTACTGCCTGCTGCATGGAATCCGCGGCACCAAGGACATGCGCTAAATTATATTCCCGTAACCAATCAGATGCCATCTTCCGCCTACCTGCATTGACATGGCAGCCTTGTCGCCCTTGTCAGCGCAAACCGGAAGCTTCAATTTTATATGAATTAGGTTTTTGTTTGCAGAAATAACTATGCCGACCGTTTTTGTTATTGACACTGTTAACATAAGAACGTCGCCTGTTTTTATCTGATTTATTTTCTTGTTGCCTTCTACTCCTATTACATGATCAAACAGTTTTATGTCAAGCTTTATCTCTTCTAGCGTTGGCGGCAGCTTATCCGGATGCCCTACTACGCTGCCCACAAGCCCATCTCCTCTTCCTAAAGCAGGATCCAAGTCAAATTGTATAGCTGCAAGACCACCAGGCTTGGCTTCCTTCAGCCTTTGCCCCGATTCTATTATTTCAACAGCCTTGCTTCTGAGTCCAGTCCATTTGTCGCCTATCTTCACGCCGGGTCGTATTTCAAGAGGTTCATTTATTTTTATTATACCTTGTGTTAGAGACCCGCCAACTACGCTGCCTTTGAGTGCATTTATATCGCTTCCTGGCTTGTTTACGTCAAAGGAACGCACGACGTGGAATCTTGGCGGTTTTGTTGTGTCCCTTTCTGGTGTCGTAATATTTTTTTCTATGGTTTCTATGAGAACATCAATATTTGCATTGTTTATGGCACTGATAGGTATTATTGGTGCATCTTCAGCAACGGTGCCTTTGACAAATTCCTTTATCTGCTTGTAATGCTCCAGCGCTTGCTGTTCAGAAACAAGGTCAATTTTGTTCTGCACAATTATTATCTTGCGTATTCCAACAACATCAAGTGCCTTCAGGTGTTCTGCTGTCTGTGGTTGCGGGCATTTTTCATCCGCTGATATCAGGAGGAGCGCCCCGTCCATCAGTGACGCACCAGACAATACTGTAGCCATGAGCGTTTCGTGGCCTGGCGCATCTATAAACGACACAGCACGCTTGGGTTTTCCGTTGCCGAAGCATTTTGGGCATTTTGATGTATTTGAGTAGGAAGAACATTTTTCACAAAAATAGAACGTGGCATCTGCATAACCCAGTCTTATGGTAATGCCTCTTTTTATTTCCTCGCTATGCGTATCGGTCCATTTGCCTGTAAGGCTCTGAGTCAACGTGGTTTTCCCATGGTCTACGTAATCGTTAATTGAAGAAAATCTTTCAATTATGTCCGACGAGACCGATGTTAATTTCAGGAATTAACGCAGCGCTTTTTTCTATAGTCTTTGTTTTTTGATTGAAGTTTATCACCTTATTTACTCTGCCTTTGTTTCTTCTTTAACTTCCTTTTTTTCAAACATTTCGTCAAGCGGCTTGCTACCCTGTTTTACGACTTTGCAGTTTATCTGAACGATATCGTCTCCTATTGTGTCGCCTCGCAGCATTTTTCTTCTTCTAAGGCCGCCAACATCAGTATGTAATCCGACACCCTTTGTTATGAGGAATTTTTTGCGCAACACACCTTCTATATCTTTTCGCATCGGGAAGCCATCCTTGTCGCTGCCTCCGGTAATCTGCAGCTCATAGCCGTCCATGCCAAGAAAAGACCCGTCAAGAACGTCGCCTATCTTTTTGCCTAGAACAGGCGCGTCTCTCTGGTCCTTTTCTACCTGGTAACTTTTTTTCCCGTCGTTTATTACGAACTTGAATGATGCCATATTTTTAACACCTCTTAATTATGGTGGAATCGCTATTACAGTGCTCACCACATTTCTTAATAGACTGTCCAACTAGAAGTAACGTTTTTCGATACTTCCCAGTTTTTCCAGCCGGGCTAACATGATAATGAAATGAAAAGCTTAAAAACGAACTTATGACACGAGTTTCTTGTAGCCTGGCGTCCACTCGTCTGTTTTCATCAGACGAAGATTCTATATACGGCAATGTGCATGATTCACCTCTTGTCGAATTATGGGTTAATAGTCCAAATTACAAGATGGGACGTCTGGCAAACAACTGGTGTGTAGCGAAGAAAAACGGCATGCCGCAGCGGATCCAGGAAAAAGTAATGGAAAGATTGACACAAAAATATGCTAAGGATTAGAATAAGGCATTATTTCTTTACAATCCAATCGACTTCCGGAAAAGTGCCGTCCATCTTGCCGTCTTATGCATCTCCAAGACAACAAAACTTAAATACGTACATATGTACATATGTCACTATGTCATTGCGTTTAGAGATCGATAAGGAACTGGAGAAAAGATTTAGGGAAACAGCCATGAAGGAATTTGGTTATAGCAAGGGCTCATTGAGAAAGGCTGGCGAGGAAGCGTTTTCTAAATGGCTGAGAGAGCGTGATAATAAGCCTGTAAAAAGTGTCAAGGATCCGGTTAACTTAATAAAGGGCGGTTTATCAGGATACAAAGGCAGAATTACTTCTGTGCAAATGCAGCACGAGGCAACAAAAATATGGATCAAGAAAGCTGATTAAAATGCTTTTTATAGATGCAAATATTTTTCTGGAAGTCGAGCTGGAGGATAAAAGAAGCGAAGAATGCAAGCAGCTTTTTCTAAGGATTTACAAGAAGAGCATAAAATCGATTACTTCTGATTTCATTGTTTATACATGCCTTATCCAATTAGAAAATAAGGCATCCGTGAAGGACATGGAGAATTTCATAATTTTTTTAGACAACATGAGGGGCATAGAAGTGCATTCTCCTACGTATAAGACTTTGTATCGTACTTTTGAGATTATGAAAAAATATAAACTGGATTTTGATGATGCCTTGGTTGTTTCTACAATGTTATCTCTTGGAATCAAACAACTGGTTTCATTTGATAGGCATTTTGACAGCGTCAAGGAAATAGAGAGGTTAGAGCCCATACAACTTTTGAAAAATTAATCATTGCGGCGCCCCTCCATTTCTTATTAGCCATTCTATTTCAGGAAAAGTTCCGTCCATCTTGCCGTCCTGGATGTACTTTACATCAAGCTTCATGCACAGCCAGGCCCTTGCCAGTTCTTTTCCGAGGTAAGCACAATGGTCTTTAGCAATTTTTGGCAAATCTTCTATAACCTGCCTGTAGACGTCCTGTGGCTTGTCGCCTATCCACGTTTTCTTTATGATATTGACATCCTTGTATCCGCAAAGGCCAACCTCTAGCTTGCCGTTGTTTATTCTTATCAAAAAATAACCAGCAGGGTCAAGCTTTTCATACCCCTTGTCTTTGCAGGCCTTTGGTTTTGCCTTGGCAATGGGTTTTTTTATCGAAAATTTTTTCTTCATAAGTTATTCCTTTCTAAGCTTATTGTAAATAGCATTTATTAAGCTTTTAGGGCAAAAACCGAACTGATTAGTGAGATGTAGGATGTATGAATGATTGGAGAACCGTTAGAGTAGCAGCCTAATCTTTTCAAATATTTAGTTGTAAAATACAAATCTTTTGCACAGCGCTAATACATCACTGCGAATATTTTCCAGTATATTTTTATCATTCTTGTGCTCGATTGCTTTTGCTATGAAGTCGCCTACGCTTTTCATTTCTGATTCCTTCATGCCGCGTGTTGTAAGCAGCGGTGTGCCCAAACGAATCCCAGATGGGTCAAAAGGTTTCCTTGTGTCATAAGGTATTGTATTTTTGTTTACTGTTATGCCAACTTCATCCAAAACAATTTCAGCTTCTTTTCCGGATATGTTTTTGTTGGTCAAATCTACGAGCATGAGATGATTATCAGTGCCGTTTGTTACCAGCCTGAATCCGTGCGTCATAAGCGAGTCGGCCAGTGCTTTCGCGTTGCTTACTATTTGTTTTGCATATTCACGGAAGTTTGGCTGTAGCGCCTCTTTGAATGCCACAGCTTTGGCAGCATTGGTATGGTCATGTGGTCCGCCCTGAATGCCCGGGAAAACGTTAAAATCAATAAGCTGGGCAAGATTTTTTGTTGCGTCTGTGTGATATTTGTCATGATAACTGTCCTCTACCCGAGACATGATTATTGCGCCGCGCGGACCGCGAAGGGTTTTGTGCGTGGTTGTTGTGACAACATCACAATAAGGTACAGGGCTTTGATGCAGATCTGCTGTGACAAGACCTGCTATATGAGCAATATCCGCAAAGTGATACGCCTCGACCTCTTCAGCAATTTCTCCGAATGCAGCAAAGTCTATCTTTCTTGGATAGGCCGTGAGGCCAGAGAGAATCATTTTTGGCTTTTCTTTGAGCGCTGCCTTTCTGATTGCATCGTAGTCAAGCAGTTCTGTTTCTTTGTCAACAAAATAAGGAATACATTTGAATAGTTTTCCGGAGAAATTCACCGGTGAGCCGTGAGTCAGATGGCCGCCGCAGCTTAAATCCAAACCCATGAACGTGTCGCCTGGATTAAGCAGCGCAAAGAAAACAGCCATGTTAGCAGGAGAGCCTGAGAGAGGCTGGACATTCACGTGCTCGCAGCCGAACAGCTGCTTTGCCCGTTCTATTGCCAGCGTCTCAGCCTGGTCAATGATTGTATTGCCGCCATAGTAGCGCCTGCCTGGATAACCCTCAGAATATTTATTAGTGAGTATAGAGCCCATCGCCTCGAGAACAGCTTCGCTTACAAGATTCTCAGATGGTATAAGCTCAAGGCCATCCATTTGCCGCTGCTTTTCGCGCTGGATTATGTTATAAATTTCCGGGTCGGTATGGGAAAGCATAGTTATAGAATAAATAGAAAGTTTTTAAGGCTGGATTATTTTATCTTCCATTCGAGGCCAAGACCAGTACCATTGGAATTTTTATATCCGTTGTGCCTGAACTCAGCAACACCGAACAAATCTCCTACCAGCCGACGCCTATACTGGATTTCTGTCACTATGTTATTTGGCTTGAAATTGTAATTAAAAAAACCCTCCACGTAGTTGTCGCCGAACTTTTTAACACCACTCAATGCCAGCTGGGATCCGGCATTGTTAGTTGCCAAAGGATAGAATCTTGCTGTAAGGCTGTCTCCTCCTTTTGCAAATTTATACATAGGACCGACTCTTATGGTGTCTGCCGGTGCAAAGAAATCCCTGTTATATTCTGTTGAAACGCCTAAACCATTGCTTGCAGTTTTAAACACCTTAAACTGACCATAGGCTTTGTTTATGTCGCTGTCCATGCCACTTGTTCCATAGTCAAGGAATCCATAATATCTGGCATCTGAAGGTAGTTCGCCGGCTGCCGTTACCGTCCCGTCCACCCGGCCCCTAGTATCATAATAGCCGGATGATTTAAGCATCTTATTTGACGCAGCGCATCCTACACATCCAGCTAGAGCCAGACCCGCTATTAGTTCTCGTATCATACACCACACCAATAATTACTTAATAGTGCTAACATACCTATAAATATTTGTTCTCCTAAAATGGAGTATAGATAACCATGGATGTAACAGTGTTGGAAGATTTGGGTTTTAGCAATGCCGAGATAAAGATATACCTTGCTTTGCTCGAGCTGGGTACATCGACAGCTGGTCCGGTTTTGAAAAAATCAGGTTTGCAGAACTCCGTCGTACATATGACGCTGGGAAAAATGGTTGAAAAGGGGCTGGTTTCTTTTATCAAGAAAGGAAAGGTGAAATACTATCAGCCAGCAGACCCGAAAAACATACTGAGAATAATAGATGAAAAAAAGAAAAATTTTGAGGACATACTGCCAGCGCTGCTTACCCGCCAGACGAAACAGGAAAAGCAGGAAGCTGAAATTTTTGAAGGATTTACAGGATTCAAGAACATGATGTTCGACTTCATAAAGAATCACAAAAAAGGAGACGAGTACTTATTTTTTTCATTCTATTCAAAAGAAAGAGCTTTTGATAATGTATTTAATTTTTTTAGAGATTTCGAGAAGTTGCGGGAAAAAAGAAACATAATGGGAAAAGGCATAGTTCCTGTAGAAATCAAAGATAAATTCAAAGGAAGGAACATGAAGAATCTTATTTTTGTTAATTTTCCTATTCCAAATGGAATTACGGTTTGTGGGGATAAAATAGCATTATTGACGCATTCAGAGGAAAAACAAATATCATTTCTTATTCATTCACATGAGCTGGCGGAGTCTTTCCGAATATATTTCTACTCCATCTGGAACAAGTACAAGAAATAAACCGACCTTTTCCCGGTCGCGGTAACAACTTAAATAATTTCCAGAAATTCTATACAATGATAGTTATGCAGCAATATCTCAATGCACTACGTTTTATTCTTGAAAAGGGCGCCATAAAGCACGACAGGACAGATACGGGCACAAAGGCCGTTTTTGGCATGCAATTCCGCTACGATATGGAAGACGGTTTCCCGCTTGTTACAACAAAGAAGATGCCGTGGAAATCTGTTGCAAGCGAATTGCTGTGGTTCATAGAAGGCTCCAATGATGAACGCCGCCTGGCAGAACTGCTGCACGGCACCCGCGACCCGGAAAAACAGACCATATGGACGCAAAATGCTAATGCGAGTTATTGGAAGCCTCATGCGAAATTCGAAGGAGATTTGGGAAGAATTTATGGCGTTCAGTGGCGTCATTGGAATTCTAACGGTAAAGAAATTGACCAGTTGGCCAGGGCAATAGATTTAATTAAAAAAGACCCTACAAGCAGGAGAATAATAGTGAGCGCCTGGCATCCCGGTGAGCTTGATTATGAGGAACAGCAACCGCCTGTTACTGCTCTTTGTCCATGTCATATCTTCTACCAGTTCTTTGTTGCCAGCGGCAAGCTCTCGCTTCAGATGTACCAGCGTTCATGCGACATGCTCCTCGGTGTACCCTTTAATATAGCCTCCTATTCGCTCCTTTTGAATATGGTCGCGCAAGTTACAGGTCTTAAAGCAGGTGATTTTGTCCATACCCTTGGTGACGCGCACATTTACCAGAACCATTTCGAGCAGGTTAAAGAGCAGCTCTCGCGTGAGCCGTTTCCTTTGCCAAGTTTGTGGCTCAATCCTTCTATAAAAAGTATAGACAACTTTAAGATGGATGACATAAGAATCGATAATTATCAGAGTCATCCGGCAATCAAGGCACCTATGGCGGTCTAGCAATGGATTTCTTTCAACTGATAATTTTTGGTATTCTGTTTAACGCAGCAATAATGCTGGTCTCCAGAGGCTTCAGGCAATATACTCTAGGAATAGATTCCCTCCCAACAATTTCCATTGTCGCTGGTTATACCATTGGCGCAGCAGCCGGCCTATGGGCAGGGATTATAGTTGCTGTTGTTTATCATTTGATGAGAATCAGAACAATACACTATATGCCGCTTACCATACTAGCCAACGCCGTTGTTGGCATTCTGGCATCAATGATGGCGTTTGAAAGCATTTTTACAGCCGGCATAGCCCTGCTGATTGTTTATCACATCATATCTATTGCCGCTGTTTCAGTTTTGGGCGGGCTGAAACCTGGTTACTTTTCCTTCATCACCCTGAACTTTATCACGACGATATTCCTTCTGTATGCTGTTTCGCTTTTCATTTGAGCTAAATACTTTTTCGTCATAGGTATAATTATGATTTCTCTGGATAGAATGAAAGAGCGCTTGATTGGTAAAACCTATAGAAATGAAAATGAAACACAAACAGGGATCATAACAGATGTGTATCGTGAACGTAGAAAAACTTTTGTTATAGTTGATTACTATGGCGGTAATCTAAAGGTTCATGTGCCCCTTAGGTCTATAGAATTTTGATAATTATGTCAGAAATCGTAATCATCGCAGGCATCTCTGAAAACAATGTGATAGGTACAGCCGGAAAGCTGCCGTGGCATATTTCGGAAGACATGAAGCACTTCCGAGAACTTACTATGGGTCATTCGGTGATAATGGGTCGCAAAACTTTTGAATCGTTAGGCAAACCACTGGCAGGAAGATTGAATATCGTAATAACAAACCAGGCTGATTACAAACCAGATGGTGTTGTGGTTGTTAATTCACTGGAGCAGGCGCTGAAAACCTGCAAAAACCACAAGTTCACTTTCATTATAGGAGGCCAGTCTGTCTACGAACAGGCTTTGCCTTTAGCAGATAGATTGGAGATAACACGAATCCACCGGAAGGTAGACGGCGATGCCTTCTTCCCTAAAATAGATATCATTGACTGGGAAGAGACACTCAGGGAAGATTACAAAGAATATTCTTTCGTGACTTACATGAGGAGAGGATGAAGTGAAAATATATCTGGCTTTTACCGTAGTTGGCAACAGGGAAAAATTTGAGCTTGTCAGCAATATGGCTATGCTTCTTCAGCAGCGCGGTCACAAGATTCTTACTACGCACCTTTTATCAAAGACCGCGCGCCTCGACGAGAGCATGAAGAGCCCGGAATTTGTTTTCGAGCGCGACATGAAATGGCTTGAGGAATGTGATGCAATAATA
>JBAZQV010000022.1:0-14010 GCA_041645025.1 Candidatus Aenigmatarchaeota archaeon
TCATTTTGCCCACCTCTGAAATTCCCGACACGTTTGGTCGTTTTAATATGAACTGCGTCTGTTGCTAATCGCGTGCATCTGGGAAGCCATGACATGACGCTACCCTATGCTTCCACCTTAACCGCCATGTGCTTCCACTTTACTTACAGCCGCCGTGCCTTTACTTACGATTTTAGCAGCTTAACTTCTCTTTCAAATGCTGTAAGATCATCAAATTCCCTGTAGACCGAAGCGAACCTTATGTAAGCTATTTTGTCAATATTCCTCAGTTCAGTCATGACCCGCTCGCCAATCTCCTTGCTCGTGACCTCATCTGTATCGCGGATGGTTTTTTCTATGCGGTCAACTGCCTGGTCTATGGTTTCAAGAGAAACAGGCCTTTTTTCGCAGGCCCGAATAATGCCGGATCTGATTTTTTCACGGCTGTACAACTCGCGGTGGCCGTCCTTCTTGACGACCATGAGGCTTATGTCTGCCCTTTCATAGGTAGTGAACCGCTTTCCGCACGCCTCACATTCGCGCCGACGTCGAGTATTGTCCTCGCCGTCCCGCTTGTCAACGACTTTTGTCTCACCAGAACAGAAAGGACATTTCATGATTTTGACCTCTGTGGTAGAGGAGTCTAAAAGACAATTATTAAACTACAATATGTTGTACCCCACTACTTTTCAACCACAAGGTATTGTGGTCTCGAGGTATATAAAGCATTTAGGATTTTCGACCTATTTTTTGCAAAAGTGATATGACCCGAAAGAAGTTACAGGTTTTTTTGCACTAAGAAGTAGATAATAAGTGATTTTAATGTGATTGCTAAAAGAAATTGTTCACTTCGTCTTTTTTCTTTTCGGCTTGGGCATGATGCGGCGTTTTCGCTTTTCTATGGCTTTTTCAAAGTTTTCTATCTCCTTTTCATGATAACGAACAAGGTCTAATTTTCCCTCGTCTTCAGCTTTCCGGATCTTTTCAATATGCTCCGCTTTTCGCTTGTTCAATGAGTCAATGCCTTTTCTCGAGCGTTTTTTGTTTGACATGCTTTATTTTCGTCTCCAGCAATAAAATTAGTTTGGGTATAATATCCTTTGATATTTCTGTTCTATGATTCTTATTGTCTCTTATTGACCTGTAAATGGCCATTGTGGCATTCAATTCCTTCGGGCTTATTCCGGAATCCAAAATCTCGGTTCTAAGCATTCTTGTATTGTATTTCTTGTTTGAAAAAAGGCATTCCAGAATAATCATTTCCTTCAGCCTCATGACAAGGGGATAAATCAGTTCCTCAGAACCTTCATAATTCTCCATTATGCTCTTGGTCAGGCCGAGAGAAGACTCGGCAAGCCCTACGCGAGTTCTTACGCTGTCAGAATTCAGCCGTGCTTCATTTTTCAAATCATCAAGAAACTGGTGGTTTACGATAGCTGCAGAGCTGTCTTTTATTGACTTGTGGAATATCGGGTCATTGGCCATCGCATTTTGCATCTGTCTCGCAGTCCTGACCTGCACGTCGTACCTCTGCCTTATTTCTGAAGGGATTTTTATTTTCCCCCCGTCCTCATCCACGACAAGAATTACGTCTATGTCGGAGCCCTTTTCCATCTCCCTCCGGGCATATGAGCCGTAAAGTATGATGCTTATAACATGTTCGGTATCTATTCCGCCAAGCAGGTCGGACTTGGGATCAAGGGGCTTTTTAACAAGCTCCACCCGGACACTGCCGCCTACCCACCCCGCAGGTAAATAGACGCCGCCGGAGTTGCCGTATCTTTTCACAGTCTTTACAAAAGCAGTTGACATAAGTATATACATTGTATATACGTTTAAATAAACATGGTGAGGTATACAGGCAAATAAAGGTTACTTCTTACCCCCGCACTCGTCGCAATACCGGTGATAGCGTGGACCAGTGAACTTTTTGCCGCAGCCAACGCAGGTTGAGATGCCCTTGAGCGAGTAGTCGACAGCATCCTTCGCGCCGAGCACCTTCAGAACAAAGTCAGAGCCCATGACATCCATGATGATTTTTTCTATGTGTTTTTTCTCTCCTTCAACCATGACCAGCGCTTTCTCTTCCGTCTTGTGATCCGTTTTGTTGTTGTATCCGGAAAAATGTTTTCCGTGAAGCTTTGGCATGACCAGCTTCGCGCTGACAATGTATTTGCTGGAAGTGTGCTTTATGAGCTCTATAGTGGCATGCGGGTCCTCCTCTGTCTCGCCTAACTCCCAGGTGTTGGGCATGCTTTCGGTCCAGTTGAAGACTAGGACTCCGTCTTTCTTTTCGAATACAGGCATAAGAAATAATCACATTTACTACTTAAAAATACGATATTTAATTAATTACTATGGCCTTAATGATAATTGGTTTAGACACATCTCATAACAAGACTTACTCTTGCCTTTTGTTCGGATTCAAGAACGACATCAATGAAGTTTACAACAAAATATCCAGAGTATTGGCGAAACATGGCAGACCTGGAATAATTCATTGGCAGAAACTTTCAGGTAAAATAAGAAAAGCTGCCAAAAATGAAATATACGAAATTGTTAATAACTCGCCGCTAAGTTTCTACATATTTGAACATGACAAGCCGCGGGATGTTCCAAAAAACGAGTATTATCTGTTTACAGTTCCAAATTTCATAGCAAGCTATATGGAGAGACGACTAAGAGGTAAATTCGGTACAGTTTTAATAGAAGCCGATGATGACTACACTATTTCAAATGTAAAAAATAGTACGCTCAGATTCGTTGAAAATTTTATAGCACAGGTATGTTTCAGGCTTATTGGTAAGCAGATAAAATTAAGAAAAGATGGCAAGATAAGGGCAACGGTAAAACATTCCAATGGAAACGTACTAGATTTTATAGGTTATGAAACCAACAGGACACTTTCAAATGCTGTGCAACTGTCGGATCTTATTCTTGGGTATTATTTTTATGATAATAAGGGATTGGAGAAGGTAGACTTGCAAAAATTAAAATAAGATAAAAGAACCTGCACATTGGCAGGCGAGTCTTCGTCGCCCTTTAGGTTACATCCCATAGGGAAGATTCCACAAGGACTCAGGCTCTAAGAATACTTGTCTACACAGAATATATAAGGATACCGTTAAGGTTAGGGCGTTTATAAATACCATTCTAGAAAATATATTTTATAAAACATAATAGAATCGACGCCCTATGCCTACTGCCGCACCTCATTGCATTCCGGGCATCTTATGAACTGGTAACGGGCCCTGAAGCCGCATTATTTTCTTCTTTCTATATGTTGTTCGAAATACTTACGCGTATTTTCATCCATAAAATAAACATAACAGCCCTTCATTCCGCGGGTTAATAATACTCTGTAGACATTTTTTACAAAATTTATAAAATTCTTTTTGTCTCTCTTTACCATGGAATCTGCTGAATTTTCTGGTTTACCTGTCCATTCATTTTTCTCGGAATCCCACACTAAATCTTTTGCAAAAATTATTCCGACATATTCGAATTCAAAGCCTTGTATCGTGTAAATACTGCCAGCTTGATTGACTCCGTTGGGATCCCATGCCCACAAGGCTGCCTTGGGTATTCCAGGGGCCAGTTTTTTAGCCTCGTTTTTGGCTTCCCATGTGATACGAAAATCGCCTATTATTATATCCTCCTTTAAAGTTCCGTCAGGATTCGGGTCGCTCCACGGCCAGCAGAATCCAGCAACCAGTCTTGCTGAATTAGATTTTTCAGCGTTTTTCTTTTTTATCTCATCATACAACTCCCGTGGACTATTAAAAATACGAAATTCCATTTTCTCGTTTTTTGTTAGAATTCTATTGGCAGTCTCTCTTATATCTAATATATTATCCACCCAGTTAAGATAACCATCAGATCCACTGCACCTGAATTGTGTTTTGAGCTCAAACTCGTATATTTCCGCATCAAATTTTTCAGCAGTTTTTCTTATAAGGTTAGTGTTGCCTATTTCGTCGGGTCTTACTACTTGGTTATCGTCTATGAAAAATATAGAAACTTTAGCAGCACCAATAAGTTCCTCTATTTGAGGCGTATTTGTCTTAAATTCAGCTTTTGTAAATCTAGAATTGCTAGTTTTTCGTATTCTGTGTGCTTCATCACATATCAATATATTTATTTCATTTTCTTTATGATGCGTAAAGCTATTGAAATACTTGAACAAATTAGCTGCTCTCGGACCAACCACTTTTCTTAATGTTTCTGTAAATGCTTTAGAACCTGTAGCGTGATAAACTGTTAGGCCTTTGGATAAAAGTTCTGCTAATGCATTCAGAGCTATGACAGACTTGCCTGTTCCAGGACCACCTTTTATTATTATAACTGATTTTTTCTTTAGTTTAGAACATTTCTTTGCTCTATCAATTATAGTATTGTTTGCAGCTATCTGCTCGTCTATGAGATTAAAAACATTTTGACCCCCTATCATTTTTTTAGTTACTTCTATTAACTTTTTTGATGGGCATATTGGGCTATTTGAAAATCTATTAAATATTTCGAGACCTTTCCCTCCGGATAATTTGGATTTGAGGTATTTTCCTAAATGCTCAAAATCTTCTTTTGCAAAGATCGGGAACTGTTTTTCAATTTCCTTAAACTTTGGATAAAATAATACACTCTCTTTTTTCTTAGAATAATTATGACAATAAACACAAGCTTCAAGGACTATAGAATTCTCGTGTAACACTTCGACAAAATCTTTTAGGTAAAATGCATACCCCCTTACTTGAAATGATGGGTGTGCTTGCATCCGTTCTGAACCACCCACGAAAGTAATTACATTATTATCTATATCACAATCTTTGACTTTTTCCCACTGCTTGAGTTCTATTACGACGATCATCTCTTGGCCAGTTTCGCTTTTACCAAAGATTATGAAGTCTATTCTTTCTGTGCTGTAAGGCAATTCGTGTTCTAAAATAATAAAATTACCATATAAGGAATTGTATTCTATAACATTCTTCATGTATTGTAAGGAATTTCTCCATGAAGTAATTTCAGATGGTGATGGTCTTCTTCCATAATAGTTTTCAAATTGTTCTAATATTTTATCTGCTATCTGATTTTGTATTGTATCAGCCACAAATTTTTCTGACGTACCGGAGTATAATTGCATATTATAACTCCGTATATTTTTTATTAGACCCCTTTGATTTTTCTATTGGATATCTTCTTTCGTTGTCTTCTACCTTTTTCTTTAATTCATTAGATAAGTCTATATCATATTTTTGTGCTAATCTTAGTAAAAAATATAATACATCTGCAACTTCTTCAGATATTTTTTGCTTTTTTTCTGGAGAGTTGAATAACGCTTCAGATTCATTTTCATTTTTAAATCTAAAATGCTCAAGAAGTTCTGAAGATTCTGTTATAATTCCTATAGAAAGATCTTTTGCGCCGTGATATTGGTCCCAATCACGTTTCTCGCAAAATTTTTTCACAATGATTTTCAGTTCTTCGATAGTTGTGTTCTTATCACTCATCCTCGCTCCCTCACAAACTTACAAACCCCGCATTCCTTCCCAGCCTTAGGCTCAGGCCCTTCCAAACACTTTATAGCGCCTGTAAAGATCTTTTCTGCATTCTTTACATTAATGTCCATTTTCTTAAGGGTTCTTTCGAAAGCGAAGTTACCGTCAGCCTCGATATGCGTCGGATGGAAAAATAGCAGGTAAGCGTAGTCTTCAGTCTCATAGCCGTTTTTTCTTAGGAGAAAGTTATAGATATCCAGCTGGTCCTGGTAGTGCTCATGTGTGTCTTCCTTGCAGGGGAACCCGCGGGTCTTGAAGTCCAAAACAATGAGCTTGCCGTCCTTCTCAAGAATCTCGTCTACAGCGCCATGCAGCACATTGCCCTTGCTGTCCTGCCAACGAACGCCCTTGAAGTTGCTTCGCCAAACTTTGAGAAGATCCGTGTTATTGAAGAGCCTTGCGCTTGTGCCCTTCAGCTCCTCTGGGATATTACCTTTCTCCCTGAAAGCATCAAAATGCTTCTTCAGGACAGCGTCAATGCCGCTTGGTAGAGAAGGGAATATGCCTGCCGGTGGGCTTATTTTTTTATTGAATGCCAGCCAGAAGCAGAGCGGGCAGTCTTTTAATGTGTTTAGGGAAGACGGGGATAGTTTATAGGACATATTTACTACATACAATATTATCCTTAAAAGGAACTGGCGCCAGCTGAAGAAGAAATACTTTGACTAACCAACATTTCATAATATCTACATCAGGCGCCGGATTATCTTTAAATATTGAGTTTTCATATATAATTTGTGAGTGTATATGGAAAGCGAGTTGCAGTTAATTAAACAGTTCGAGGCCGATTCAAACTGGCTGAAAACAAATAAAGACGAGCTGCGTGAGGAATATACGAATAAATTTGTTGCTGTAAAAGATGAACATGTAGCCGGTTCGAACTCTGATCTCAAAGTATTAATCAAAGAATTGAAAAAGAATAAAATAAATCCTGCATTTGTCGTAATTGAATTTATAACGAAAGATAGGATAATTACTATTTACTGAAGTTCAAACCATGCCTTCTTACTGGCGCCATCTACGCAAAGCCGCATTTTGTTAATCATTAAGAAATCTAGCCCTATAATGCTGGGCGAATCTTTGTTTCCTTTCATAGTTATAAAGTCTGTGGTGGCATCCATTCTGCCCACATTTAATGTCTTTGCTTTCTCTTGGTTATCTTCTTCGGCTATAAATGTAAGTTTTAGAGGGTGAGTGGTCTTGCCAATATGCAGTTTCTTGTCTGCCCATTGCATAACATCCTTATCTGAAGGCGCTTTGATCTTGATCCCTAATTTTTGACAATCAATTAAGCCGATAAATGTGCGTGGGCTGCCTGTATCAATAATAAAATCCATAGTTCCTGATACATGTGCGGTAAGAACCCTACAGCCAACAACTATTTCTTCATCTCCAGCATTACCAAAAAAACGTAATGGAATTTTCATACTATCTTATTGTTTATTGAATGGAAAAAGCTTTCGGTTTGCTTTTATGATGTTGTACACTTCTTTTACTTAACTCCCTTATCTCCCATAAAACTTCCGTATCTCTTCCTCAGGCTTTTCTGTAATAGTAAAAGTCCAGTCTTTCGGGAAGATGCGTTTGTAATTCGTCCACAGGAACCGCTCGTCCATGAAAACTATTACACCTCGGTCTGCTTCAGAGCGAATACAGCGGCCTGAGGCCTGCATCACCTTTATCATCGCCGGAAAGTTGTAGCCATAATCCCTGCCTTTCTGAAAGCGCTGCTCACAGTAGGCGATTAGTGCTTCCACGGAAAGATCAGGCCGTTCCAGCGGCAGGCCAACTATTATTACGCCGTTCAGGAGGTCGCCTGGTAAATCTATGCCTTCGCTAAAGGAGCCGCCCATGACGCCGAATAGAACAGCGCCTTTTGCTGCATGTTTTCTTAGGTGTTCTTTTACTTCATCTCTTTCCTTTTTTGTCATTGTGCTTTTTTCCATTATCGAATGCTTGTTCGTCTTGACTAGCGCCGTCAATTTATCGCGCATGTCATAGCTTGGAAAGAAGACAGCCGCATTGCCTTGCACCGCGTTTATGCTGCCGGATATTAGCCGGGCCATTTTCTCGAAATTCGCTTCAGTACGCTCCGTGTATTTTGTTGTCACTCCTTTGACTATGATATTTTTCCTGTTCTCTCTGGGAAACGGCGACGTGTAGGATTTCATTATAGTCCGGCCAGGCTCAAGTCCCAGCAGGTCGCGGTGCATCTCCATCGGGCTTAGGGTCCCGGACATGAGTATGGTCGAGTGGGAGCCCTGCACTATTTCCTTTGATATTATCCCGGGATCGAGACAGCTGAACTGCACCGCTATATGGTCCTTGTCGTGAATTTTCTCGCGCGATATTATTCTCGTGTATCCTATGCCTTCCCTTTTCCACAGCTGCAGGAATTCCGCTATCTTATCTACGTAGGAGATTTTCTTCTCCTCCAGCACCTGCTGCCCTACGGTTGTGAGCTTGGCTATCAGTTCATCATAATTACCTATGACGGCTATCCGGTCCAAAAAGTCCTCGCGCTCGACAAACGCTTCTTTCTTGCCGAAGAGCTTTTTGCCCATTGCTACGATAGCTCCGTCTATCTCATGGATGATGCTCCTTGCCTCGTATTCTGTAAATTTTTGCGCCTCCCTTGCCGCCAAATCACAGGCACGTGTAGAGATTTTAGAGGAAAGGTGGTTCCTGATACGAGAAGAGAGATTGTGGGCTTCATCAACAATTATTATCGTATCCGAAAGATTCTTGCCCATCCGCTTCATGAACTTTTCGTGCATTCCAAATAAGTGAAAATAGTCGCCCACAATAACATCCGCGTTCTTTGCTGCGTCCATGAGCACTTCATAAGTACAGTAACGTCCGCCCGCCAGCTTTATCGACTCCTCAGTGTTTGCTATGCTGCTGACAAGTATTCCCATTATCCTGCCCCGCTCTCCCGCAAGGTCGGCGCTGTGCGAGTTCTTGTAATAAGCGCAGCGTTTGTCTTTTATCATGGCGCTGCAATAGTTGTTGAACATGCCTGTATCCATATCAGTGACGTCCTGAGAACAGAGATGTCTTTTGCCCACAATGTCTATGGCCTTGAACTTCTTGTTTTTCATCAACTTGAGAGTCTCGATAGCCGCCTTGTGCTGGCTCAATCTGGATGTTAGGAAGAAAACATTGAGACCATTGGCAACAGCATACTCAACAGCAGGAAACAGCACAGCTATTGTCTTTCCGAGGCCTGTAGGAGCGTCTGCAACTAAATGCTTGCTCTCGGCCACGACTTTAGCAACGTCTTCCATCATTTCCTTCTGTGATGGTCTTATGCTGGGAAAAGGAAAAACAAATTTATCTGGCTGTTCTGGGAGTATGTCGAGTGTCTCCGGTTGCGAAACGGCCCGCTCTTTTACCTTAGTAGTGTCGCACTCCGGACATTTGATAAATTCATAATAAGTCGAGAAGTTGCAACTATCGCAAGTATATTTGCCGCGTGATTGGGCTTGGCGTCTGCCTTCGTATTTTCTTTTCATGTTGCACGGCAGGCAGAAACCGCGGTGGCTGATAGGACGCGAGCAAGCCTCGCATTTATGAAAATCCATTCTGATAAATAAACACGGATGCTTAAAGCTGTTAGAAACCCATGAAAATTAAAAATGTGCAATTACTTAGAAAGTAAAGTTATTCCACCTTTCCAGTCTTTTCTACCGTCTACCAAATATAGCAACAGGTATCCACCACTGGTTCTTGTTCATATTTATATTTTGTCTGGGAGTTTTTAATAAACATTTGCCGTTCCCGAACCTATGAGCACTCGCCACGGAAAAGGGCCCATTCCTCACATACAGTGCCGTTTGGCAGTATGCAGTAGCCAATTTGTTCTCCGCCTTTCAGAGTTTGTATTTCAAGTGTGCCGCCTTTGTCTACGCAATTTACAGAAGCCGGATTGTCTATTTGCGTGGATGGACATGGAGCAAAAGCACAGTTAGGACCAGTTCGCCCGACAGCTGAGCCGTCCGGACAAATCATTGCTTCTTCTGTGCAGGCATTGCCACCGTTTGTCTGTGCGGGTTTCGGACAGGAGGGAAACTGACAATTAGGCCCTGTTCTTCCTACATATGAGCCGTCTGGACATAGCTTTGCTTCCTGTGTACAGGCAATGCCGTTGTTTGAAACATCGTATTTTGCCTGCGTCAGAACAATAGCTAGAACCACTGCCAATATAACAAAGCTGACAACAACCACGTTGATTTTCATAATAATATTTCATTCTTGGGGACTTAAATGTCTACGGCCGTTTCATTTCCGTGGCAAAAATATGCACATTTCTACCCTTGTAAACTATGTTGACCGGCAGCCTTATTGCGCTCTCCGCTGGCTCTGTCGGATAGCCCAGTACTGACATCTGCAAAGAATCGCCAGTCACATTTGCGCTTATGCCGTAGAAAGAAAGATATTTGCCGTCCATGTTCACGGTCTGCCCTGGCTGTAGCGGGCAGGTATCGTTGAATAATCTCCTCAGTTTCTTCGCGTCCTGCTGGGTAAATGGCATATAGAAAGTATAGCAGAAAACTATAAATGAGAATAAATGCATCAGACATTTGGAGTGCGATTGGTCAAGAACTTTGCAAATGCTCCTTCAGGCTACCCATATTTTTGCTTTTACTTAAAAAAAGAAAAAGGCGCTACTAGCAGTTGCAGCAGCACGATGTTTTACTGTCGGTTTTCTTCACTATTTTTTTCTTTGTTGCTTTTTTCGCCATTTTTTTTCCACCTCTGTTCTATTTTACTTCTACTCTTTTTTCATTGTCATATACGTATGTTTTATCTTGCTCATCTTTTGTTCTGTGGTGTGAGCCATCGCACAACGGCTGGTTTTTGCTCAGGCCGCACACGCAGACAAACACGGAGTCTCCGTGAGCTGTTTTTACTTCGTGCGGCCCTTGTGCCTCATGCTTTACTAATCTTGCCATATTACCCACCTCTTGATTATTTCCGCGTGACTTTATTCTTTCTTGCTTCCTTCTTGACTGCATCCGCGATAAGCTTAACCACATTTTTGTCAAGCACGTCAGGCAAAATGTGTTCACGTGTCGGCTCAATGCTTCCTGCGAGCGCCCGGCTAGCTGCAAGTTTCATTTCGTTCGTGATCCTAGTTGCCTTCGCATCCACAGCGCCACGGAAAACACCAGGAAACGCAAGCGCATTGTTTATCTGATTGGGAAAATCACTTCTGCCTGTGCCAACTATGGCAGCCCCTGCTTCCAGAGCATCCTGCGGTGCTATTTCGGGTGTAGGGTTAGCCATGGCAAAGACTATTGCATTGGGAGCCATGGATTTTATCATATCCTTTGTAACTACGTTGCCCTTCGAGACGCCTATGAACACGTCAGCGTCCTTCATGGCATCTGCCAGTGTGCCCGTAACCTTGCTCTTGTTTGTATACTTCACCAGCTTCTTTTTGTAATCATTATCCAAATCAGGCCGTCCATCATAGATTATTCCCTTTGAATCGCATATTATCAGTTCTTTTACAGATGTGCAGACATGCTCACTTATCTCAAAGCATGAAAGAAGGTTTGCAATGGACATGCCCGCAGCGCCGGCGCCGTTTATCACGACCTTCAGATCTTCCAGCTTTTTCCCAAGAACTTTTATCGCATTTACAAGAGCCGCGCTTATTACTATGGCAGTTCCGTGCTGGTCATCATGAAAAACAGGTATGCCTATGTCCTGCAAAGCCGCTTCGATTTCAAAGCAGCGCGGCGCTGATATATCCTCCAGATTGATGCCTGCAAAGGCCGGCGCCAGGTATTTTACTGTTTTGATTATTTCCTGGGTGTCCTGTGTTGCAAGGCAAATGGGAAACGCGTCGAGCTTTCCCAGTTCCTTGAAAAGTATGGCTTTGCCTTCCATGACCGGCAGCGCCGCCTCTGGACCTATGTTTCCGAGGCCCAGAACAGCCGAGCCGTCCGTGACAACAGCTATTGTATTGCGTTTCATTGTATAATCATAAACAGCTTTTTTGTCTCTGGCTATGGCAAGAGAGACTTCAGCAACACCCGGCGTATAGGCTAAAGACAAGTCGTGTTTTGTCTTCAAAGAAACTTTCGACTTGACAGCCAGCTTTCCGTGCTTCTTTTTGTGCAACTTGAGTGCTTCTTCTTTCAGTTCCATTGTAAACACCTAATGAGATTTTCTTTTGAAAAATTCAATCAAAAGAAACATACTAACATTTTAATTTTCTGAATATGACCAGTGCTTCTTCGTGTGTTATAGTGCTCCAAGAAAACAATTGGTATACAGCAAAGAATCAAAGATTCTTTGCGTACAGAAAGAACGAAGTTCTTTCTTGTATTACTTTCTTGGGCACTATATGTGAACCCAGTAAATCATGTTCGGAATCTTTACTGGGTTAACTATAATGTAGTAAACTTTGGCATGGGAGTATATTTGTGATCGCCGTTTGCGTTGTATGCGCAGCCGATTGAACAACAAAAATCTTTTCCGGCACCGCTGTACACCACGACTTTAGTCAGTTCTTTTGTGCATCGGTTGCAGGTTAATCTTGAGTCGTTCATAAAAATTACTGCTTGAGTGCCTTTTCTATGGCAGATTTGTTGAAGCCGACAATTATTTGTCCGTTGATTTCTATGACAGGAACGCCCATCTGACCGCTCTTTTCTATCATTTCCTCTGCAGCAGCCTCGTCCTCTTCCACATTAACTTCCGTGTATTTTATATCGTTTTTCCTGAAGAAATCCTTTGCCTGAACGCAGTAGGGACAGTGCGTGGTCGTGTAGATTTTTACAGTCATTTGAAACACCTCTATTTTTTATTAGAGCAAGAGTTCTTATACGTTTATATTTAAATGCGTTCAACATTTACAAGAAATGTAACAGTAAGTGGGAAAAATCTCGCTCACCCACAGCCCTAGAAACGACGCTAACATTTCCTTTGGACTTACTTTAGACATGGCACGAGGCTTCCATCTCGCTGGCAACAACGTTCTCAAAGTCAGAAAATGCCTTGAGCCCGACAAAGGTTCTGTCGTTTACAAAATATGTCGGCGTTGCAAATATGCCTGCTGCGACGCCAGCGTCATAATCCTTTTTGACCTTCTCTGCGTACTTGTTGGAGTCAAAGCAGCTGTCAAACTTCGTTGTGTCCATTCCTAGTTCAGCAGCTATGTCATGCAGTTTTTGGATGCTCATGTTGCCCTGGTATTCAAACAGCTTGTCATGGTATTCCCAGTACCTGTTCTGGTCCAGCGCACAGTAGGCAGCTTCTGCTGTTTCCGAGCTGAAATTATGATAAGGCAGCGGCATGATGCGGAACGTGAAGCTTACGTTGCTGCCGTATTTGTCGAGTATCTGTTTTCTGAATGTTTCTGCTTTTTTTGTGAAGGGGCAGCTGAAGCATCCGACCTCCACAATCTTTACCGGCGCGTCAGAACTGCCTATAGTAGGATTGCCATCAGGACCCAGTGGCTTTATGGCAGCTGTCTTGTCTTCCACTGAGCCGAGCAGCGCGTTGTAAATGCAGAAGTCATTGGAATCGGGGCCGTTGCAGTTTCCGTAGGCCACGAAGTTGTAGAAGCCATAGGCAAGGGAAGCTACGCTGACGAGCATTATTATCAAAAGGATCCAGGAGAGCAGCACAAAGCGCCTGAAGATGAATCGTGCAAGGGAAGGACTTTTCTTGCTTATCTTTGCAGAGATTTTTGACTTCATCTCCTGGTCAAACTGCGTGTCGCACGCCTTGAGCATCAGCTGCCGGCGCATGCAGTGAAGAGATTCACGAAAATATCTTCTGTACTTTGCCGAGAATATACCAAGAATACCAAAAATCACAAGACCAACTATGCAAAAAACCATATTATCACTTTCCAAGGGCCGCCACTTTTTTCACCGCGTCTACGAACTTTTCCGCATCAACCTCATTGTTGTAAAGGTAAAGCGACGCGCGGACAGAGCCGTTTATTTTTTTCACATTGAACCAGTTATGGCAGCAGTGGAACCCGCCGCGTACCATGATGTTGTAAGAGTCAAGCATTATCGCCAATTCCTTTGAATCTATGCCGCTGATGTTGAAAGATACAATGCAGCCGCGTTCTTCTGGCGAGCCGCCGATTATTGTTACGTTCTTTATTTTTTCCAGGCCTTCTGTAATAATTTTGTTTATAGCAGTCTCATGTTTCTCTAGGTTCTTCATGCCAACGGATTCCAGATAACCTATGGCAGCTCCCAACCCGATGGCGCCGGCATAGTTCTGCAGTCCTGCCTCGAAGACCTCAGGTGGTTTCAGGAATATAGGCTTTCCATTTACAACATCCTGCACCGTCCCGCCGCCCACCATGAACGGCTCCATATCTTCTGCTATTTCTTTTCTGACATACAAACAGCCGATGCTGGGCCCGAGCATCTTGTGTCCTGAAAACGCCAGGATGTCGCAACCGAGTTTTTTTACATCTATTTCCCTGTGGGGCACGCTTTGT
>JBAZQV010000023.1:0-13506 GCA_041645025.1 Candidatus Aenigmatarchaeota archaeon
CACTTTTCTTGTATCAAACTCAAAGTCTTTTTCTAAAGAACGCAGCGACATTTTTACAAACCAGCGTTTTACTGGCCCTGAATTATAATATTTTTCTGCTAGTTGCAAAACCCTTTCTGTATCAATTCTGTGTTTGCTTTCGATTATGCCAAGAACCCGGTCTCTTATTTCCGGTTTGTCGATATTGCATAAATCGATAATTCTTACTCCTGTTCTCCTTGCCTTGTCTGTGTAGGCTGGTCCTATGCCGCGGCCCGTCGTTCCAATGGATTTTGAAAGTCTTGACATTTCTTCCTCAACATGATACGGCATTATTACATGAGCGCCGTAAGATATGCCAAAGTTCTCTGGTGTTACTTCAACTCCTGCTTTCTGCAGTCCTTCCAGTTCAGAACCCAGAGCCTTTAGATCTATAACACAGCCATTGCCTATGGCGTTGTACACGCCCGGATGAAGCAATCCGGAAGGAGCCATATGAAAAACATATTTGTGTCCGTCTACTATGACCGTGTGGCCTGCGTTATGTCCGCCGGCGCATCTTGCATTAGCTCTGTAAGAAGAAACACTTCTGTCAACTACCTTGCCCTTTCCTTCGTCGCCCCATTGGCAGCCAATTATTACATCTGCTGGCATTTTTATCAAGTTTATTATATGTTAAGTTAATTTAAAGATAAAATGAAATCACGGAGAAATTACAACGTCACCACACGGAATAATCTGGCCATAATCCCGGCCTCGACGGAAATAATTTTTATCCCCATGTTTTGATCACTCCCGCTGCCTGTTAGAATTAGGAATTATCATGCAGTATCTTTGTAACTCGTCTATAGTTCTGAAACCAAGCTTGTTCATCGCCTGCTTGATCCCTTCTGCGAACTCTGTTAATATCGGTTCTCCATCACCTTTGTATGGCACTTCCATTTCACGTCCTTCAACAACTCTTATAGCTTCTTTACCCAGAGTGTACCTCGCATCACCACCGGCTTTCATTGCACTCATCGATCCCATGCCGCGGAATTCCTTTTTCCATACACCGCCACCCTTGTCTATTTTTCTACCTGGCGCCTCTTCATAGCCCGCCAGAATTCCGCCGACCATAACCATATTGGCGCCCAAGGCAAGATCCAAAGTAGCATCTCCAGATTTTTTTACTCCGCCATCAGCCCATATCGACGCATCACCATATTTTTTCGCAAGTCGCTTCATGGTTCTGGCGCAGTCATAAACAGCAACTGGCTGGGCCCGTCCTATGGCAAGCTCCTGCGTAGTTGTGCACGCCATGCCAGGGCCTACTCCGACTTTTATGAAGTCTATAAATTTACCAGCCCTTCCCATGAGTTCTTCGACCACCTCGCCACAGCACACGTTGCCAACACCTGTATGCATTTCAGGAAAGTGTTTCTTTACCCATTTGACTATTTCAGGCTGCGACCCGTACACCACACCCTGGTCTATTACTATGCCGTCTGCACCAGCCTCTGCGGCCCTGTATATTCTGTCCTGCTCCTCAGATCTCCTTTTTTTATCATGCCAGTCGCCTTTTACTGCAATAAAACCAAGAAGCTGCTTGTTGTCGTCAACGCTTGCATGAGGATATTTCTCATGCAGCCTTAGATCACGATCGGTAACGAGTGCATATGGATTGTCTTCATTATCAACTACTGTAAGCACGTTCAGGTTGTGCCTTTTCATCAGCATGTTTGCAGACTTTATGCCTTGTTTACCTACGGTGTCTTTTTTTGCTGCCACGATAAGTCTGCCGCGTGGCGTCATGACACTGCGCAGTTTCGTTTTTCTGTTGTCTTGATAACGTATATCATGATAGCTGACAAATCCAAGAAGGCGCGTCTTTGGCGTTCCATCTTCTGTTATTGGTACGCTGTAAAATCCATAGCGATTGTGTACATCATAGACATCCTGTACTGTGCTGTCAGGCCGCAGACAGACTGGATTTCTGACGAATGCTGATTTGTAGTTTTTCACTCTTTTTAGTTGATCTATCTGATAATCGACTGTTGAATTATAGTGCAGTACTCCGAGCCCGCCATTAAGTTCTAACAATACTGCCATTTCATATTCCGTTACTGTATCCATGGGTGCGCTTGCCAGTGGCAGATATAATTCAAGATTGCGCGCGGCACGAGTTTTAAGATCCACCTGATTGCGCGGGAAGTCCGGAATTCTGCGTGGCTTCATTGATATTTCATGAAAATTAAATTCATGTCCCTGCAGATCACGGTGCAAGTAAACCATGCTAACTGATTATGTTAAATTAATTTAAAGTCAGTCATCAATCACGAAGAAATTACATTACCCATCCTTTTTTCCCTTTTTTATCGCCAGAGACATCTTCAACACCAGATCCTTCAGAATCTGAACTGTCTGGTCCTTCTCTACCTGCAAAATTAATAGACGATATAAATTTTAAAGTTCTTCTAAAGGTATCCAATGCTTCTTGATCCAGCAAAGCGTCTGAATCATCCGGCAGTTTTTCTACATCACGGATATCTTTTAGTCCTGCATAGAGAGCGTCTAAAACTCTTGTCACATCTTCAACCGAGTAAAGCCCGCCATATATCTTGAACGATAGCCCTTCGATGCCGTTTCTTAACATAAAATCTATGTCGTGCCGCTCAGGCAGGCTGTTTGTATAATGTAAATTAAATCCCCATCTTCTCCCGAACTTTTTGGATGAAACGCTTTCGCTAGCTTTTATATATCCTTCCCGGCCCCCGAACAAAAGTTCATCATCACTTAGCACAAAATGAATAGCGGTAACATAACTGTTAGGCTTGTCACCATATCCTAAACAAAAAAAAGGCGTGGCGGATTTTATATCATCTGTAATGTCTCCATCACCATTTACTATTTTTCTAAGAAATTCTTGTGGAACTTTACAGAGAGCCATTTCAAAATGAGTTGGCGGCACTTTTCTAAATGTCAATGATCTTGGGCGCAAAATTTCCCTGGCACTCTCCTGAAAGTGACCAACAATATCGTTTTCAGTTGGACTTGTATATCGTTGCAAAACAAGAACTTCCCGACCTTCTGTAGCTTCGCCCGATACGAACAGCCCGGAGGGTCTTGTATAGACCGTATTCTTTACAGTCATCTCATAGCCCGGCAGTTTTACTGGATTTAGCGAATCGAACATTTTAATGACTAAACACTTAGCTTATTTAAACCTTGTTTAGGTCTTTACTACAAAGCGCGTCTTGCCAGTTCTTTCCATCTTTGCGTGGTTTCCCCGTAAGCAGCGATTTCATCAGGTGTTAGACTACTAAGCTTTTTTGCTATTTCATCCTCCACGAGCGTAAAAACAACCGGCTGGACCATACTTATGTATAAATCAGTATTGATGCCTCGTGAGAGAGTGCCATCCATAACAAAGGAATTCATTTTGTCGATTGCACGCAGAAGCCTGCGAGATCTGTACGATCTACCAGCCGGGTCGCGCCTTTCCTGCATCTCATTTGCACCTAAAGCTAATTTGCCATAAACTGCGACATTGGGCACGCTTATGTAACGTGGTTTGCCTGACCACATGATACGGACATCCAGTTCTGCCTCTTTTCTCATTAACGTGTCAACATCTTCGCCAAATTTTATTTGTTCGCGGCTTGGTTGTATACCATGAAGGCATGCGTAATGTTTGTAGTTTTCTCTTATCTGTTCTGGATCATACTTGAAAAGAAGGAAGGGAAAACTGCCACAGCCCAATGGCCTCGCCTCATATATGCTGCATCTGAAATCATCTGTTAGGTAGGGGCATGGGTCGTGTAATAGGCTCAAAGTCATTAAATATTCGCCTTTTTCAAGATCAGAAAAATCGGATAGCTGTACATCCCCTGCGTCTCTCCACAACGCTGTCAATGGTTTACCTGTGGCTCCGCTTATCCTTATATAATCCCCGATGCTGAGCGATGGATATGATTCATTGCCTCTGCAACATTGCGCGCCTTCACAAAGTTTATACGGATCGCACTTAAATTCTTGTGTTGTTGTCTGTACAACCGGTAGTTGTTTTCCCATCGTCAGACTATTTCAGAAACATTCTTAAGCGTCACCAGTGTTCCGTGATGTTATCCCATTCTGTATGCTTTTTAAGAAAAGTGTCCTTGACGTAGGGGCATGTGGGTATTATCTTTAACCCGTTCTTTTTGGCGTATTCAAAAGCGGCCTGGCACAGCTGATCAGCAAGCCCCTGGCCTCTCAATTCAGGATCAGTAAAAGTGTGAAAGATGTCCATTTCCTTTCCCTTTAGTGTGTAGTCAAGAATAGCCTTCTTGCCTTTTATAACGAGAAAAAACTCTCCGTCTTTGTGTTGAATCATGCTATCGCCCTATTATTACAAGCATTTCATCAAAGCCGCCTATTACTTTTGCTGCTTTTCCTACCCGTTTTTCCAGGATGTTGAAGCCTCTTAGCACCTGCTTTAGCCAGTGGTCTGCCATCCACAAATTCCTGTAGAAGCCGTCTTTGCATATGCGTCTTTCATAATCCTTGTACAGTTCCCTTACATCATCCATAGCTATGGGCATAGAGGCTATGACTATTGGAGCAACATAAAGCTGTTTGTTAATCAGTTCTCTTATCTGGCCTTCTGAAAAGTGCTCCAGGACGCCTCCGGATATGCAGGCATTGAAGGAGTCCCTGCCAAAGGCCTTGTCAATATCAAGGGCGTCGCCAAAAAGAATCTTTATTTTGCCGCCGAAATTCTCGGCATTCTTCTGTGCTGCTTCCACTATCTTTGCGTCATTATCTATCCCGACAATATTGTAGCCATAGGTGGATAGCGGAACAGCAGTGCAGCCAAGGCCACAACCAATGTCAAGTATTTTTCCCGGCAGCTTCACGTATTTCTTGAAAAACAGAAAATCCTCGCGTACCATGTCATTATATTTGAGAAAGTCTTCCTTTGTGAAAACAGTGTTCATTTCGGCGCTGAATGCTTCGAACCAGTTTGTTTTGCCTTGTCTCATTATATTACTTGTGCCAGAAAGAATTTTAAGTTGTACAATACAACATTAGTCATGAACGACCGTATAGCTTATGTGATTTTCATTGCAGCTGTTATTGTGCTGATATTTCTCTTTTATCCAAAAAGTCCGCTAAAGCCGATAGTATGCGGCATGGAAAACTGCCACGGTCTTAGCATGTCCTGCGGAGCCAATATCCCCCAGAACTGCGAGATGGTCTACTCCTTCGGCGACAACTGCCGCCAATTTGCTAAGTGCAGGGTCGTAAACCAGACTTGCATGATTGCTGTGGAAGACCGGTTCGGAGAGTGCATAAATTGCATCAACGGCTGCGCAAAGCTTCTGGAAAGCGATTACCTGAAGGCCATGGAATGCGAACACTTTTGCACCCAGTAGCAGAATTCTTAGATTTAAAAGCACTCCGCTTCATCTATCGCTGTGATAAGAATGGCCTACGACGTAAAAGAATTATCAGAAAAAAACGGGCTGCAAACAAGGGCAAGCGTACTGGAAACGCCTCAGGGCAGGTTCGTAGTTCTTCAGACCTATGAGCAACGGGACAGCGAGTGGAAGCCTATTCATGTTTTCAGTCAATCCGGTTCTGCAGAAGATCAGACTGTGGCAGGAAGACTTTACAGTGAACGAACAGAAGGAGACAGGATTTTTTCCGTCACCCAGCTTGAACAGCGGGAAGCAGGCGTCAGAGAATATCTAAAAGGATTGCCGCGAGCATCAGGTCATAAAGGTGGAGTAGGTTTCTGGTAATTTTCTAAGCAGGTTCTTTTTCAAGGATTCCTTTTTGTGAGCGTAAGCGAGTCAAAATAAATAATATATTTCTTTCTCCCAAGGGTCTTACTTTTCCGCCAGCGCTTTTCTTCAGAAAAGGGCTGAGCTTACCACTTCTGTTCCTCGACGCCGCTTGTTTCATTCGCCTGTCGGGCCATCAGGAAAAACAAGTAGGAAAGCCTGTTAAGATATTTTACAATATCATCGTTTATGATGCGCTCTTTTTTCAGCGCAAATATTCTTCTCTCTGCTCTGCGAGCCACCGATCGGCATAGATGCAAAGCCGCGGATTCATCATTTCCTCCGGGCAGAATAAAGTTTTCAAGCGGCTTCATCGCCATTTCCAGCTTTCGTATTTCTTCCTCTAATCTTACGACATGCTCAGGCTCCAGCTGCGTTGCCTTGTCGTCGCGCTTCTTCGAGCCGGCCAGTTCAGCGCCTATGGTAAACAAATCCCTCTGAACGTCTTTCAGCAGGTTAAGCCGGTAGGCGTCCCTTGTCTTCGAAGCGGCAAAGCCAACAAAAGAATTCAGCTCATCAACAGCGCCATTTGCTTCCACGGAGAGAGAATCCTTATCGACCTCCACAGATCCAAGCATCTTTGTCTTGCCGGCGTCGCCGGGCCATTTCTTGGGCTGCATGAAAGAACTATCTACGAAACGGATAAAAACCTATAAGCTATCAAGCGGGCTACTGACGTTCTTTATCATATGGTTGGATACGGAGAGATAAATCTGCGTAGTCTTTATGTCCGAGTGTCCGAGAAGCTTTTGAATTATTCTCAGACGCCCAAGAAAAACTCCTTCACAACTTCGTTGCTTGGTCACGCCTTGCAGGCTCTCACTTCGTTCGGGACGCCTAACAGCGCTTATCTGGAATTTTCCTGCGAAAAATTTCCAAATTCTCTAGAGAGAACTTCAGGTAATCGCATACGTTAAGTCCAATCGCTGACTATGGGCACCAAATAAAAACATTTAAATAGATAATCTAACTAATATCAATGAAGGGTAATAAAATGAAAACGAAATTACATTGGCTGATATCTATTTTAGTAATAGCAACCTTGGTATTTTCAGTTACAGCGGCAGCCTCTGTGATAATTCCAGCAAATGACAAAGCAAAAGAAAATGCAGGAGTAGCAGTAGATAAATCACCGGTCATAGACGGCGACTGGGCACTTCCAACACCACCAGGTTTAGAAAAAATAGAGTTTATCCATTACAAGAAAGATTTCGCAAAACCAGAGGCAGCTAAAGCACCTTCTTGCTATAAGTTTCTGACATCAACAAAGGTGAGATGGAAAACTCTGCCAGTAAATTATGTGATAAATCCAACAAACCCACAAGGGCTTGACGAAGGTTTTATTAGCAGCACAGTATTTACCAGTGCAGAAACTTGGGATGCCTCAACGAGCAAAGAGCTCATGAACGATGCATACACAGTTGATTACACAGCAACTTATGGGGTTCAGAATTATGTGAATGCTATAACATTTGGTAATTATCCAAGTGCAGGAGTTATAGCAGTAACAACAGTATGGTACAATCCAGCGACAAAATCAATAGTTGAGTTTGATTTAATGTTTGATACAGACTGGGTATGGGGAGATGTAACAGTTAATCCAACAGTAATGGATTTGCAAAATATAGCTACGCATGAACTTGGGCATGGTGTTGGTCTGGCTGATGTATATGATACAACCTGTTCAGCAGTAACAATGTACGGATATTCTGACTATGGAGAAATACAGAAAAGAACCCTTGAGCAGCCAGATATAACTGGATTACGGACATTATACGGAGCTTAAATTTTTCTTTCTATTAACCTACCGCCACATTTATCGGACTAACCTGCCCGCTGCCATAAGATGCGACTAATGAATTAATAAAATCAACTATAGCTTTTATCCACTGCCCCAACATGTCAACCTGTTTGCGTGTTTCTATAACTTCTGCGTGTGTTTCTTTGATTTCTGTCTGAATCGCATCTAATTTAGCAAGCATATCCTGGCTTTCTGGTTGTGTAACATTAGAGCCTCTGCACGGTATCTTTTTAACGCAATTTTCTACGCAATCCGGCACACCAATCTCAACACCCCGCGCTTTACTAGCCTGTGTCATGGCAGCTTCTGCTTTAATCGTAGCAGCTTCTTTTTCTATGGTAGCCGCTCCGTCAACACAGTTTCTTACACAGTCTTTATCAGAAACCTCTGTATAACATTCTTGGGAAGGTGTGGGCGTTTCGCATATTCTATTGACGCAATTAGTTCCGCATGAAACCTCTTTGCACACAGGCACGCCAATAGCAGGAGAAACCACTATGTTGTATTCAGAACTCTCCGAGTAGTTTATTTCTACTGCCTGCTCGACACTGGCAGATTCATAGGACGGCTGGGAAGTAATTATACCTATCAAATATTTGCCAGCAGGACATTCGTATTTGCCTAAGAAAAATTTGGATATGTATCTTTTTGTAAACGCATTATACTCAAAATATATATTCTTCGTGCATTCTTCTATTTTTTCCTTCTCTGTTATTTCTGAAGGATGCAGATAGCCTCTTATGTTTGCATAAGGAACAGCTGTTCCCTGATCATCCTTTACTTCAGCGTACATTGCCACATCAACTGTATCTGGCCTGCTATTAATTTTAATCCCGGTTTCTAGCAGAAGTTTGTGTAAAGCTACATCAAATTCTTTAGTAACCTCTGTTTCTGCATACCCGGACACGCCAACTCTTGCACGCAAAGCATACTTTCCAGCAGGACAATCGTTGGGAATATAGACATCGTCTATGTAGGTCTTCTGTATATATTCGCCCTTGTAATAAAGCGGGCCTTGCAGCGACGTGATATAAACCCTGCAAAAAGCTGTTGGCTCTCCAACGATTCTTGCATTAGGGCTTACCAGTATGGCTGCGCCGGTTATCCCTGCTGTTTGATTGATTATCTCCTGTATCAATGGAAATATCTCACCACTCACATAGGCATTTGGAACAACAGAACCATTTGCATAGGTTACCAAAATTTTAACATAGACCCTGTCACCCGGGGAATAACTGGTTTGGTCAAGGAATACCTGGATGTTTAATTTTTCTTTGGTTATCCCGATTTTTTTCTCCAATGTTATAGCCTCTAACCCTCCGACGTCTATCTTCACGCTCAATGTATAGTTTCCTTCAAGGGTCCATTCATCTATATCCCATTTTTCAATCTCATAGAAACCATCCTTATACGTGGACGAGAGCCATCTAAACATTGTAGGTCCAGCTTTTCCAGCAGCCCCGGGTTTCTCATATGAAGAACCTTTAATCTCTGCATTGACCTTTGCGTCTTTAATTATGTTGCCGTTTTTATCAAAAACCTTTACCTTTCCTTGCAGGACATCCCCAGGAATGAAAACATCCTTTTCCAGAAACACATCTGCGTTTATCTCTCTTTTTGTAATCAAAACTATTCTGGAATCGGATGCAGACTGCTCTTTCCATTTTACACTTATGGATATGGTATATCTTTTTCCTAAACTTTCTGACCCAACATAATATTCATAATAATAAATATTGTCTTTTATCTGTGGATGAGGTGTTGTGATTAAACTGCCGGTATCGGCATCTCTGATTTCTGCTTTAACAGAACCGTCGGTTATGGCATTGCCTAGACCATCCTTTATTTGAGCAGTGATTTTGATTGAGTCTCCTGGATTGTATTCAGTTTTGTCAGTTGACACCGTCATTTGCAAACTAGGCTTGACTACAGAAAAGCTTACAGTTGCGATTGCTGACCTATAGCTGGGATGGGACGCAGTTACAGTTAGGGCGTAACCTCCAATTAAGGTGCCTTCGTCAAACCACTGGCTTCCTTTGTAGCAGTCGCATAAAGCTGAATAGTAGAAATAAGGAGAATATTTTTTCGGCCCGGTTATGTTGCTTTTAAGGGAAGCATCAACAACAAAGTTGCCTGAGGCATCTCTTATCGTAATCCTTGGCTCAAAATTATCAGTCGGGTAATAGGTCGTTTTAGGCAAACTTATACTAACTGACATCTGTGGCTTTGAGCTGGTGACCGTAGCCGTTGCCCCTGTACCAACATTGCCCGCAGCATCCCAGCATCTGAAATATGCAGAATAATTTCCCTCCAACGCTGACAAAGTATAGCTGGCTGCATTGCCGCTTATGGCAGCTTGGTATGTTGCATTGCCAAATGAAAAATTACACCCAATAACACCGACATTATCAGATACTGATGCAGTAAATGTTATGGACTGTCCTGCATTCACAGAAATCGGGCTTACAGAACCGACTGTCGGCGATGTTGTATCGATAGCAGCAATTATTTTTAAAATAGATGGGCAGGCATAAGAAGATGGTTTAGTGACAGTAATAGCTTGTTCCGCAGTTGTTGCATTCAAGGCCTGTAAAGTGAAACCAATATTCGCGCTAGAATAAGGTTGTATCAAAGCTTGTTTCACGCACCCGTCAACACATGACAGGTAAGTTGCAGGAAAACTTATTTCAGCCGTCTCGTTTGCTGTTGTATTCTGCGTATTATTTAATCCAACAGTAACAGTTACCTGATTAGAAACAGACAAATTAACCTCCTGGGGACTAACTGTGCATGAAACAATCTCAGAAGCGTTTGCTACCCGAACCAACAGAATTAATGCCAATAATATACCCAAGAATATGAAATTCTTCATACCTCTCAATAATATCTGTGAAACCGTTCATATAAAGATTAAGCAGCTCCACCGCTTTGCACTCTCGCTTCGTTCCAGAAAAACTTCTCTTATCTGTCTAGTTAACTGCACAATCCCCACCCACAGTCCTGACAAGTGACGCAGCCTTCTTTGAATGATATGGCCGTTGAGTCGCAGGTCGGGCAGTTTGTATATGCGTATTTGCCGTTTGTCTTATGCTGGAGAAGTGTGCCTTCTGATGTCTCTGTGGTGGTCTCCTTAATAGCGACATAGCGTTCTTTCTTGATTTCCTCGATCTTCTCTCTTTTAGGAGCAACAAGCACCTGCTCCTTTATGCTGGAGTCGCGGAACACTGTTACGCCTTTGCAGCCCAGCTGGTAAGCAAGCATGTAGCTCTGGCGCATGTCATCCACAGTCGCGTTGGCCGGGAAGTTGTTGGTCTTGCTTATCGATGAATCCACCCATCGCTGGAATGTGGCCAGGGCACGAATGTGATTTTCTGGTGTGACATCCATGGCCGTTACGAAAACCTTCTTGAGGCGCTGCGGTATGTAAGGAACATTCTTTATGCTGCCGCGGTTTTCAGCTATCTGCTTCATCAGATCCTCGTCATATAATCCATGCCTTCGCATTACCTTCTCGAAGACCGGGTCAATGTAATAAAAGCTGCCCACCTTTACGTTTTTCTCAAAAACCAAGCTATAGACAGGTTCTATGCCCGATGAGCAACCAGCAATCATGCTTATGCTGCCTGTCGGTGCCAAGACAGTTGTATAGCCGTTTCTTATGCCATATGTTTTGACTTGTTCTGTCAGCGAAGCCCAGTCAAGACGCGCATTCTTATGGGTCGCGCCGGCAAACGGCAGCCTGCCTTCAGGATAAAATGATTTGTCAAGATAAGGCATAGGCCCGCGCTCCTTTGCCAGTTCCACAGATCCCACTTTTGTCCAGTAGTTGACAAACTCCATGAGCTGTTCCATGAATGCGCGACCGTCATCATCGTCATAAGGTAATCCAAGCTCGAAAAGCATGTCGCCAGCACCCATGATGCCAAAACCAATTTTTCTTGTTGCCAATGCCATTTCTTCTATCTGCTTGAGTGGCCAGCGGTTGATATCTATAACATTATCCATGAAGCGAGTAGCAATTGTTATCACGCGTTCCATGTCATTCCAGTCAACATAGACTTCGCCACTTTCATTCTCGCGGACAAATGCCCAGACATTTATTGATCCAAGGTTGCACGGCTCGTTCGGGTAAAGAAGAACTTCGCCGCAGTTGTGCACGATGATGCCATTAGCGATAAACGAGTGTGTTTGTGGTTCGGTTATGTCATAAACTGAAATTACATCACCTTTTGTTATAGACATCACATACTCTTCTGATGGTTCTCCGCCACCTTCCTGCACAAATACTTTTTCACCTAACTCAATTTCGGAAACTGGAATCCATCCGCGCCTTGTTAGAATTCTGTGATCATGCGTTGCAGTTAATTCTTTCCCGGATTCTGTAGTCAGGACAAGCGTTTCTTTTTCTCCTGTCTTCCATATTTTTTTAGCTTTTACAGCAAGCAGACCCATTTGCATCTGCCTTTCGCCTGAATGAGCAAGCGTACGTGCATCTACCAGAAGTCTGGGCGCATCTTCCATTTCAGCAAGCTTCTCGATTTCTATCAGCCCATTCTCTGTTAATATTTTTGTGTTTCCAGCTACGCATGGGTTTGTTGTGACAATAGGACCAAGATGCTTAAGGAACGGGTTGAACTCGTTGATGCGGTCGAAAAATATCACGCCAGGTTCTGCTGATTCCCATGCCTGGTAAACTATCTTGTCAAACAGCATCCTGGGGCTGACGGTTCTTGTTGTCTTGCCGTTTCTCGGATTTATCAGCGGATAAGGCTCGTCCTTTTCATAGTATTTCCAGAAGTCGCCCATGAGCAATACGGAAATATTAAAGTTGCGCAGTGCCTTGTTGCCGTCCTTTGCGGTTATAAACTTCTCGATATCCGGATGATTGGAGTTCATGATTCCCATGTTGGCGCCGCGCCGCATGCCGCCCTGCTTTATTACATCAGTCATACTATCGTAGAGGCTCATGAAGCTCAATGGACCTGAGGCAGCTCCGCATGTACTTTTGACTACATCACCTTCAGGCCTGAGCTTTGAAAAATTATAGCCCGTGCCGCCACCTGCCTGGTGAATAAGTGCAGTATATTTCAGCGTGTCCATGATACTTTCCAAGTTGTCCTCAATACCTAAAACAAAACAAGCCGAGCCTAATCCGAGAACATTGCCAAAGTTAGCGATGGCAGGAGTGTTGAGCATGAACTGCTTGTTGATCATGATCTGGTAGAACTCTTCCAATGCCTTCTCATGTTCATTGAAGGCGCCGTCCTTGAGCATCTCCAAAAATGCCGTCCAGCTTATCTTTATGTTGCCAAGGCGGTTGAAGCGGTCATAGGTTCTTTTGAGCGCCTCCAGATGATACCTATTCAGCACAAAGCTGCCTATGGAAAACTCGCCGTCATACATGGCTGGCTCGAACTCTTCATAATCCTGAGCCGGCGCGCCTTGAGCAAATACACGCTCATCATAAAGCAGTTCAGGCAGCGCGACGTGGGTTGCGACGCGCGTGAACAGCTGCTTTGGCGTTTCAATCAGTTTTCCGTTTTCGTCCTTTCTGAGATAGCGCGCCTTAAGCACTTTTAGCGCATTTGTATCAAACTTCTTGTCAACCTCGTCAGTTTCATCCTTTTCAAGAATATGCTTCTTTTCAGTGCGCAGCTCAGCGCGCTTTTGTCGATAGATAATATAAGCCTTAGCTGTTTTAGCATGACCAGTTTCGATGAGCACCTGCTCCACAACATCCTGCACGCCTTCTACTGTTGGTATCGAACCTTTGGGCATTTCCTTCTCAAGCTTTTCCAGAACCTTGTCCGCAAACTCCGCGATTTCTGCCTTGCTTTCGCCGCCCGCTTCCCTGGCAGCTCCGTAGATTGCACTCATTATTTTTTCTTTGTTAAATTTTGATATGGTTCCGTCGCGTTT
>JBAZQV010000012.1:0-19953 GCA_041645025.1 Candidatus Aenigmatarchaeota archaeon
TTGTCGTTGCGGTAAAACTCTTAAATAATCATGGGTTCATTATTACAGCATACATGGCAAATGCCATAAAGAAAGGTGAAATAATATGGAAAAAATGATGTTTTACTACGATGAAGAGGGGGATATTCTTGATATATCGATAGGCAAACCGAAGAAAGCGAAATCAGAAGAAATAGGAAATGATATAATCGTAAGAAAGGACGAAAAAGGAAATGTGGTCGGCTTCACTATTCTCAATTTCGAGAAACGGTCTGAGGTTGAGAAAGGTTTCAACATACCCATAGAAGCCAAGTTCGGTGTCGTTTCTTAAGATAAAGGTTCTCCTTGTCTGATTTCAGGTAAAGTGAGCCCGGAGAGAAACGAATTTCAAGTTTGGCGAGGAGATACTTACTGAAGACGGGTTAAGCCGTTTTTTGTATTAATTTATAAAAGCGGCTTCCAAATATAAATATATGTCACATGTATGGCTTGAAATTTCCATAATGCTTTTTGCTGCTATACTTAGGATATCTTCTGTCACGGCGTATCAAACAGCCTGTGAGTATAGGGCTGATTGTCGTAGGCATTATTATAGGGCCCAGCTTCCTGCCGCTCGTTGAGTACCAAAGTGTCTCTATACATCGGCAAACTACTTAAAAAACAGTGCTGTTTGTGAAAATCCCTTGTACCGAAAATCATTTTACCATAAAAATACATTGAATAATAGCATGACTTCAAAATATTGGGATAGGGAATCACATTTTTACGACAGGCAATGGAAAGGATCTCCGGTATCTGAATTTGACCACCTCTGCACAAAGGATTCACTTTTGAACCTTCTGGAGCCTTCAGTTAACGATAGTGTACTGGAAATTGGGTGCGGACTCGGTATATGGACACGCTGTGTCGGCGGTAAATGCCGTGATATAACTGCTGTGGACATCTCTAAAAATATGATACAGAAAGCCAAGAAAAACACAAATATGAGGAGGGATACAAAGTTTGTTGTTTCGGACTTTCTCTCCTTCAAATCAAAGAAAAAATTCGACAAAATATTTGCTGTCCGTTCGTTTGAATATCTTGACAACATTGAAGACGGATTAAAAAAGGTAAGAGAAATGTTGTGGCCCGGCGGGAAGTTTGTTATCATAACGAAGTCTAAGCCCTGCATGTGGGATTTCGTCTACCATGAAAGATGGAAAAGAAGCGGATTCAAGCAGAATAAGGTTCCTTTTATTAAAATGAGGGAATTACTCCGATCTTTGGGTTTTGTGAACATAAGAATGTATTCTGTGGTTATAAGATTTCCTATATTTCGCGGAGGGAACATGGAAGTGCCGCTAATACCCAATTTGGTAGCAAAATATATATTGGCCCCAGGACGTATGCTGCGTAGATTTCAACCATCAATTGTGTTTTCGGAATCATATGCGGCTTGTGCTACAAGAGGGAGTCATAATGCATGACGTATCGGTAATAATATGTACAAGAAACAGGCCTGAGCACCTGCAAAAATGCGTTGCTTCTCTTCTTAAGCAATCCGTCAAGCCTCAGGAAATAATAATTGTGGATGACGCTTCCGATGAAAGAATTGATGTCACTCAGATGATAACTTATGTCTTTTCTTCCATTCGCAATAAAGTTGCCAGTTTGCTATCAGAAAATATTGAGATAAAATACATAAGAAATAAGCGCAGACAAGGCATTGCCAGAGCCAGAAATATTGGCATCGCAGTGGCAAAAGGCGACGTAGTTGCATTTATTGATGACGATGGTTACGCTCATAGGAACTGGGTAAAGAACCTCATGAACCACTATCAGACAAATGCCATTGTCGGAGTTGGTGGTCCCGTAGTGGAGGTTGGCAGACACGTTGAAATAAAACCAAGTTTTAAAAGGCTTTCTTATGTAACGCGCCATGGAGACATAAAGCATAATTACAGGGTTAAAAAATTCAGGGACACTAAAAATCTTCGCTCCGGAACTGTAAGATTCCTCATGGGTGGCAATATGTCATTCCGAAGGGATGTTCTGCTTAAGATGCACGGTTTCAATACACAGTATAAAGGAAATTATTACAGGGAAGAAACTGACATGTGTATGAGAATTTCAAGACTAGGCAAAATCATTTTTGAGCCGGCTGCTGTAGCTTACCACAATACCGCAAGACATGGCGGAACTAGAAACACAATGGACATGGAGAAGTTTTTTTATTGGTATTTTCGCAATACAGTTCTCCTGTTTTTTCGGCATTTCGGATTCAAAGATGCGGTAATAAAAACGTGGCACCAATGCAGGAAATACGTAAAGGGCGTCAGAAACGGCACGATCAAAACAAACAGAGATTATCTTATAATAAGCACGCCTTTCAAAATATTGATTGCAATATTGACAGGTACTATTGCCGGTATATTTGCAGGCATAATCTTCGACAAACCCCTGAAGAAACTGATGTATAGGCATCCGGAATATGCAACATTAATTACAATAGCACTTATAGGAACTACGTTCCAGATTATAGATCACGGCGCCATAGGAAATATCGTAAAACACCTTGATAAATTATGATTGTCAGATGAAACTTCAGTTTCTGTCAATTTCATACAGAAAATTCTAGTGGAACTGTATATTAGTTTTACCCCTAACGCCGAAGACAGGAACCGACCTGTCACTAAATGAGCCTGAGAAAATACGAATTTGAAATTCGAATCTCCTAGTGAGCCCGGAGGGATTTGAACCCCCGACCTTCTGATTCGGGTCCTTTTCCGCCAGCGCTTTTCGCAGAAAAGGGCTGTCCGAAGCCAGACGCTCTATCCAAGCTAAGCTACGAGCCCGTTTTATTAATTGTAGAAATAGACATAAAAAACACAAAACACGTAAACTTTAAATACTATAGTGTACTATAGATATCTATGGTAACTAGTATACAGGTAAGCGAAAAGCTAAAGGACAAGCTAGATAAAATGAAACTCCTTGATGGCGAAAGCTATGAAGATGTAATTTGGGACCTTCTTGAAGACAACATGGAACTTTCCGAGGAGACAAAAAGGAATATCGAAGAGTATGAAGCCAATTCTGAAAAATGGCTGAAGGAAGGCAAATTCAAGACTCTGGAACAAATGAAGAAGGAAAGGAAACTATGACATATACAATTATATTTCCTCCCCCTGCCCAAAAACAATTCGATAAGCTTGAAAAAAACATACAGGAACGTATTCTTCTCTCTCTGGAAAGGATAAAGGTGCGGCCATATCAGTTCGTTAGCAGACTTTCTAACTCCAGATATTACAAACTGCGTGTTGGAGACTATCGGGTAGTTATCGACATAAAGAATGAGCAATTGATAATAATAGTTATTGAGGTTGGCCACAGAAAAAACATTTACAAACGATTGGATAACCTTTAAAAATAATTAAGGTAAACATATTTTATGAGCAAATTTGCGGCAGTTGTTGCTGCGGGCATTTGATATACTGCTTTTTTACGTTTTCTTTCTAAATATATTTCATGAGTTATATCGGTGAGTGGAAAAAACAGGAGAAGAAGCGATTCAGCGGCTGGAATTTTTCATATTTCAAAAATAAAATGATAGAGGAGAAGCTGCCCTGGAACTATAACACAATGGCAAAGAAGCTTGTCAGAAAATCTAATTCTGTCCTAGATATGGGAACTGGCGGCGGCGAGCTTTTCTCCACCTTCGGACCTTTTCCAACGCACACGGTTGCTACAGAAGGCTACAAACCTAATATAATTCTGGCAAAAAAGAGGCTCGAGACGCTGGGCGTTAAGGTTATTGATTTTAGCAATTCCACAGCCAGAAAAATGCCATTCAGTGATGGAGAATTTGACCTCGTTCTTAACAGACATGACGCTTTTGATTCAAGAGAAGTTTTCCGGATACTTTCTGGTGGTGGCGTTTTTTTGACACAGCAGGTGGGCAGGGATAATTTGAAGGATCTTGCTAAAAAATTTGATAAAACTTCGAAATACAGAAATGCCACATTCAGCTTGGTCAAAAAGGGACTGGAGAAAGCGGGATTTACAGTAAAAGATGCCAGAGACTGGAAGGGCGAAGTAGAATTCAAGGACGTTGAGACTATAATATATTTTCTCAAAGCAATACCATGGATAATCCCGGACTTCAGCATTGACAGAAACTTGCGTCATTTGGAGAAGCTTCAAAATACGCTTGACAGCGGAAAAAGTCTGGTCTTTACCCATCACAGATACCTGATTTTTGCTCAAAGGAAGCGATAATCATCTAAAGATTCATTGAAAACTGTCATCTTTTCTGCAAAGGATTTTCTTAAAAATCCTTTGAGAAATTCAGGAAAGCTTTGCTCTCCATGAATTAGATGGCAGATGAAACTCAATGAATCTTGGATCCCATCTTCTCACAAACCTGCGGTTTTAACCGCAGGTATACAAAGAAGATGCGATGATACGTCTTTACAAGCAGCTCCAGAAGCAGTATCCGCACGTCGGCCACAAATGGTGGCCTGTCTCTAACAAATTCACTCCTAAGCAGTTAGAGATAGTTGTGGGCGCACTGCTCACGCAGAACACGAACTGGAGGAATGTCGAGAAAGCTCTTGATAATTTGATCAGGGCTCAGAAACTTACTGCGGCTTCTATTGCTAATATGTCGTTGCCGACGCTTCAGACTTTAATCAAGCCGTCAGGATTTTACAAGCAGAAATCAAAGAGGCTCAGGGCACTTTGCGATTTCATTGTTAATTATGATGGCAACTTCTACGAGGATGTCACACGCGAACAGCTTCTGGAACTTAATGGCATTGGCCGCGAGACAGCTGATTCCATACTGCTCTATGCGTGCAACAAACCCTATTTTGTTATAGACGCCTACACGAAGAGACTTCTGGCGAGAGAGGGATATTGTGAACAGGACTATGATGAGCTTAGGGATATGTTTGAAAAAAAACTGCCGAAAAGCGCCAAAGTATACAAACATTTTCATGCGCTGATTGTGGAGAACGAAAAATTTATGGCACGACGAGCTTGACGTAGTCTGTACGCTTGTTTTTTCTTACATCTGATAAAAAATCTGATATTTTTTCTGACGGACCATGAAGAACGAAAAGCTCGAGACATTTATCGTTGCATAAGTTGCTGTGGACTTGTGTGCTGATTATATCTTCGTATTTGTGTTTTGTTTTTATGAAAGCGTTTTCGAATTTTTTGCTGTGCATTATTATCATAACACATTCTCCATGACCACTCAGACGCTCCTTTTCTTTCATGTCATCAATAAGCATTTTCACACCGGAGCGAATAACATCAGATCTACTAGAGAAGCCTGTTTTCTCCAATTCGTTTATTTCTTTGAGTATGGTTTCGTCCAGCGACATACTTATTATTTTTACCATCTTCAATTCAACCCCGTTGATTGAGATCTCGTTGATCCTGGCAGATAAAATCACATTATTAATTTCTGCCTTTTGCTGTGCATATGTTATTAATAATTAAGCTTAAATTTAATAACAATCAAGAAATAGACTATGCTAGTTGCAATATTATGTGCCATAATAGCTGGCTTGTCCGACCTGTTTGGTGGATGGCTTGCCTACAAGACAAGGATAATCAAGCTCATGCCGCGTTATATTATAGGATTCGCCGCCGGGATTTTGATAACCGTTACCTTTGTTGATGTGCTGCCACAGCTCTCGATGGACTTACATTCTTATTACATTCTTGCGGGCTTTCTTGTGTTCTATCTTATTGAAAAGGTTGTTATGTTGCATGCCTGCGGCGAGGGCGAGTGCAAGGTCCATAAAATCGGCGGCATAACCGTTTTCGGCATGGCACTGGACAACGTCGTTGACGGCATAGGCATAGCTGTCGGCTACCTGGTAAATCCTGCTCTTGGCTTGGTTATTACAGTAGGCGTTGTTATACACGAAATACCCCAGGGCATTGCTTCTGTCACCATAATGAAAAATGCGAAGTACAGCACAAAAAAGACATTTGGCGTTCTCGGGCTTGCAGGACTTCTCTATCCGGTGGGTGCGCTGCTTTCTGTGTTCATACCACAGGACCTTTACCTTATAGTTCTTGCTTTTGTTGCCGGCGACTTCCTTTACATAGGCGCTTCAGACCTGCTGCCAGAGGCGCACAAAAGATTCAATGCAAAAGTCATATTTAGCGTGCTTGCCGGCGTTGCATTTGTGCTGCTTCTGACGACGTTGTTTCCGGCTATTTAGGAAGATTTAAAAGCCTCTTGACAAATCTTTTTGAATAAAGCTCTTGTAGAACAGCTCCAGTGTCAACAGCAAAACGCATAGCGTTTGTTAGTTGTGCACGGCGAACGTAGTCTAGCCCGGTCAATAGATGCAGAGACGCTATGTGTCAGTCTGCTAACCGAGAGGATAGCGGCCTCTCACGCCGCGGACTCGGGTTCAAATCCCGACGGGAGCATTGAAGTGCAAAAGCTCTCCATTTTTAATTGCTATAAATACTTGGTAGTATATATCTTACTATTCCTACAAGTAAAATGAGGTGAGCAAGATGGAAGTGGAGATGACAAGGATAAGCGAAAAAGGTCAGGTAGTCATACCAAGCGCACTGAGAAACCAGATGAAAATAAAGAAATCAGACCAGTTCCTTGTGTTCGGCGAGGGCAACACCATAATCCTGAAGAAAATCGACAGGCCGGCGGTGAAAAAAACATTCGACGAAGTTGCCAGGCCTATACGGGAAGCCGCGAAAAAAGAAGGTTTCTCAAGAAGCGATCTTGACCAGCTGATAAAAGAAGTGAGAAAAGGATGATAAAGCTGGTTCTGGATACCAATGTTTTTGTGTCCGGATTCTTATGGGAAGGAAACGAGGCCGAGCTAATCAGGAAGATAGAAAGAAAAGACGCAATGAATTTCATCAGCCCGGAAATATTGTCAGAGATCAAAGACGTAATCGGCAGGGACAAATTCAAGAATTTGCTTGCGAAGCATAATCTAATCGCAGACGAAATTATAGAAAAGATAGTTTCACTTTCCCATATTGTCATAGGCAGAAAACTGGAGGAAAATGTCGTCAAAGCCGACCCGAAAGACGACAAGTTCATAGAATGTGCCATGAATTCCAGCGCAGATTATATTGTTACGGGGGACAAGCACCTGCTTGAACTCAAGGAATATGAAAATGTTAAAATCATCACGGCGAAAGAATTTGTCGATATTGTAGAAAAGAGCGACAAAAATTAAATTCAACCTGTATACACGAAAAACATGGCATAGGGTTTAAGCTTGATATAACGACGGGAGCACTTAACGCTTTTCTTTGAAAAAGAAAAGCCCTACTGCAAAAGAAATATATTATCTAAATAGCTTCTAAATAGCTACCAGTCAAAGAAATATATTACTTTTGTGGGTGATTTTTCATGAACCAGCGCGAAGTTTGGGAAAATATCGCAGCGGAGTTTGGCAAGTACAGGACACACCCGATGAAAGATTCTGCGGGATTTTTGGAAAACAAAAAAGGCATAATTCTTGATTTGGCCTGCGGCAGCGGAAGGAACTTCGTGAAAACGGACGGCACTGTAGTTGGTGTTGACTTTTCTGTAAGCATGATAAAGATGGCTGCTAAAAAAGCAAAAAAGAAAAATCTTGAAGTACTCCTTGCGTGCGGCGACGCTATGCACCTTCCTTTTAGCGACGACTCTTTTGACAGCGTGCTTTTTTCCAGCTCGTTTCACTGCATAAAGTGGAACCATAGGAAGAAGCTTCTTGAAGAAATAGGACGCGTTGCAAAGGAAGGCGCCCCTGTCTTTATTTCTGTCTGGAATCGCGACCAGCCGCGTTTTGCCGGAGCGAAGAAAGAGTCCTTTATTCCGTGGAAATCAGGTGGCAAGATTTACAAGAGATATTATTATCTTTACACGAAGGACGAACTCCAGAGCTTGTTGAATAAATACTTCTCTAGTGTCAGGGTCTTCTACAGCGGCGACAAGGCTTTTAAAAAGTATCCAAAAAATATTATTGCTATTGCTAAAGTAAGTAAATCTGGCCGGGCTGGGTAACTCATGGAGTTTGGAACCTTGGCCGATTGTTTCGTGCTTTAGTGACGCGAGGGTAGCCAAGTCTGGTCAAAGGCGCAAGTAGGCTTTCTTTAACCAAAGAAGGTTTAGGCGAAGCTTAGGCGAAGCTCAGAAATTGACCTGACTTTTAAGAAACCTTGTCGGTTAGTCCGTTCGTCGGTTCAAATCCGGCCCCTCGCATTAAGCCCCTTTCTTTAGAAAAGAAAGTGGCTTGCGGTCAAAGAAAATATTATAAATTTGGCGCTGGCGGAAAAGTAATATGTTTCTTTTTCGCTAAGGTTTTTCTTTTCCAACTCGAGGAAACCAAAGGTTTCCTGAGTTCCCAGACGACTCCGTCTTCTGAGGAAAGAAAAAGGTTATCTTAGATTCATTGAAAACGCACGGCTTCAGCCGTGCGATGAAACACAATGAATCTGGGATCCCATCTTCCAACAAACCCACGACTTTAGTCGTGGGATATAAGGAAGATGTGATAATGAAGATGTTTTACGCGGCTGTTACGGACTTGTTCTTTATAGCGAGGATAACAGAGTCCGCCAAGTTCGCCGAAGCCAAGGTAATTTTTACTGGCAATTTTGAGGAGATTGTAAACAGGATAGATTATCAGATGCCTGACGGGCTTATAGTTGACCTTAATGGATTTCTTACTGCTGACCAGCTGCAGGAAATAAAATCAAAATATAATATCAGAATTGTTGGCTATTTGTCGCACGCCCAGACAGAAATGAGAAAGATTGCAGAAGAAATCTGCGACGAGGTCTTATCACAAGCAGAATTCACGAAGAACTTGGCGCAGTTGCTCAGTTAAGCTCCTTTTCTTGGGAAGAAAAGTAGCTTGCAGTCAAAAGAACATATTATAATTATTGACTTGCTACGCTAATCAAGCAGCTCATGGCACTGGCGGCAGCGCGCCTCGTAGCTGTCAAAGCCGCCCACTAATATTGTTGGATCGCTTTTCTTTGCAGGCATGCCGTTTATCAGGCGCTGGGTCATGACTGCTTCACGATTCTTGCACTTCATGCATATGGCTTTTAACTTGTCGACATAGTCAGCGCGGGCAAGCAATTCGCCCATCGGTCCGAACGTCTCGCCGCGGAAGTTTGTGTCAAGACCAGCAACAAGTACGCGCTTACCTTGGGATACCCATTTTTCGGTCATGGACACTATTTCCATAGCATAGAAATTGCCCTCGTCAAAGGCTATAACTTCCGGGTCTTCTTTTTCTACAAGGTCTTCTATGTATTTTATTGCCAGCAAATCGGTTCCTGTTATAACTGCTTCGAGCTTGCGCTGGTCGTGGGAAACCACATGCGACGCGTCATAGCGGTTATCCAGAGCAGGCTTGAATATGATAAATTTTTTCCCGCTTATCTGCACACGCTTTATTCTTCTTATTAACTCTTCTGATTTGCCGGAGAACATGGGTCCGCAGACAACTTCAAGGGAGCCTTTATGGAAGTCGTTCATGAATATCCAACCGCATACGATGTAAGACAATTAAAGCATTTGATCTTTCACGTCTGAAAGAGTATTCAGGAGCTGACGGATCATCAATACCTATCATTTCCTCGTATTGTTTGCGTGTTAATGAATTGCAACTATCAATACGACCTTCCCATGGGTATTTTACAAAGTCTGTAGTAGAAGTGTCAGCCATGCTTTTCTGTATGATGTTAAAGTATTAAAATCGCATCTTCTTATTGAAAAGAAGATGGGATCCAGAATACATTTTTAAAATGTATTCTTAGATCAAAAACTCCCCGAGAATTACAAATATTAATGGCCGGATGCAATTCTACTCATGCGAACAATGGTTGCAGCTGTAATATTCGACGAGAAGGGAAGGTTTCTTATCTTGAAGAGAAAACTCCACTGGAAGGGCTGGGAGTTTGTCAAGGGACGTGCTGAAAAAGAGACCGCCAGGCAGGCAGCGCTGCGCGAGGTAAGAGAAGAGACAGGAATAAGAAATGACATGCTTATTACAAAACTGCCGCCGGAAATATTCTACCGTCATGAAAACATACACGGCCACACGAGCTCTGTCCAGAAGGCTTTTCTAGTGGAATATCTGGGCGGAAAAATAAGACTTTCTTTTGAACACTCCACGTACAAATGGGTTGACAAAAAAACAGCGGAACGACTGCTTACGCACAGGAGCCACAAAATCTTTCTCCGATACGCCTACAAAATAGTTAAGGAACGTAAAAGATTGCTCATTGAGAAATTGTCAAAGAAACATATCAGGCACGTCAATTTCGACGGCAAAAGAATAAGACTCACATACGACGGCAAAAAACTTCGCTATAAAGCTATCAGAAGAAAGGTCAGGGATGTCGGCACCTGGTCAAAAAACAAGCCAGTTGTCTATTACGACAAAAATCTGGATGATCCGGGCGTGCTTCCCATACTTATTCATGAAGCTGTGGAGAAGCACGTGGCCCAGGCCTATGATCTTGACGTGGACACCGAGGCTCATAAGATTGCCCAGGCGGTGGAAAAGGAGTTCGTCGCTGACAGGAAATGGATAGCTGTGCAGAAAGTCGTCACGCGCGCCTGGGTCAAAACTAACCGCAGGAAAGTTGGGAAGACCAAGTTCTACTAATTGACTCCTCTAAAATCATCCCTTGGCGGTCTTTCTTCTCCAAATAATTTTGAAACAGACCCACCTTGTTTTTGAATTTCGAATAGCACATCTGCGGTAAATTTATCTAAGTAAACTTGGTCTAAGATATCACGGTTTCTTTCTAGATACTCCGCAGATCTTGGTATTGAACTAGTCACAACAATTCTCATGCCTGCATTGCGTATTTTATCTTCTGCAGGAACGCCGTTTTCATCTACACTCAATAATCCGTGCACCCCGCAACCATACACTTCTGTTGCACCTACATCTCTTAGTGCGTCTGCAGCGTTAACCATTGTTCCACCCGTGTCTATCATATCATCTGCTTCCACTGCTATTTTGCCGTTCACGTAATGGGATCCCAGAATATTCATTACTTCTGATTCTCCTCCAACTCTTCTTTTGTCTACTACTGCAAGATCTCCGCCAAACCTTTTTGCAAGCCTCCTTGCTCTTGTTGTGGCACCAGCATCAGGTGAGACAATACAAACCTTTTCCCTTAAAACTCTGTTACAATCATCAAGTTCCTTGGGATACATTTTATCACATCTGTAATTCATATCCTCTAAAACAAATTTTCTCAATAAATATTCATGCATCAGAGGTTCTGAAAATAAATTGTCAATCTGATAATCTACAAACCCTTGTGCCTGACCTGCGTGCATATCGTACGTTACAAGCCTTACTTTTATTTTAGAATCTGGGTCATCCAACAGCTTTAGCGCCCATTTCGCTGATATGGGAACACGAGGCCTGTCAAGCCTATCCTGGCGCCCATAGGGAAACCAAGGAATTACATAAATTATCTGTTCTGGTGAAGCATTTCTTAATGCCCCGCCTATTAGACCAACTTTGACAAGTCCTACATTGGAGTCAAGCTCTCCATTATAGCCAAGACAGTGATGAAAAAGATATACTCTTTTGTTTCTTACTGAAGTGCCGATTACAGGATATATCTCCTTGCCGCCGGGAAAATATGCTCCATATACATGACCTATTTCAGGCAGCTCTATTCCAGCTGGTTCTAATCTTTCCTGAAGCTTGTTGTATGTTCTTGTAGCAAATCCTAACGATTCGTTTGTTGCAAGAAACATCATATTTTCAAATTCGTTAGAGGATGTACTTGTGGTCATATATTCAGAAAATCTCGCGAGTCTTTTTAAATTTATATTAAAGCTGCCTATATGTATATTGTAATTGTCTAGTGATTCAAATGAAATACAAAGCCAAAAGACGCGAAGCGTCGTACGTTTTGCCCTTCAACAAAATCCGCCGTAAAGACGTAGCGCTGGTCGGCGGCAAGACTTCTTCGCTGGGCGAACTGTTTTCCATGAAGCTGCCTGTGCCTAATGGCTTTGCCATAACTGCAGACGCCTACAGATATTTCATAAGCTACAACAAGCTGGATGCGGAGATAAGGAGGATAATCAAGGACACGGACGTGAAGAGGATTAAGGAACTTAAAAAAGCCGGTCGTGGTATTCGTAACTTAATCAAGAGCGCTTCTTTTCCTGATGATTTAGAAAAACAGATACTTTCGTCTTACCATGCTCTCGGCAGCAGGTTTGTTGCCGTTCGGAGTAGCGCGACGGCGGAAGACCTTCCGGACGCTTCTTTTGCCGGTGAACAGGAGAGCTATCTCAATATTGATGAAAAAAATCTGCTAAAACGCATCAGGGATTGCTTTGCCTCGCTTTTTACTGATCGCGCAATAAGCTATCGCGAGGACAAGAAGTTTGATCACTTTCATGTCTATCTTTCAGTAGCAGTGGAGAAGCAGATTTTCTCCAAGGCCAGCGGCGTCATGTTCACGATTGACCCTGACAGCGGCCACAGGAATTTTATTGTCATTAACAGCAGCTATGGCCTTGGCGACTACATTGTGCAGGGCCGCGTGACGCCGGATGAGTTCTGGATTTTCAAGAAGAACGGCAAAATCATAGAGAAGAAGCTGGGCGTCAAGAACGTCATGGAAATCCGTTCTATATTCGGCGTCAAGCAGAAACGCGTGTCAAAGGGCATGCAAAAGACATTTTCTATAAGCGATAAGGAGGCAGAACATCTTGCCAAGCATGCCAAGACTATTGAGGAACACTATGGCTGCTCCATGGACATAGAGTGGGCTAAGGACAACGACAATAAAATTTATATCATACAGGCGCGGCCTGTTACTGTTCATGCCAAACAAACGAACATCTACGAGGAGTACAGAATAAAGGAAAAAGGGACGCTGCTTGCGGAAGGCGCTGCTGTTGGAAGAAAGATATCTACGGGTCATGTTAATGTTATAAAAAACGTGCGTGACATGGGGCGCTTCCACAGTGGTCAGATACTTGTAACAACTGTTACGGATCCTGACTGGGAACCGATAATGAAAATCGCATCAGGCATTGTAACAGAGGAAGGGGGCAGGACAAGCCATTGTGCAATCGTATCAAGAGAGCTTGGTATACCTGCAATCGTAGGTGTTAAAAACGCAACCAAAAAGCTGCATGGGTTAGTTACCGTGGACTGCTCAGGCGAGAAAGGCAAAATATGGAAGAATGTTTTGAAGTATGAGAAGCGACAGCATGACATCAAAAAAATGCCCAAGACGCATACAAAGGTTTATGTGAATATTGGCGAGCCGCAGGAAGCTGTGGATGCTTCGCTGCTGCCGGTTGACGGCGTTGGCTTGGCACGCGAAGAGTTCATAATAAACGATGCCATAGCTGAGCATCCTCTGGCCATGATAAAGCAGGGCAGAGAAAAAATATTTATTGACAAACTTGCTGCGGGCATCGCAAAGATAGCCGCTTCCTTTTATCCGCGTCCCGTCACGATACGTTTCAGCGACTTCAAGACCAATGAATACCGCAACCTGAAGGGCGGCGAACCTTTTGAACCAAGAGAGGAAAATCCGATGATTGGATGGAGAGGCACATCGCGTTACATAAGCAGCTATGAGCCTGCGTTCCGCTTGGAATTGAAGGCGATAAACAAATGTGAAGTCATGGGTTTGGACAACATCAAGATTATGCTGCCGTTCTGTAGGACGTTGGGGGAAGCAGACAAGGCGATAAAAATAATAAACAGCGAAAATGTGAAGGCAGAACTGGGTGTTATGGCGGAGATTCCTTCAAATGTTGTCTCAGCTGCTGAATTTTCAAAGCGTTTCAAGTTCTTCTCCATTGGCTCCAATGATTTGACACAGCTCACCCTTGGCATAGACCGGGACAGCCAGATGCTTGCAAAAGAATTTGACGAGCGCGACCCAGCTGTCAAGACGCTTATAGCGAATCTAATAAAGACGGCGCACAAGCACAAACGAACTGTAGGCATATGCGGAGATGCACCAAGCTCATTTCCAGATTTTACAGAATTTTTAGTAAAATGTAAAATCGATTCGGTTTCTGTCACGCCAGACGTAGCAGTTAATACTAGATTGTTAGTAGCTAAGGCTGAGAAGCGCAGGGCGTAGGTGCGGACATTTAAATATTACGAAATCCTATATTAAAAACAGGTTAAACTATGACTAAAAAGGAAAAAAAGAAGCATGATTTTAGTATAAATAACATGCTTAATGAAATCGCAAGGGATACTGCACGCGCCGCGAAGAGAATCGGAAAGGATATTTCTCGCGGAGAAGCAACCAGACTAAAGGCGAAGAAACTTGCAGACAAAAAAACTATCAAGGCAGCCAAGCTAAAGGAAAAGAAGCTCAGACTAAATGAGAAGCGGCTTACTAAATTGGATGTAAAAAAAGCAGCTAAAATAAAAGCGGAAAAAACAGCCAAGCTAAAAAACGTAAAGGTTACTAAACCAACAGGCGATGCAAAGAAAGCTGAAAAAGAAGCATCTGCACCCGAAAAAATCAAGAAGAAAGTTGCTGCGCTGAAAGCCACTACTGCAACGAGCAAGATGGACGCCAAGGAGCTCATGCGCCTCAAGACCGATGAAAAAATAAAGACTAAGAGATTGACAGACGCCAAGGGAAAAGTCAAGGGGGAAAAGGTAAAGGAAGAGAAAGTCAAGGGAAGTAAAATTTCTGAATTTCATGTTCCCACGGCTGATGAGATAAAGAAGCGCATCGAGGAAAGAATTAGCGGCAAGGGCGCCGTGGATGAACATACAAAGGAAGAAGTTCTCAGCACAAGAGAGGACATTGATAATACTATCGGCAAGCTTGGAGCAAAGCCTACCAAGGGTTACATAAAAACAGGAATACCGGGTTTCGATGAGTTGCTTGAGGATGGCATACCAAAGGGGAGTGCGATTCTAATAGCAGGCGGCGCTGGAACAGGAAAGACTATCTTCTGCCTACAGACCCTTGCCTATGCTTGTGAACGTGGCGAGAAGTGCATTTACTTGTCGCTGGAAGAAAATGAGGAACGCCTGAAGCAGCATATGAAAGACTTTGGCTGGAATCCTGACAAGTGGATAAAGCAGAAGAGGCTGATTGTCAAACGCCTTGACCCTTTTGAGATTTCACGTTCCGTAGAGGCATTGCTCACAAAGGCAAAGGGCGAACTTATGATCGAATTTGATAGCATACCGGGCATGATACCGAGCGGCTTCAAGCCGGACAGGATTATTCTGGACTCGCTGACAGCTGTCGCGTCCGCATTTGCCGGCAAGGAGGACAGCTACCGCATATACATTGAGCAGTTTTTCCGTCTGTTGGAGAAGATAGGCGCCAATACGTTCCTCATAACGGAAACAGAGCAGATACCAACGATCTTCAGCAAGACCGGCGATGAGGAGTTTCTGGCGGACGGCGTTATAGTTCTGTACAACATAAGGAAAGAGAGCGTGCGCATCAATGCCATAGAGGTCCTGAAGCTGCGCGGAGCCAAACACCAGAAGAAGCTCATACCGTTTGAGATAACAGCAAAGCAGGGGATAGTGGCTTACCCCAACGAAGAAATCTACACGAACTTAGACAAATAATTTTTAATTTAGAGCACCGCTGAATACTTATTTTTTCTTGTCTTCTTCAGGCGTAAAGTACAAATTGCGCAGGCTCATCTTTTTGGGAGCGGGTTTTTTAAGTGACGGAAGTTTTTTGCCGGAAAAACTGTAAGCGCCGGCGAGCTTGTCCATGTTGTCGAGGAGCTTTGCTGCTACGTAAAACAGGGCTATGTTTATGATGACAAAGAGCGCAAGGTACATACGTTCAAAGAAAATTATGTTGCTGTCAATCAGCGCCATTTCAGCCCGCAGGACATTCAATTGAATGATATACAAAGGAAATATCAGCTGAACGCATAGAAGACCCACGAAGAACTCACTCAAATTCTTGTAGAAGTTGCTCAGCAGGCCTGTAAACTGGTCCCTGTGAGAATAAAATTTCTTGATTATGACAAGGTTCATTAGGAGTACGACAGCAAGCCCGGCAAAGCCCAATATAATGTTTATTAGATAGTCTGCCATTTTATCACCTATACTGTAATATTTTTATCGCAAAACTGCGTAAGCTGCGATTCCATATCTTCCTTCAGGTTTCCGACGGAAAGCAAAATCCCCCTTGCATTCTCATTTCGTATCTTTCCAACAAGGGAGTGCATAAATCTTATTACCATGGACTCATTATTATAGTTTAGCAGCGTGTTGATGGTGTCAAAAATAACAAATTTTTCGCCCTCTATGGATGAGAGCACTTGGTCAATAGCTATGGAGACGCTCGTAAGGTCGCCTGGGTTGCCAAGGTAGAGGCAGTTGGAATCCTTCCGCGCGTCCTTTGTTTTTGTCACCATGTCTATGAAAAATATTGAATCTACCTTTATCTTGTTCCTAATAAACGTCTGCTTGAGCGTTTCAAAGGGCTTGTTGACGCTAACGTAGATGCCGCTGCCGCTCTTTGAGAACAGCTTGGTCAGGTTTGCGGCAGTTTCAGCGTAATTCGCGCTGTTCGTCATGACAAGAAGGATTTTCTCCTCGGGCTTAAGCACCATCTTCGAGTCCATATAATTAATTGTTGCCGGGTATTAAAGAACATTACTAATGGCTTACACGGTTGCTTCCAATAAACGTATGATAGAAACGTGTCGAAAATTCTTCTTCTCCGTAAAATTCCCATATCCAGTGGTTTATGAACTTCTTTGCGTTCTTCAGTGAACCGAACTTGGGAGACCTGTTTTAATTCTGGATGTTGAAAATTTAGGAGTGAAATTTGAGAAAGAAATAACAGCTAGCTAGCATGTTTGTGTATAAAGTTATTCACTACAAGTGATTCTAAGAAGATGATAGCGCCGAAATTTTTAACTTTCTGTTTTATTTTCCTATTTACAACTTCAAAAGCTACGATGTCTGATTTTAAAGCTACGGATAAGCATCTACTTGTCAGAAGCGCTGAATGAAATGACAAATTATCAGGCATGCTCCATTACAAGTAACAAATCGGTATGAACTGTATTTGGGTATTGTTGAGTTTTGTCCTGCCCAGATAGTCCTTTGTTATTATTACAGCACGTTTTGGCTTGTATACATGGATAAAGTTTGTCAGGCTCCTGCCCAATTTAGGTTTTGTGAAATTTTCGTATTTCACTTCAACAGGCAGTATTGTGCTTCCAAATTGCACTACAAAATCAACCTCAGCCTTGCCAAGTGTTCTCCAGTATTTTATTTCTGCCTCGCCCTCTAAAAGGGTTATGAGTTCTCTTAAGACCACACCCTCTGCAAGCTTTCCTTTGTCCTCCCTGAATGGGATCGAATTAAAGTTTTTTATAATGTAATTTCTTAATCCAGTGTCTGTAAAGTAGGACTTTGGATTTTTTTTCAGCTCTGTGGAAAAATTCTTGTGAAAAGGTGCAAGCAGTTTTATTACGTATGTCTCTTCTAACACAGAAAGAAAATGCTTTAACTCCCTATAATAACTTTTTGAATCTGAAGCTATTGAATCATAATTAAGAAGCCCTGAATGTTGTGACGCCAGAATATTCACAATATTCCTGAATGTAATGGTGTCAGAAATCTTTAACAGCTCTACTATGTCTTTGGTTATGTAAGTGTCGTAAATATTTTTCAATACAGTTTTCTTTGTTTCTAAATCATTGGATTTTATAACTTCAGGATATCCGCCAAAAATAATGTATTCCTCGAACAGCTTTGATAGGTCTCTTATGAAAATGTCCTTGGCAGGAAATTTGCCTCCTTTAAGCATATAGTTGTGAACTGCCCTGTTTCTTTCATTGTATATTTTTCCCAGTCGCTCATCCTTGGCATTTACAAATTCCCCAAATGAGAACGGATATAATGTAAAATAAAAAACCCTTCCAACAAGATATTTTCCTGTTTTGCTTGCTAGCTCCAATGAAGAAGACCCTGAAATAATAAATTTAATGTTTGGAAAAGAGTCATAAAGTATTTTTAATATTCTTCCGCCGTCTGGAATATACTGATATTCATCTAGAAAAAAGTAATGTTTTTCTTTGCCTTTTATGTGGCTTTTCACAAAAGTTTTGAAATCTTTTGAAAATGGTTCAAGAACATCAAAATCATCGCATTCTAGAAAAACTATGTTTTTTTCAGGAACGCCCCTGCCTTTCAAATAGCTAACTAAAAGGTACATTAATGTTGTCTTTCCTGCCTGTCTTGGCCCTTTTATTGCGAAAATTTCTCTTCTGTCAATCCATTTTTTTAAGACGTCTAGAATATTTCTTGAATATATGTCACTCATAATTCTATTATTATTGATAATATTTAAATAATTATCGCTACCCTGGATATTGGTAATTAGAAAGAATCCTAACTTATCATAATGCAAATATTTATATACTTTTGTGCACTATAAATGTTTAGATGCAAATGATAAGGGACATACTACTGCTCCAGAAAAGGGAACTGGAAAAGCGGATGACTGAGGAATATGTAGAGAGGGGAACAACCTTTAAGAACGGCAGCACCCTGATAAAAGTCATACTTGGTCCCAGAAGGTCAGGAAAATCCTTTTTCGCCGTTCACGCATTAAATAAGCTGGGAAATTTTGGATATGTAAATTTTGATGATGAAAAGCTTGTTGAAATAAAAGATTATGATGAAATAGTAAATGTAGTAAATTCGCTATACAACAACCCGAAATACATACTGCTTGATGAGATACAGAACCTCAGGAACTGGGAGCTGTTTGTAAACAGGCTTCAGAGGCAGTGCTATAACCTTGTAATAACAGGCAGCAACTCAAAGCTTCTGAGCAAGGAGTTATCTACCCACCTTACAGGAAGGCACATACCTATAACAATATTTCCCTTCTCTTTCAAGGAATTTGTAAAGACTGGAAACAAAGAACTAACAAAAAGCGAGATAAAGGAGAAGCTGTCAAATTACCTTATTTATGGAGGCTACCCAGAACCTCTCTTGAAAAATCTGGATTATAAAGATTATTTATCCACCCTATTTTCTTCAATAATTTACAAAGACATAGTAAAGAGATTTAGAATCAGGCTGCCTGCTACAATAGAAGACCTTGCAACGTACCTGATCTCAAATATTTCAAAGGAATTTTCCTGCAATGCGCTCAGCAAGGCTATTGGATGCAAAAGCGTGCACACAGTTGAAAAATATCTGGGCTATCTGGAAGAATCCTTTGTTTTTTTCAGATTGAACCGGTTTTCATTCAAACTAAAAGAGCAAATGTCACCGAACAACAAGGTATATTGCATTGACAACGGGTTTATCCACGCAAAGGCTTTCAAATTTATGCCTGAAATGGGAAGACTTTATGAAAATATAGTTGCAATAGAGCTTTTAAGGCGGTTAGCGGGCAAGAACGAGATTTACTATTGGAAAAACCAGCAGCAGGAAGAGGTAGATTTTGTTGTGAAGGAAGGATTGAAGATCAAACAACTTATACAGGTCTGCTATAACCTTGATGATATAAAAACCAAAGAAAGGGAAATAAGGGCTTTGCTGAAGGCGAGCAAGGATCTGAGATGCAAAAATCTTCTTATAATAACAGAAAACCGTGATGCAGAAGAGAATGCAAAATGGTTTGGAATAAAAGGAAGAATAACATATATCCCCCTTTGGAAATGGCTCGTTGAATAATTTTTACGTATTTTTGGATTGAGCAGCAAAAACAGCTTTTTTCTTTGGTGGCGCATTATTTCTTCTGGATAAGTGCGAATTATAGTAACTTTTCTTAGTTATTATATAAAGTTACTTTGTTTAGTAAGTTTTAAGAACTGCCATGACAATAGTTAATTCATGCCAAGGGGAAAGGAAATAGACAGCAGAATAGTCGCCGCGCTAAAAAAGAAAAGTGTGCCTGTTTCTACGCTGGATCTTGCGAAGGAGATAAAAGTATCCTGGCATCCTGTACGCT
>JBAZQV010000002.1:0-51340 GCA_041645025.1 Candidatus Aenigmatarchaeota archaeon
GCTGAAAACAGAAGGCAAAATAGACGGCTTCCGCGTGGGCCATATGGACCTCTGGGTGATTAAAAAATGAAAAATCAAATACAATTTGATTTCGTTTCGCAAACGGAAATCTATGAGGTGTTTGCAAAATGAAAGGCAAAACCACGTTTATAGTTGCAAGCAGCACGATTTTCTTGCTTTTAGCCGTGGTCATATTCGCTCTAAATTTCGGCGATCCTTCTCCGGATGTAGGAACGCCTGATAACGGCACACTTGTAAATTCTACAGCTGGGTACAATTATGTTGACGGGAATTTCACAAACACGCAGGCCGATGATAATGTTTATTTCACAGACGGAAGGGATAATCCAGGCGGCGTTGGGAACGAACTGGAAGCTTTCATTAATCTCACGTACAACATAACACCAATCAATTTGCAGGCAGGCCAGATTTTGCAATTGATTTTCAACATAAGCTACTGCCAAACAAGAGATGTTACTTCGCCAAGCACATGCGGTGGCAACAGCGCCCAGGGCACAGCTAATACAATGGATGCAGAGATTTACAACTGGTCCTCCGGAGCGTATATCGGTATTGGAAATATAGCTGATAACAACGATGAAACAATAGCAACCTTTTTTGTCAACAGAAGCTTCTCTGATTTCGTGTCAAATGGTCTGATCAATATAAGATACGAGGCAAATTATACATTGGGCAATGGCCAGGATGCGGTTCTTTCTATAGATTACGCCCCGCTTACCGTGAAGTTTGACAATATAACGCCTGTTGTGACATTGAATCTTCCGGCAAACGGCCTAAATACAACAGCAAATAATATAACAGCCAACTTTACGTTTACGGATAATAATGCAACATCTGCATGTTCATTAATCATAAACAATGCAATTAATCAGACAAATACATTAACACAAAACAATACGATAACGAATTTTAATATTAGCAATCTCGGACATGGCTATTATAATTGGAGCGTGAACTGCACCGACATAGCTAATACAGGTACATCTTCTGTAAGGTCATTTTTTGTCAACAGGACACCGACGATTGGATCGATAAACAGTACTCCTAATCCGATAAAGGGCGGAAATATTATTATAATCACCGCAAGTGCGCCAAACGATCCGAACAATGACACGCTTAACTTTTACTGCGATGCAACTTCAGCACCTACAGCGGCCAACACAGACTGCACCGGCGGAACAACGATAGACACGACACCACCATACAGTTTGAGCTGTACTTTCGCGACAGCTGCAACAGATACATCAAATCTTGTATATTGCCGTGTTTATGACAGCGAAAGCTACAGCACGGCACGCAACACCACATATACAACAGATTCGACTAGCCCAACTACAACAGTGGCAAATGTTGCCAATGATTCCACACTGCCTTATGCGGACAAGCTCAATGACGGCTCTACCAATATAACTGTTAATGGTGAGACGAGCATGTCGTGCCGCTCCTCTGCTTCGGACATCGCATACTCTTCCATGACAAATGACTGCACAATAAGCGGAAGCCAGGCGCTTTGCCAGATAACGACTGTAACACAGGGAAGTTATAACTATTATGTGAGTTGCCAGGACTCTCTCGGAAACGAGCAGAACTCCACTACAAATCTCGATGTCGCCTTTACTTTGGACTACACAGCGCCCACAACAACTGACAATTTTTCTTCAGATATACAAACACTCGGCTATAATGTTACCATAACAGAAGCTGACAACATAGACGGCGATCCGACAACCCTATACTGCACATCGTCAGAAAACTGTTCTCCAAGCACGTCAATAGATACTGGCGGCAAGGTGCAGTTCAATTCAAGAGGCACATACTATCTCAGGTACAACAGCACTGATTACGCAGGAAACCAGCAGACAACTGTCAGCAGAACAATAATCATCAACCAGCTGCCTACGTTCACATCAGTGTCAGGCACCAGTGGAACAGTAAAGGGCGGCTCGACAATAAATGTAACAACGGTTTCTTCCAGTGCGGATTCCAATCAGAACATAACACTGTTCGTGTGCAAGACCAGCTCGGCTAATTACACTGGCTGCGTCACTACGTACTGCGCAGTAAATGCAACCGGAAACGCCACTTGTACTTTCGCAGCAGAGTCAGATGACACAACACATACCTGGTATGCTTTCATATTTGACCAGTCCAATGAAAGTGCTGTAGCCAATCCCAGGAGCGGCAGTTATACGACAGATTCAACAGGGCCTACAATATCAATCCTGTCACCTACAAACAGCACCTATACGCAAAACAACATAACAGCTACCGTAACCCTGAGCGAAGCTGCAAGCAACGTCAGCTACTCACTGGACGGCGCTGCCAACGTCTCTATGGCAAGCATATCACCAACAACATGGACCATTGATTTAACAGGCCTCTCCGACAGTTCTCATACACTGGTATTTTATGCAAACGACACGTCAGGAAATAATGCTGCCCAGAAGAATGTGAGTTTCACTGTAAATACAATACCTGCTGACACAACATCACCGTCTATTACTGTGATTTCGCCTGTCAACAACACGTATCTGACAAGCACATCTGTTCTCCTGAACATCTCGCTGAACGAAAACGGCACCTGGGCTGGATACATAATCGACGGTGGAAACCTTACAATTCTTGCTAATACATCTAACAGAAACTGGAATGCAACGCTTACTGTTGCACAGGGAAGTCGTAACATCACCTTCTTTGCCAACGACACTTCCAACAACCGCGGCAACACTACAATATCGTTCTTCGTGGATGCTTCAGCTCCAGCATACAGTAACGTAAACGTAGCGCCAAACCCTGCCAACCAGTCGCAGACTGTAACATGCTCAGCATTCTGGACTGACACGTTCAACATAACGTCGGCGAGTGTAGAGGAAAATGCGACGGGCGTCTTTGAAAATCATACGGTTACAATAACAGGCAGCAGCGGCTGGACCAACTATACCATTGTCGGCACCAAACTTTCCAGTGTCGGGAGTTACAGATGTAATTTCTATGTCACGGACATTGCCGGCAATTCAAATTCAACCGGCGCGAGCTTTACGGTTCAGGACTTGATAACACCTACCATCACGATAACAAGCCCTACCAACACAAGCTACTCCCAGAATGACATGGCGCTGCAAATAGTTTCCAGCGAGCCGTTACTGACAGCCTACTATTGCCTTGATACTTGCGTTTCTAACACAACAATGACAAATACCTCAACAACTTTGTGGCAGGCATCTCCTACCATAGCGTCTGGTGCTCATACAATAAAATTCTATGGCAATGACACCAGCAACAATATTGGCAACGCGACCATAAGCTTTACCATAGACACCACGCTGGGTGATACAACACCTCCCACCATAACAATTCACTCGCCTGTCAACAACACGTATCTGACAAGCACGACTGCTCTTCTTAATATTTCACTTAATGAGAATGGTAGCTGGGCTGGATACATAATCGACGGCAACAGCCTGGCGAACCTTGGCAACATATCAAACAGAAACTGGAACATTACCCTGACAGGCTTGGCTAATGGTGTCCAGCATAATGTGACTTTCTTTGCAAACGATTCTTCTGCAAACAAAAACACAGGAAACGCGTCTGTAATATTCTTTGTTGATGTTTCAGCACCCCGGTTCTCTTCTGTGGCTGCTGGCCCGAACCCGGCCAATGAAACGCAGACAGTTACATGCTCAGCTTTCTGGACTGATACATTTAACATAACCTCAGCGACTGTTGAAGAAAACGTAACCGGCAGCTTTGTTAATCATAGCGTAATCATAAACACAGCAACGGGCTGGACCAATTATACAACAGTTTCCCTGACCAAGGGCAGTTACAGGTGCAACTTCTACACCACGGACGCTGCCGGCAATTCAAATTCAACCGGCGCGAGCTTTACGGTGCGGGATCTTATAGTGCCAACAATCACAATAACGAACCCGCTTAATACGACCTACAACACACGGACACTTGACCTTAACATAGTAACCAGCGAAAACATTACAGCTGCTAACTATTCGCTGGACGGAACATGGGGCAACCTTACCGGAACAGGAATATTCTGGTCTGTTACATTATCGAACGTTGCTGACGGGTCGCACATGCTTATTGTTTTTGGCAATGACACATCAAATAATAACGGGAACTCCAGCGTGGTGTTCACAGTTAATACAGCTGTGCCGGATGTCACAGGTCCTACGCTTACCATAAGGTCGCCTATCAACGGGACTTACTACAATGCAAGCAGCGTGGTTCTCAACATAACATCAAATGAAGATCTTTTATGGTCTGGCTATTCCATTAATGGCACAACAGTTCAGAATCTTGGCAACACCACGCAGAAAATATGGAACATTACAAAAATACTCAGCGACGGCGTTTACAATATAACTTTCTATGCTAATGACACCTCAAACAACCCTGGAAATACAAGCGACAATGTTGTATATTTCTTCGTCGACACCACAGCGCCGCGGAACAGCAGCATCGGATTCATGCCTTTGTCGCCGAATGACACGTCTACGATTACCTGCTTCTCCACATGGACAGATAACATAGGACTTTCTGTTGGCTTTGTGGAGCATAACATATCAGGCACGTTTGTCAATTCAACCAATACCACACTTGGCGCCACGCGGGGTGATGTGAACTTTACATTTGTCGCTAATAGCAGCACACCAGGAAGAGTGGGATGCAGGTTTTATGTTTATGACAATGCTGGCTTTGTGAATGTCACCAGCTTTGTAACCATGAGCGTTACGGACACAACAGTACCGTTCTTAGAAAATATAACTTATGCGCCCAACACAACTGCTATGCTCGATCCTGGTGTTGTAAATATTACTGTAAACGTGATCGATAACAGAGCTGTTGGAAGTGCAGTGCTTAATTACCGGCTGGCTAATGAGACAAACTACACTTCGGTTGCTATGACATCAGCCGGCGGGACGGGTTACAACGGGTCTGTTACGCTGACAGCAGGCAACTGGACATTCTTCATCAACGCCACGGACACAAGCAGCAATGTTAACTCCACTGTCTTGACTAACTTGAGCGTTTTCCTGGATCAGACATGGACCAATTCCACAACCATCTCTGCTGTAAAAACCATGACGATTAGTCAGAGAATCTCTAACATGACTTTGGGAAACATAACCATAAATAATACGGGAGACTTTGACCTAAACTTTACAATAACTTCTACAGCAAGCGGAAACAGGGTAACGTTTAATGGAACGACTAATACGACACTTCTTCTGAACGTATCGTACACAAACAGCAGCACATTTTCCGTGGAAGTGAATACAACTGATCTTGCCACAGGCGTTTACAGTTATTCTATAAATATAACTGCGCAGCGAAACGGCGCATTTGTCAGCTCGGAGATCCTTAATTTCAGCATAGTCATACAAAACGTTGCAGGACCTTACCTTTCGACAACCATAGATACATTTAGCTCTTCTGTTTCCAAGGGCGCTGCTGGCATCACCTATTTAGCCAGGGTTCAGAATCTTGGAACAGCGGATGCGACGGGAGTCTGGCTTGCCTGGACACTGCCATCGGAATTCACACTTACTTCAGGAACTTTGAACAGAACCATAGGAGCACTTCCGGTTGGTGCCAGCGCTACCAATACAATAACGATTTCAGTTAACACATCGATAAGCGATGTTAATACAACAATAAACGCAACTGCAATGGGCATTGACTCTTCGTCGTCGCATTCAAAAGCAGTTACCATAGGAAATCCTGTCACAGTTACCCAGACAGTAACTACGGTGATACCAGGCGGTGGCGGCGGAGGAAGCGGTGGCAGTGCAGCATCTGTTGTGGAAAAGCTTTTGCTAGGCGAAGAAATTTTGAGCTCCAACGAGACCTTTGAACTGGTCCGAGGCTATAATGATTCGTTCCCGATACGTGTGAAAAACATATTTGAGAAGACGACAATCTATAATGTTTCCCTGTTGATTGACGGTTATTTGTCGCGATATATAACAATTTCTCCGAGCTTTGCCAGCGAAATTAAATATAATAAAACAAAGGACTTTGTCGCCACGATTGTCTCTCCTGAATACATGGATAAAGGGACTTATTCATTGAAAATTATCATCAAGGGCACAATAGTAGGCCCGGGCGTGATTAAAAATCTCACAGAAACCAAGAACGTCATGCTTGTTATCCACACAGTAAGCAGGGAAGAATCCACAGACAGTTTGGATATTGCCAGGTCTGACCTAGAGGAAATGAAAAACTCTGGATTTCCGACAGCAAAGCTCTCCAGATATATTGAAGAAGCTAACGTGGCATTGCACGCGCACGACTATGAGAGAGCAAAGGAACTATCGGATTTAATAAAATCAACCAAGGCCGATGCTTTCCTGGCACGCAATCTCATAGATGGAATTAAATCTAAGATATCAAAGTCTTCCATCACAGGCGCTGTTGTTCACATTAAGAGCTCTACCAGAACTGAGGAACTTATAAATCTGGCAATGGCGGCATTCGAACGCGAGGATTATCAGACAGCGATACAGCGCATAAAGGATGCCAATTTCACACTGGCTCTGGAAAGCACCACATTTGATCCTGTTTACTTCCTTATGACTTACTGGTGGGCAATGGCGCTCAGCGCCATGTTTGCGCTGCTCTTCATGATTTTTGCATACCGCCATCATGTCAAGGCCACGATAACCCAGGACATATTGAATCTTGCAAAGGAAGAAAATAACATCCTGCACCTTATGAAGATAACCCAGAAGAAACACTTCACCAGAGGCGGTGTAAAAGCGTTCAGGAAAACCATGGAGCAATATGAGAAACGGCTGGCGGAAATAAGGCAGACAAGAATAAAATTAAGGCACAGAAGACTGCATCTGCTCAAGCCAGGAGCAATCATAGTGGATCTTCAGAAGGAAAGCGAGGAAGTCATGGAGCTGATGAAGAAAACCCAGCAAAAGTATTTTGTCAGCGTGAAAATGAGCAGGAAAACTTATCTTGAAAACATGAATCTTTTCAATGGAAGGCTAGCTGAAATCGAGGACGAAAAGATAACAGCAGAAACCCTTTTAGCTGTAAGGGGCGAAACACCTTTCAAGCATGAATTCGGTAACATAATTCCTTTGCTGTCAAAACTCAGGCTGTCGCTGTTGCATAAACTCAAAACTGATTCATCAGTGAAAACTTCTGGTAAACACCCTAAAACTCAACCTCAGTTAAAGTCTTCACTTCACACTATGCTGAAAATACGTTTCAATATGCCGAAAGTAAATCTATCCAATATACATGTTAATATTCCAAAGGTACACATCAAAATCCCTAAAATGCATGTCAATATTCCAAAAATAAATCTACCTAAGATGAACGTCGTGAAGAGCGATATACGTAAACTAGAAAATGAAGCCAAACATATTGAATATGCAAAAGGCGCCGCGCCTCTGGAGCCAAGACTAAATCCTGTGATGCTTAAGGCGACCAGCGTGCCGCGCCAGTATGATTACGTGCGAGCGGTTAGCTGGGTTCACCATAAAGACCCAGATGCCATAAAGATGTCAGAAAATATTTTGAATTTCAAAAACAGGGTTCGGAGGATGTTCAAATGGTTAAAAAAATAATTTTTATTCTGTTTTTGCTGACGATGCTGGTTTCACTGGGTCAGGCAGCTTCTAGAACTGATGCCCTCCTGGCGATAAACCAGTCGCAGAACGATATGAATGACATGCTGGAGACAGGGTTTTCTGCAAGCTCTGTCAACGATACCATAGGCGCCATGCGCCAGGCTCTTGAACGGGCGGACTTTGCTGAAATGTTGCGGCAGAATACAACCGGCGCCCTGGCGCAGCAGGCGAGGAAGGCTCTGGAGGGGCTGAACTACGAGGGATTTACCTATGACAGTGTCGTGGCATACGGCAATCAGACAGCAGCAAGAAAGCAAAAGGCGCTTGAGCTGTACGACTCCATACGGGCTTTGGAAATCAGGATTGGTGACACTTTTGGATTGAATCTGTCAGATGTGGTGGCACTTGTTGGTCAGGCGAAAGAAGAGTTCCAGAAAGAGCGCTATGACCAGGCGGAGCAGTATTTGTCCAGTGCCAATACGGTTCTGGAAACCAAAAAAGCAGAGGCAACGACTCTTTCAGCAATGATGGAGGCTGGCAGAAGCTTCATTGAAAGATACTGGCAGGGATTGCTTGGACTTGTAATACTTATTGTAGCTTTTTCATGGTTTGGAGGAAAAAAATACCAGAAAAACAACTTAAAGAAAAAAATAAGGCGGATGAAGGCGGAAAAAATTACACTAAATCATTTAATGAAAGAAACCCAGCGGGAGCGCTTTGAAACAGGAAAACTTTCCGGGCCCATTTACGAGATACGCATGGACAAATACAATAAGCGGATCAATGAGATTGACCAGAAACTGCCGGTGCTCGAAGCCATGCTGAAGGGAAAGAAGATTGAAGAGAAGGGACAAAAATAAAATTTATTTAGTACGGGCGCCGCAAGAACCCCTTGCCCACTTTAGTGGGCGGATGAATTGCTCATAAACTTCAAAGCGCCCGTCAGACTGGTTCTTGAATTATAAAAAATAAATAAAAACAGGAAGCGACTTCCTGTTAGCAGAAACTTCAATTACTCATAGGATTCGCTTCCTTAAAAAACATTTTTGGAGGCGATTCCATGATAGAATTAATCAAAGCTAGCCACAGTGTTACGGAAACTAATTTGCACCTGCAATTCACGCCTGCTTTCAGGCAGGACGTATTCGAGGACGAGACGACACGAGTTCTCGTCCGAGACTACATGCTTGCGCAATCCAGACGCAAGAGTTTCGAGATATCTGCATTTGGTTTCGGCAACGACCACTTGCACGTATTTGTCTCGAAATGGAAAAACTTCGCGCCAGCGAAGCTTGCGCAGCTTCTCAAGGGCTACACATCACGTATGATGCGCAAGCATCATATGGATTTGTTCGAGGACAATCTTTGGGGAGACATGTTCTGGTCAGGCGGATATTTCGCAAGGACAGTCGGCGCAGTGAACGCAGAAACCGTGAGAAAGTATGTGACGGAATCGCAGAAATACAGCTATGCAGGAAGCGAACTGCCAAAGCAGAGAAAACTCATAGGATTTGCATCATAAGACGCCAGCCACTTTAGTGGCTGGTAGTTCACAATCAGTTCTTCGGACCTCATTTTTAGGATTTATAAAGACTATACTGATCAGTTTAATATGAGGCTGAATCTCAAAAATCCGTCAGAAGTGAAGGTGTCTCTCTTATCTCATGGCATCAATTGTGTTGCTGATATGTTCGCTAACTTTGATAGAGATTTCTATTGGAATCGTTATGTATACGGAAATACGAGCACGGCGGAAAAACATCACAGATTTCCACAAGTGCTTTTACTCGGTAACGGCGTAGTTTCGGCGTTTCTGCGAAGAGGGGGAACCCCGTGGGCATTGAAAAATGAAGGCAACAACGCTGTCGGTCTGTATCATGAAGGAACGTACGTACAGGATGTTGGTCTACCAGAAACACCTGCGTATTATGGAAAACGATTATCGGACGGCTCACTATCGGACAATGTGATCGCTGTGGCGGGGGAACAAACACCTGGATTTTTTCTCTATCCGGAATGCTATTATTTCAACGAGGGGTCATTTTGCAAATTTTGTTCATTAAAACCAACGCGAAGAACGGTTGCTGAAGAACTCGAAGCTGAATTCGAAAATGCTAGAATATCAGAGGCTACTAGGTTATTTCAGAATACTTCCTGGAGAGATATACCACTCGTTTCTATAACTGCCGGAACAGCCAGAACAGACTTAGGAACGCAGAGAGGAATCATTGATAGAATTAGGGCTGTTTACGATGCCTTAGATCCAAAAATCCCAATTCACACCCTTGTTCACCCGCCGCATGACTTTGACTTGATAGACGAATACAGGGACGCAGGAGTAACATCCATTGCATTTAATATCGAAGTTTATGACAGAAGCGTTTTCGCTAGGGTTGCCCCAGGAAAAAATAAAGATTATGGTTATGACAAATGGATGGATGCAGTCCGACATGCGCGCGACGTATTTGGCGATTATAATGCATTCTGCGGACTGGTATGGGGACTAGAGCCTGCAGAGAATGTAAAAAGAGCGCATCGTGAATATCTGGATCAGGGAATAGGCATTACATCTAATATCTTTCACAGTGATCCAAGGACGCCTATGAGACAGCATCCACACCCATCGGAAGAGTATATAATGGATATTGCCGAAGATCAGGCAAACCTATACGATGCGTATCCTAATGCGCGTACTATTTTTTCCGTGAGTATGAGAAGTACAATCGACTGGGAAATCCATCGTGGTGATTATCGATGAAATTTTATGTTGATTGCGTGGGCTGTGAACAAAGACAGCTCGATGCACAGCGAATAATTAACTATCTTAATGAAAACGGTCATGAACAGAGTAGTTCTCCAAGCGCAGCAGACTACACTGTACTTGTTACTTGTGCCGTCAATAGATCGGCGGAAAGAGCCTCCTTGAAGAGGGTATCGGAACTGTCAGGAGAAGCTTCAAAACCGGAGAATCTTATTATCAGCGGATGTCTTCCAGACATTAGTCCCGATCAGTTAGGAGCTTACGGCACTTTTCCTGTGGTTTCTCCAAAACGACTAGAGAATTTTGATGTTTTACTGGAACCTTACGTTACAGTTCCTATGAGCGACATTGCATACCCAAATTCTTCCATTTTCGATACACGACAAGACCCAATTGGATTGCTCAACGAACTCTCGCCTCGCGATGAATACGATTTGGCGAAAAATGGGTACAAGATTCGCGTCAACAATGGCTGTCTGATGGACTGCTCGTATTGTGTTATCAAGGATGCAATGGGGAGAGTTGTTTCCGTCCCTTTCGATGAACTTGTCCGTCAGTTTGAAGCTGCAGCCGTTAGAAAAGAACCTACCATTATGTTCATGGGTGGCGATACGGGGGCTTACGGCTATGATCTTGATTCGGTGGTGAGATTTTATACACTACTCGAAAGGACTCTTGGTGTTCAGGGTGATCACCGTGTATTTGTGCACGACTTCAACGCAAACTGGTATTTGCGCAACGCAGATGATTACGACGCTATTTTCGCAAATAACGAGAATCGTGGCAGGTTAAGAGGCGTCATGATTCCAGTTCAATCCGGCAGCGACAAAATCCTCAAGCTCATGAAACGCCCATACAAAGCAAAAGACGTTTCCGAACGCCTTGGAAGAATAAAAAGAGAATACCCGTCACTTCATTTAGGGACTCATATCATAACTGGGTTTCCTTCGGAAACGCAGGAAGATTTTGACCTGACATTAAACCTGCTTGATCGCGTAGGCTTTGATTTCATGAGTGTCTTTGTATATTCTGAACACAAAAGAGCTAAATCATCTCCATTAGAAGAAAAAATAGACCCGGAGATTGCAAAAAACAGGGCGTTGCATATAGCTGACCGATTTGGTGAGTTGGCAAAGGTGTTTGAATAATTATGGCACAACTATCCATTGACGATAATTTCAGCGCGTATCATGGAAGCTTTGATATCCGTAGAGATACGTACGCTGTTGCCGTGTGCGTCGAAGGAAGCATTGTTAACGGATTTGTACGCGGCTTAGACTCGACGTCATTGCGTTGCGCGCTTTCATCAGTTACATCCGCCCTAGAAGACAGATATCTGGACGATGTTGTTGGAAGGGCTACAAACGAACATATAGGACTTTACATATTACATCAACTTTTGTTGCATCCTTTATCTCTTGTAAGAATCGTCGGAGACGGACATGGTATTGAAGTATACCCAACAGATATTAGCGCTAATTATCCGACCCGATTGTTGTACGAGCGAGCTCGAAGCCTGCTATATAGAGACAAACCTGCTGAAGCAATTAAAATTGTATCACAATCCATAGATTCAGACAACACGTTTGCACCAGCTTATAATCTACGCGGGAGATGTCACAGGACGACAGGACAATGGCACGCTGCCCTACCTGATTTTGAAAAAGCTATAAGTCTCGATCCAAACTTCGGAGAAGCCTATCGAAATGCCGGAAATGCGCTATACTACCTTGGTAGAACCGACGAGATGATAGACGCCTTTACAAAAGCAGTCGAGTTAATGCCGACGTCTGCTTTGGCAATTAATAACAGGGGATTTGCCCACCAACGATTACAGGAGTGGGAGCTAGCCTTAGCCGACCATACTAGGGCACTCGAACTTGACTATAATTATGCTGAAGCGCATACCGACATGGCAGCAGCATTGAAGGCATTGGGGAGAGCGGAAGAGGCGATAGAATACGAAAGCTTAGCGCAAGAATTACATGTAACGGGGAGAGATACGTATGCGACGAAATTATTTTACTGAGGTGTAATATGGCAAAGTTACACTATGGCATTGCAGCATATAACGAGGAAAGTCGGATTGGAGAGTGCCTTGAATCGCTGGCCGTCCAGGAAATTGATGGAACACAAGTTGAGACGATTGTATGTCTGAACGGATGCAATGATAATACAGGAGTTGTAGTTAGAGAGGCTCAGAAGCGATATCCTAAGCTGAATATTAGAATCTCTCATAGCAAGAAAGGAAAAGTTTTCGCACATAATGAAATTGTTAGACAAACAGAAGATGACGGAGAGCCTGTCGCTTTTGTTGATGGCGATGTACGGCTTGATAGCAAAGCTATCAACATTCTCTACAGAGAATTGCAGGAAGTGGATAGTCTACAAGCCGTCGGCGGTCTGCCAGTTCCATACCGCCCTTCTGATTTATCGCTGTGGGAATCCTTTCTTTATGAAGTTCTTCATGCGCGTGCACTCTTTCCCCAGTCGGAAGTATCTACTCATGATGTAAGTAGCTATAAACCATTTGCAGATACAAAACCACAATCTGGCATCGACCCTAATTTCGAAAAACGATCCAAGATTTATTTTCATGGAAGATTATTCATGCTCCGTAATAAAGGAGTTTTTCAGATGCCAGAAGACGGAAATCTGGCCGACGACAGTTTCTTGCCTAACATGATACACACAAAATACGGTCCGGGGTCTTCACGAACATGCTATGGCGCAATTGCCTATTACGAACCCTACCTTTCACTTCGCGATCATTTCAATGCATACCGAAGAGTTCATGCGCAGCTTCGTTATCTGGACCGTCATTTCGAAGAGTTTACACAATCGCGAGAAATGGAACAGACAAAATTAGATTGGGATTACATCCGATCAACGGGTTTGGCAAACGTCGCCCGTTTTGCTGTATACTCACTGATAAGAAGAACAGAGAATGCGTTGTACCGCCTCCTGCCAGAACTGCCGCCCACAGAACTGTGGAAATAGCAATTCTTAAACATTTTATTCTATGAATATTACATGACTTACTACATTATTATCCGAGGTCCTGCAGCTAGCGGCAAGTCCACGATAGCAAGAAGATTAGCTAAGGAACTAAATGCTTATAGTATTCATCTAGATTCTGTTCTCGCCAAGCATAAGCTCGACAAGATTAAACGCGGTGGCATCAGCACGGAAAATTTCATTAAAGGAAACGCTCTGATTATAGACAAGATAAATAAAAGATTAGAAAGGGGTCAGATAGTTATTATAGATGCATGCTTTTATCGTAAGAGACATCTAGATGATTTGGTTAAGAATCTTCCACATAAGCATCTTATTTTTTCATTGAAGGCGTCAGTGGAAGAATGTATAAGAAGAAATAAATCACGCACTAGCGGAATGACCGAAAAAGATATACGTGATGTCTTTGCTCTTGTTTCTAGACTAAAGACAGAATTGTACATCGACACAGAAGGTAAAGTTATCAATGAAATTATTTCAGAAATGAAGAGACACCTTCCGCACTAACCAGAGAGTACAACATGCGCAATAGATGCCCAATCAGGGCAATGAATAACATTCGTTTTTTACGACTGTCCACACTTTCCCGCAAGATAAAGTCTTCCATGATAAGTTCCCATGTAATCAGAAAGTTTTTCATTATCGTCAACAAGACCTTCGACTGATAGATAAAGAAACTCTAAGAAATCACTTATCTAGAACTCGTTCATGCGATTCTTTAATATAGCAGCCGCCTTCTCGCAGCCGATGGCACAGATGAATTGGGCGAGGCGCGGGCCGCGCAGGCTGTTCAGCAGAAGAACATAGGTTGCTTCGAAGAATTTTCCCATTTCCAAGCCGTCTTCTTTTGGTATGGCGTACAGGCGCGCATAAAGCTCTTCTTCTTCCCAGTCTTTGTTTTCAAGTTCGTAGATAAGTTTCTTTATGGATTTTTTCTGTTCATCACTGAGAGCATAGACTATCTTTTCTTCAGGCACGGTGTCGTTTATCCAATTTGTGACATAGCTTATGCGGGCAGTCAGCTCTTCTTTATCCATTTCATTTAGCTGCTGGGGCACGTGACCTGTTCTTTTTAATATGGACTTGACAACATCCTGATTTTTTGCTATGCGCATAAGATTGGCAAGCATGTTGTATTGCACAATTACTTTGCTCTCGCTCGGCGTTTCAAGGAAATTCACAAATTCAAACAGCCGCTTCTGGTGTTCAAGTTCTTTTTGGTTTGCTGTTTTCACTTTTCCAACTCGAGAAAGGCTTTGATCTTTCTGAGTCCCTGAAAAGCCTTGCTTTTCACGAAAATAAATTTTTTCCAGCTCGTCAACCTCATCCATGTAAGCTGGTATGGCGTCAGGATCGACAACCCTGCTTGTACCTAGGCGCTTCAGGAACAGCAGCCGCAGGCTCAGTGGTGATGCGTATTTCATCCATCTTGCCGGCGTGAAGACGTTGCCGGCGCTTTTTGAGATTTTTTTGCCTGATCGCTCTGTGAATAATTCGTAGAAAGAATGGATGGGTGGTTCCCAACTGAATATTTCCTTACTGATGCGGTCGTTGCATCTTACACTGTCAAGTATGTCTTTTCCAAAAGCCTCATAATTAATATTGAGCGCAGCCCATCTTGCGGCGAACTCCACTTTCCATGCCAGCTTGCCGTCGCGCAGGCCGCAGACTCCATCATGGCCGCAGCCTTTCACCTCAATGATTTTTCCGGTGTTGCTGTTCTTTCCCTCAAAAGTTTGATCACACTTGTAGTGGATTTCCCCGTCAGCGAACCGATAGGCGCGGGTTGTGTAGATTTTGCCGCATTTTTCGCACACAGCCATATAGGGCAGCTGTGCAATGTATTTATCCTGTCCTGTAACCTCGCGTATTATTTCGCCGCAGCGCTTCGCATTTTTCAACGCGATAATTATCTGCTTGTCAAGAGTGCCTTTTGCATATTCTTCATGGGCGCGTAGCAACCGGAATTGAACGCCTAAGCGGTCGAAAGCGTCTGTGAGCAGCTGGCCAATGTGCAGTGCCATGTTTTTGTGGCAGCCGAATGGGTCGTCTATTGCAGATACAGGTTTGCCTATTTCACTCTCGGCGACGGGAAACCCTACAGGAACCTTTCTTAATCCGTCCCTGTCATCGCTAAAGGCAATAAACTCGCTTTTTACGCCTAATTCTTTCAAAGCCAGGTTAACTACAAAGGAGCGTATGCCATCACCAGTTGAACCTACATGGGGGATGCCGCTGGCACCAAGACCCATTTCTGTTCTGAACTTTGATACCCTGTTGAGCTTCTGTTCCCTGTCGACAATTTCCTTTGCAACTTGGTCTGCCCAAAAATTTGATGACATGATATCACTTCACAAACTCAACATTATTCATGCTTTTGAATTCTTTGTCCCCTGTCAGGAATTTAACATTATTTTCAATAGACATTATGTACCCGAGGTAATCTACATAGCTAAGATTCTTGCTCCTGTTTAAAAACCTGAATTTTGCAGCATTTTTTATCGTCTCCTCATTGTACGATATTGCAAAATTGAGGAATATTTTGTAGTAAACCTCTGCCACACGTTCGTTGTAGTTAAGCAGCAGGGCATAATAAAGCTCCAACAGGTTGAGCATGGAAGTTAGCTTGTTAGCGTTCTTGTATTTTTCATAATTGCTATTGCCTTTTATGAGTTCAATTAATGCGTAAGTATCAAAGAAGAAAGTTTTAGTCATTCCAAAGCTCCTTGTCAACAACTTTCAATATTCTGCTTGTTGGTTTCTTCCAGTCTTTGAGAGAGCCGAATACCTTATTCATGTTAATCTTTGAAGGCTTTCTCAGTATTATCTCAACTTTTTGCCCATCCTTTAGATTCTCTTTTCTTATTATTTCGTTTGGTATTATCACACCAAAGGAGTTGCCCCACTTCTTTATCCTTCCCTCAAGCTCAGACATATTATCACCAGTTATACAATGTATAACTAAGTATATAAAGTTGTTTGACAAATGATTAATCTTATGGCCGAAATAAAATACTTGACAAAGGAGGAAATAGTTAAGATACACGAAGAAATAATAGAAAAATTTGGAGGTACGCAAGGTCTGTTAAATGAAGGCTTACTTGATTTGGTTTTAGATCAGATGAGAATTTCTAAAGATATTATCCAGAAGTCTATTATACTTCTTTTTGGTATTATTCAAGATCACCCGTTTTTGGATGGAAATAAGAGAACCGCACTGGAAAGCTTCTATACCTTCCTCAATTACAACTCTATTAACCTTGAAATAAAAGATATAAATGAAACAGAGTCTATAATACTTAAGATAGCAAAGAATGAAATAAGCAGAAATATTGTCAGGAAATGGATAGAAAGTTTAATTTGTGATTAACATGGTAAGAAAAAACGTAATGAAAATAGCAAGAACTGGTATGAAAAAACACAAGGACCTTCTCATTAGGCTTGCGAAGAAGTGAAGCCTCTCTAAACGAAGCTTTTATTAACCCTTCCTCCAAGTTATACAGATGAAACGTTTTCCAATAGATTCTTTGGTGGCAGGAATAATTCTCACGGTGCTTCTGTCTTTCGTATTATCGGCGGATATTGCGCTGTTCGCAGGTTTCATAGCAGTCATAGCTTTGTTGATATACGGCGACCGCAGAAATGTGAAGCGCGAGGGCATTATCGTCATAAGAAGAACCCAGCGGGGCAGGAATTTTATAGACCATGTAGCGAAATCACACAAATGGTTCTGGCGCAAGCTTTCTGTTGTCGGTATTGTTGTTGCAATCATACTGATGTTTGTCGGTTCGCTGGTGCTCATAACCCAGGCACATGCTGTGATAGAAGGTGCAAAAGACGGCGGCGTCAAGCTCCTTTTACCTGGCCCTGTCGCAGCACCGGTAAATGCGCCGGGTGTTTTTGTTGTGCCGTGGTGGATATGGGTTATCGGCATAGCTGTCGTGATAGTACCTCATGAGTTCATGCACGGCATCATGTGCCGCATTGACGGCGTAAGGATAAAATCCGTTGGCTGGCTTCTGCTTATTATAATACCAGGTGCTTTTGTCGAGCCAGACGAGGCCCAGCTGAAAAAGAAAAGCCGGATGACAAAGCTTAGAGTATACGCAGCCGGCTCCTTTGCAAATATGATTGTTGCTGCTATCGTTCTTGTTATCGCGCTGGTTGTGACGCTGGCGATTTTCTCATCAGGCGTAGCTGTTCCATATGGCGTGAACTTCGCAGGCACGCTGAACGGCACGCCTGCTTACGCTGCTAATATGACAGGCTCAATAATCCTACTTAATGGCATAGAAATCAGGAATCAAACAAGTCTCAGCAATGCACTGGAAAAATACAAGGCCGGCGACACTGTTGAGGTTGTAACAGCGGATACTTATTTCATTAGCGGCATCCTGCCTTCCGGCATAGTTGATAAGATCAAGCTTCATCAATACAATCTTACACTAGCTAGCCATCCGGAAAAAACTGGCGCGTTTCTTGGCATAGCGGGCGTAAGCCAATCCATAGTTCTTAACATGAACATGAATGCCTATGCTACAGTCTCTGTGCTGCTTTTGTGGATTTTCCTGTTCTCGTTTGGAATCGGTCTTGTAAACCTACTTCCAATAAAGCCGCTGGACGGCGGGCTTATATTAGAGGAGCTGGTCGGCGGAAGAAAACGGGTTGTCAAAGTGATTTCAGTGGCGATGCTGCTTCTGCTTTTGTTCAATCTGATCGGGCCGCTGTTTCTAGTGTAAGGAAAATCTTTATATATCCTTACTTTCAATAAATAAGTAAGGAGATGGTTTATCATGTCAGAGGAAGGAACTATAACGAGCAAGGGACAATTGACGATACCGAAGGAAATAAGAGACCACTTTGGCTGGAAAGACGGCGAGAAAATAATATTTTTGGAAAGAGAAGGCGAACTCGCAATAAAGCCGAAAATAAAAGACCCCGTAAAAAAGCTCCACGAATTAAGGAAACAAATACGATTCAGCGAAAAGGAGATAGACAGCATGATTAAGGAAAGCAAGAAGGCATGGGATTAGGATGATAGTCCTTGACAGCTGGATTTTTATAGAATACTTCTCTGATATGGAGAACAAAAGCTCAGCCGATCTGGTGGAGAATCCTTCGGACACAAGAGCGATAAGCTCCGCTGTTCTGGCAGAAGTCAAGTACAGAATATCAAAAAAATTTGGCAACTCAAAAGCTTCGGACGCCATAGATGCGATAAACTCACTACCGAACTTGCGTATATTGCCGGTTACGAAAGAGATTGCGGAATTCGCGGCAGAGTTGAGACTAAAATATTATAGTAAAGAAAGACAGCTATCCTATATCGATGTGATTAATCTGGCAACTGCAATCAAGATTGGATGCGACAAATTCTATACTGGTGACCCAGATTTTGAGGGGATAAGTGAGATTGAAATAAAGAATATACGACAGACGAAAACAAATTCCATATATAAATAAGAGAAGAAAGAAAGCGGAGTTTTTTTGTCTAAAAATTTTGAATTGGACAAAATCAGAACCGATGAAAAAGAAAGACTGAAAAAGACTCGGAATTATCTTAGATTCATTGAAAACGCACGGCTTCAGCCGTGCGATGAAACACAATGAATCTGGGATCCCATCTTCCAACAAACCCACGACTTTAGTCGTGGGATATAAGGAAGATGTGATAAAACACACGAAAAAGAAAAAAGGACATAATTTCGAGAGACCCAAAATAATAAACTGAGTTAGAAAATTATGAGGGTGAAATCATGAAAACAAAATCAAGGAAAGCCAGAAAAAAGCCTGAGGAATATGAAATAAAGTTCTGGAAAGACTGGTTAGAGGCAGATACGCTTAAAAGGTTAGAGCTCGTCAAAAAACTTCCTCTGCTTGACATATGTCTAGAAATGAAGAACGAGAAAATATGGAGAGAATCGTTCTCAAGCTTAATTAATGGCTATTTTGAAGACCTGGAATCTGCAGTTTATACAAAAGTGCGGTTAGAAAAGACTAATAAGTAAATAACATTGAATTTGAAGAAGTGCGACGAGCGTCACGTTTATCGTTCTGGTTATCGGCTATTTCTACAATTATTCACCACTATAAAGTAATATAAATACCATAGCTTTATATGTAGCCAAGCGTAAATATCTATAGGTAATATTAAAGACGTGGTTTCATGTACGTACCTCAGGGACTTTTCGATGCTGATAGAATAGCCAAGCCTAGCGACAGGGAGATAGCTCAATATAGAGGCGTGGACAGGCGCATTTTCCTGAAGTACGTGGGGCTCGCAGGCATGGGACTGCTCGCAGCAAGTTGCGGCGGCGGAAGTCCTGTACAGCCAACAAATGACTGCCGGACGACCGGCTGCCCTGCTAATCAATCTTGCGTTCAGGAAACCGGGGCTTACTCGTGCAAAGACAAGCCGCCCGGTGCAGTTACTGTTACTGGCCAGGTATATAACACAGCTGGAACAGGAGAGCTTTCCCAGTATCGCATAACCCTTGGCGGCACTTCACAGGATGTCATTAATGGTGTTTATGGTTTTGGACTGACACCTGCTGTTTACAGAGCAAAAATAGAAAATACAGGCGGTATAGATTTTCTCTCACCTATGGAAGTGTCAGTGAATATGGCGTCAGCGGGCAATTATGATTTTGATGTTCTATTTTCCGACGCTACCTTCAGAACATTCTTGCAGGAAGTAGCTTTTGGTGGCGGCTCAACACACGTTGCACGCGGTCCTCTCAAAAGACCGATAAGCAACAAGCACTATGTGATAGATGCCAGTTTCCCTCAACGATATATAGACGACGTAATAAAAGATGTTCTGCTCAAAGACGTGCCTGCACTATGCAAGGGTCGTCTGTTTTCCATGTCTGTTGACGACAGCATGATAGAAGTTCGCGCGAGCATGCCACCTAAACAGGATGTGAGCTTGATGCCTAAGGATAATTATTTCTTTTACAATACCTCTAGATTTGCGAATACAGGACCAGCTTCTAATAGCACATGTGATTCGGGTTATGCTGATTTTAATCAAAGTGGTGGACGTGCTGTTGCGTCACAGGAAATACTTCAGTTGTTCGGCTTCTGGGCAGATACAGGAGAAACAGGACCGGCTACTCTTCCTAGTATTTTCGATAATAATCCATGGACACCAGCATTGCCTGATAGGCCCTCAGTAGATGACATAAAAATGGGCAGATATGTTTTCTCAAGAGAGCCCGGAACAAGCTATCCTGACATAAGGCCTTAGTCTTCGTCTTTCTTTTTCATGGCGTCCTTTATCAGAACGAAAGCCGTCGCCAGCACGAAGATGAACATGAGCCAGGACAGCGACCGCGTGATTGATGGTATCAACTCCGGGTCAATATTGAAAGAAAAAAGCACGTTTCCCAGCACTAGAAATAATCCTATCAGCAGAAGCGTTATTGCTGTCAGAACTTCTGGAATCCGTTCGTCCATGTCTTATTATTATGGAAGACGGTTTATATTTGTGACTAAATGTAAGGCAACGTAAAATTATTGTTTATGGGGTTATTTCTCGTTCTTGTGGCGTATAGTGACAAGAAGGAACAACAGGCAATAATAAACTCTATAAAACTCGTTATTGACTCTTATAGAAAGGATGTATATGAAAGATTCAGAAAAAGTCACTAGTCGAACTTCTTTATTCTGCCTGCTTTTATATCTTCCATACTTTTCACGAGTTTAATTAAAAGAGAGTGGTCTACTTCTTCTAGTTTCTTTAGTCTTGTATATTCAGACTTTGGTATTGTTACGTTTGTCATCTTTATCACAATATACTTTATGTTAGTATATATTTAAGTATTTTCAATCTATCAGACCCATCATTACACCCGCATCACGCCGCTTTTTAAATTTATATACAACTCGCGCCCATAAGTTAGCTTAGTATGGTGCGGAAAAAAGGTTACATTGGGATATCTGTATCTTTGGTCTTATTCGCAGCGCTGTTTTTCATATACAATTCGCAGCCCGCTGCTGCGTTGATATGCGACGAGGCTGATTGCTTTTATTGCTATGACATCTATCCGATGTGCAAAGATCTTATATCAGTGGGTGCTGGAGGATACAATAAATATCAAGTTGGCAGTTGCCCAGGCGGCTGTTACGGGCCATGTGAAAAAGTTGATTGGTGCTGTTCTACTGTCAACCGAGCTAAATTTCTGTATGGGTGTATGGCATGTGATAGTGGACAGGTTTATACAAATGGCCAATGTGTGACACAGTGTCCCGGCGGCCAGGTTTGGGATGGTAGCAACTGCGTGTGTGGAGCAGATCAATATTGGGACGGTTCAAACTGTCAGAGTTCTAGATGTGGTGACGGGTATTGCGATCCGACTGAATCAGGCTGGTCGTGCCCGAAATATCCTGACGGCTCTGGGGGCGGGGACTGTGCCTGCATTGCAACATCAAGGACGTGCAATTACGCCGGCGTCTTTGAGCACTACTCCAACTGCGGAGGCAAGCAGGTAATTGATACTTGCCAATTCGGCTGCTTGGACGGCAAATGCAATCCTGATCCTTGCGCCGGCGTTACATGCAACAGCCCGCCTGCGTCTTACTGCAGCGGCACCAGTGTTGTATATTACAATTCTCCGGGAACTTGTTCCGGCGGCAGCTGCGGTTATTTGACAGGCAGTTACGGTTGCCCGACTTCAGGGTGCAGCGGCAGTTATCGTCAGGCAGGCGGCTGCAGCGGCGGCTCGTGTTATCTGAACAGTGTTGAAAATTGCGGCAGCGATTACTGGGGCTGCTCGGACAGTGAAACACGCGCGTACCGGTCCCAGGGGTGCAGCGGCGGCAACTGCTATGGCAGCTGGTCGCAGCCGCAGAATTGCAACAACAACAATTATTGCTCAAATTCAGGAGTCACCTACCCGACATGCACAAACAGCGACACTGCTGTAACAAGACAGAACAGGGTTTATAATGACTATGGCTGCTCCGGCGGCAACTGTTATCTGGCGTCGCAATACGCGTCAGGCAGCTGCCCGCCTGTCGACACAAGTCCGGTGACATGCAGCAACAGCAATGGGTGGGTTAATGTCGGCGCACCTTATTCCGCGTGCAATTTGGGCAGCGCATGCACTGCGCAAAACCAGGAATACAGGAGCTATGGATGCTCTTCTGGTTCGTGCACTTATTCTGTTACAAATACCCAGACTATTTACTCTGGTTGCTCTTCGTGCCCGTCGAGCGGCTGCAGCGGAGACACGCGATATTATAGCGGCACATGTTCCGGCGGCTCATGCACATATGGCGGCAGCCAGGACTGCAACGTCAATAACTACTGCGGCAATTCCGGAAGCCCTTACTCAGTGTGTAGCAGCAGCAATATCGTAGTGACAAGACAGGACAGGGTTTACAATGATTACACATGCTCTGGAGGAAACTGTGCTGTTGCTTCATCCTATGCTTCAGGCAACTGTCCGCCTGTTGACAGCAACCCGCAAACATGCAGCCCTTCGGCACCGACATGCTCAGGCACTTCAAGATGCACTTATAGTGCTGGCTGCTCCGGCGGCAGTTGCTACAACAGCCCTTCATGTTCACAATGCCCTACGCCAGCTACAGCTTGTTCAGGCACTTCAGTTCGCACTTACTCTCCAACCTGCTCCGGCGGTTCCTGCAGTTCAACATATTCAGATTCACAATGCCCTACGCCAACACCAGTTTGCGTGAGCAGTGGCACATTTCGCACTTACTCTCCAACCTGCTCCGGCGGTTCCTGCAGTTCAACATATTCAGACTCTGCATGCCCGGGTGGAACGACATGCAGCGGCGGCAGTTGCATTTCCTGCATCTGTTCTACACCAAGTCCTACTTGCGCTGACTCAGTAACAAAGCGCACCTATTCTCCAACATGCCCAGGAGGCAGTTGCAGCTCGACATATTCAGATTCAGCGTGTCCTACAGCAGCCACAGACTGCGCAAACTCCGTAACAAGGCGCACCTATACTGCCTACTGCTCCGGCGGCACCTGCGGCAACACACCTACGAGCACAACCTGCCCTACAGTATCCACAGACTGCGCTGACCCCGTAACAAGGCGCACTTATACTGCTTACTGCTCTGGAGGAAGTTGCGGCAACACACCAACAAACACAGCATGTCCTAGCCAGGCACCTACATGCGCTGACACAACCACCCGCCGCACCTATTCCCCAACCTGCTTGGCTGGCAACTGCGGAGTCAGTCCGGTTGATGCAGCATGTTCTGTAACATCGCCAACATGTGCTGACTCCGTAACAAGACGCACTTATACTGCTTACTGCTCTGGAGGAAGTTGCGGCAACACGCCTACGGACACAGCCTGCCCGACATCAGCTGCGACTTGTGCAAACCCAACCACCCGTCGCACATATGCTCCAACCTGCTTGGCCGGCACCTGCGGCAACTCACCAACAGACTCAGCTTGCCCTACACCAGCAACAACCTGCGCAGACGCAAACACAAGACGTGTCTACTCAGCAACCTGCTTGGCCGGAAGCTGCGGCTCGACTTATACAGACTCTGCCTGTCAGTATGGCTGCTCCAATGGCGTCTGCGGAACTAACCCGTGCTCGCCAAATCCTTGCACAAACGTGCCTCAAAACACATGCAGCGGCAGTACGTTGAATGTTTACTCTTCATTATGCACGCCTTCAGGCGGCTCAGCATCATGCTCATATCCTGCCACGCCTCAATCCTGCCAGTATGGCTGCCTTTCTTTGCCTGGGCCTGACCAGTGTGCTGCTAACAGCCCGCCGACATTTAGCAGCGTTTCTGTGTCAGGCGCTTTCCAGAGCTATGTGAGGAACGGGCACACGATTGCAGTGAGCTCTGCTGGCACTGATCCGAATGGCGAGCAGGTCAAGCTCAAGTGCGGAAGTGCTACGGGCAATTATAATTTATGCACTGGCAACCCTGTTGCATCAAACCCAACATGCTCTTTCACTAATAGCTGGTCTGATTCCAATGACCACACAATTTACTGTGCCTTGGAGGACAGCGCAAGCGCGAACTCTGTTGAGCGCACAGCAACGGTCTCAGCTGACAACACAGGTCCTACGCTTACATTATCCAGGAGCCCTTCAACCGCACAGATAGCTCCGGGCATTTCAGTTAGCCTGACAGCTGACGCGTCTGATGCCAGGAGCGGAATTTCGATAATCAATATTGTTGTTGACGGCTACAATGCCAAACTATGCAGCAGCGGCACCTGTTCGTATACCTTTACGCCTTCCTACGGTTCTCATACTTACTATGCCAATGCCTATGACCGGGTCGGAAATGTTGTGTGGGCACGTGACAGTTCCGGTGCACTGCCAGGGTCTGGCCCGAACGGGAACGGCACAGCACCGCCGCCTGGAACGAATCCAGGCGAAGGCACGACACCGTTACCGCTACCAACACCAGTGCCAGGGGAAGTTGGCAGTCCGTGCTCTAATAATAATGATTGCCGCTCAAACGTGTGCAGCAACAGCCAGTGCACAGCCGCACCTGGACCATTACCACCGCCGTCACCTATGCCTGTGAACAACGCGCCTACGGTGCAGCCCATGGACTTTACGCCAAGGGGCAGCTGCAAGCAGGGCAGCACGATAACGCTGCAATGCACTGCCTCTGACGCAAATCAGGCAGCGAACACACTTTCAACAAAGGCATGGTCAGGCACGTGCACTGTCGGAAACTGCTTTGCAACACGCTCATGGACATATCTTAACAATGCGGGCATGACAGCGCCTTCCAGTGGCGGCACATTCACGAGAGACATTACAATAACCGCGCCTGAAGGAACAGGCATAGCAGCCACATGCCAGGCAACCGACTCCCTGAGCGCGACATCGAACTGGGGTGATGCTTATCCGCTTTGCGTTGTCAACAACTGCCCGAACCCGCCTACGATAACAATTACCTCCATAACACCAAACCCGTCGCCTGCCGGCACTCTGTCTGTAACGTTTACAGCGAGCCGCTCACTGCAGGGCGATCCTGTTGTAAAGATCAAGCCTGGCTCGCAACAGGGCGGCACAAGCCAGAAGGCAGGAAGCATGCGCCAGAAACAGGGGAACAGCTACACATTTGATATTCCTGTCAGCGCCGGCGACGCAAACGGCATATCAGATGTCTGGGTTGACGCTGGATTCACAGCGCCAAACGGCAACTGCCAGTTCAGCAGCCCGATACAGCAGATTACTATAGACACCCAGCCACCGACGACAACAGCGCGATGCAACGGGCTGCCTTGTTCTAATATGATTTACACTGCTCCATTGCAGCTGACATTTGGATGCAGCGATGCGACGACCAGCTGCGACTCCACATTGTTTAGTGTTGATTCGCGTGCCAGTGATAAATACAGCGGCACCCGCCAGCTTTCTGCTGACGGTCCTCATACTATTTATTATCTCTCCAACGACAGTCTTGGAAACCGGGAAATTGAAAAAAGCCAGCCGATAAGCGTCTTCAAGCCGCCATGCATAAACCCTGCAGAAGAGCCTTCCTGCAATCCAAGCGGATTCGTGGGCGTGGAATTATATGCCAAGCTTGACTTCAGCAAGACCAGCGTAATTACAGGCGATGACGCCCAGGCAAACCTGTACTGCTTCCTGCGCACCAAGGATCTTACAAAACGGTTTATACGGCCTTGCAACCCTGACCCGACCAAGCTGTCAATTATTGTTGACAAGGGAACAGCGAATCAAAAAGATTACTTTAATCCAGCTAATGGTTACATACCGCCAAGCAGGGCTGACTTTGTAAAGCCAACTTATCAGAAAGACGGTAATTACAACCTGCCTACAATAGACGGAACTTACGCAATAACAAGAAGATGGGATTTCAAACTCAACACAAATATCTTCCGCTCGAGCGTGTGCATTAATGTCACTGATCTTGGCTCGGGCCTTAGTGTTGAAGCCTGCGGCGACTACACTGTCACGGAAACAGAATTTCTCTTCGGCGCATATTTCCCTGACTTGGGCGTGACAGTGCCGCTTACCATTGACCCGGGGCATGACCAGGTTGCCAACTTTACCAAAACCATGCTCATAAACTTCACAGCAGTGCCGAGCACAAGGACGTTTTCAGGTGTGTCTGTATGCGAGCCGCCAAACTGCCGGGTTGATTTCAGCTTTGACGCGCCTACATATGACAAGACAACAAAATGGGACGCTTTCCGGAAAGTATTTGTCGCGTCCAATGTAATTGATATTGCCAGCAATAATTTTGCCTGCGACCAGTACAAAACCATCTATCTTCAGGCGCAACAGGCAGGCGGACCGCCAGCCACGACTTCAAAGGAATTCTTCGTCAACTGCCAGACAAAGATAACTGTCACGCCTGTGGAAAAAAGATTCGCCCTGGGCGACCAGCCTGCTGACAATGTGTTTAGCGTAACAGTGTACAACCCGAAGGAAGGAGCGGCTAATAAAATATTCGACGTTACGTCGTCCACCACAAGCCCTATTTTCAGTTTCCAGTGGATAGAGTTCAAATGTACTGAAGGCGGATGCATTGTCGACCCTGATAATAACGACAAGGTTCAGCTGGACATGCCTCCGGAGTCCCAGAAATCATTTTCCGTCTCTGTTTCCACTGTGGCGAGGACAGGCTCGTTCCCGATAACCTTTGTCGCAACTGACCCAGACGGCAACACATATTCGACGCTGGCCACAATCCTTGTGTTTGCTGAGGGCCTTGACGAGTTCGCTGCGTGGCAGCTCATAATATTAGTGATTATAGCCATTGCGTTTATCGCATACTATAAGATTGATCTTGGGCATAGGAAAAAAAGAAAAACTAGCAAAAGAAAATAAGATGTTTTTCTGAAGTTGCTAATTGCACTTTCTGAGCACTGCTTTTGATTTATAAGCATTTTCATTGATAATTATATTTAATGGAAAAGGGGTATAAGTTACATGAAGGAATCAACTTGCTTAGTATTAGATTTTTTGCCAAACGGCTATGCCGACCGGAGGCATACAGAACCTGTAGCCCAGGCTATAGGCACCTCTTTCTTCTCCCTGCTTGAGCTGGTCACGCGGGAAAATGTTTCATTGGCACAGGAAGAAGAGGTTTACATAGGCGAGGGCAAGAGGGACAAGATTAGGTTCATAAGGGGCCAGCTGGAATACCGGGATTTGACAAGCATGGCAAAGAACATGCTGCCGGAAATGGTTGAAAAGCTTGTCCGAAAGAACGAGCAGAGATTTGTGGAATTCTTCAACAAGGGAACAATCGTTACGCCAAGAATGCACCAGTTTCAGCTGCTTCCGGGCGTAGGCAAAAAACACATGATTGACATATTGGCAGAAAGGAAGAAGCCGTTCGCAAGCTTTACCGATATTTCCGAAAGGGTGAAGCTGTTTCCAGATCCGGTAAAGACTATAGTGCGACGCGTGCTTCAGGAACTCGAAGGCGACGAGAAATATTATCTTTTCGCCATAAGGCAGCGAAGGATGGAGACAGGAAGATTCTAGCGGCCAGACTAGATATTTTGATTTAAAAAGGTTTGGAGCCAAGATGGGTTAGAATTTCGATAAAGAGTGATTGAGTATGGTACAAAAATCATATGGAAAAATGCGGGGAAGCAGGAAAAAGATGAGGAACCCGGCCAAGCCGACGCTTACAGATATGCTTAGAAAATTCAAGGTCGGTGAACAGGTTCATATCGTTATAAGATCCAGCGGCAGCTTTCAGAACCCGAAGTTTCACGGCAAAACAGGAACTATTCTTGCCAAATCAGGAAGATCTTATCTTATCAGCGTGAAAGATGGTTCAGCCATGAAGAAGATTTATCTGGAACCTGAGCACCTAAAGCCTTATGTTTTGCAGAAGAGTTCGGAGTAATAGGAGATCTCTCAAATAAATGAACTTTAATATTACGAGATCTCCTTTATAGCAAACTCAACAAAAGTTCAAATATCATTGAGATTTGCTATAAGCTTTTCAAAAAAATTAACCGAAACAGAAAATTTGTATATTGAGAACTTTGATTAACCCCATAATTTGTCAAAGTTCACAACAAGGACTTTGAATGAAATATATATTATTCAAAGTCCTCTATTGGAGATGGTATAATGGAGATAACTTCCGAGGAAGATTTGAGTATACACGATGCAAAGAGAATAATAGACGAACGCAAGAAGGAAAGAGACCTTGTCTATGACCAGAAGATATGTTTGGAATATCTGGAAAAGGTAGCGACGCTCACCCAGACGCAGGTAAAGAACCTTATGGAAGAGCTTACCAAGATAAGCATACTTAAGCCGCGCTATGTGGCACTAATACTCGGCATGATGCCTGACACGGAAGAGGAAGTGGAAACACTTTTCTCCAAGGAAAGAACAAATCTCAAAAAAGAAGAGATTAAAAAGATTGTCGAGATTGTCAAGAAATACAAGAAGTAAGCCTCTTTCTTTTCAAAAAGAAAGACCCTTGGGAGAAAGAAAACTTATTATTTATTTGGCTCGCTGTCAAAAAACTTATATTTTAATTTTCGGCCTCAGTTCAACTTCCTCAAAAGAGCCTTTCAGGAGGATTTCTTCGAGTTTTATCAGTGACTTTGCTCTTCCGTTATCTGTGTTCAGCGAATACAACTGGACCCGTCCTATTTTCCTTGTAGGCTTGATTATCTTATTTTTTATTAATTCGGGAAATATCTTGTACAAAGTCGGTCTTGATATTTTGCAGTTGTCAGCAATGTCTTTTTTTGTGTAGTCTATGCCCACTCCTTCGATAAGGAAATCCAGTATTCTGTTCTCTATAGAGTCTCCGATTACTTCCAGCAGCATCGATTTTTCCATATGTCCACCTTTTCCAGCTATATACATACGTACAATTATTAAGTATTTAAAACTTTACATGCATGTAAACTTATGGATAATGACTTGATACGCGCAAAGTTACTGTTTTCATTGGCGCGCCATAGAAAGTGGGGCGAATGTCACACTGCTTATGAAAATATGATGAGGCAATTTCGTTCCCAAAATTTAGGAAAAGAGGGAATGAAAATTGCAACAAAAATTGGAGAAGAACTTATGCGCGAAGGGTTTATAATTAAGAAGCCGACAAATTATGGCCTGCAAGTTTCTCTTAATCCAAGAAAACCCCAGGAAATAAAGGAACTGATAAAAAAGAATATAGGGTTTGATATTTGATGAAAGTCGATTTTGTTTTCGACGAAGGCTCTAGCAAGGAAGACACTTACCTGATAGGCCAAAATATATTCGGCGTTTTTGACGGTGCCAACAGCATAAACAAGTTCTTCGATGAAAACGGCAAGTCAGGCGGATTAATGGCAGCTTCAATTGTAAGAGACGAATTCGCAGCGAATAAAGGAACGCTGAAAGAAATGGCTATCAAAGCTAATAATATCCTTAGAAAGAAAATGATCTCCAATAACATTGATGTATCAGACAAAGCCAGTCTTTGGTGCACTACGGCTGCTGCTGTGAGAATAAAAAACAAAACGTTTGAATGGCTCCATGTGGCGGATTCCCTGATTCTTGTCATATACATGGATGATTCGTTCAAGCTTTTGGCTCATGATTACGATCATGACAGGGGTGCTATGATTGTCTGGAAAAAACTTGCCCAAGAAAAAAGGAAAAATATTCATGACATTATATGGAAGAAAACTCCTCATACCAGATTCAAATCGAACGAGGCATATGGCATGATTAACGGAGAAGAGAAATTTTCAAAATTTATCCTGACAGGCGAAGAGAATCTTGAGAACGTAAAGCACATACTAATTTTCACTGATGGCTTAATACTTCCAAAAGAAGATCCGGAAAAGGAAGATAATTTCAATGCTTTTGTCAGGTTATTCCTCAAGGGCGGACTAAAGAACGTAATGCAATATGTAAGAGACTTGGAAAAAGACGATCCTGAGTGCTGGAAATATCCGCGATATAAACAATATGACGATATAACAGCGATTTCTATTTCTTTTTAACCTTCACTTTTACATTATGTATTGCAAGGACATCAAGTTCTTTGCAAATACATGCCTGACCCAGAATGCTGCTCACAGAAGGCGTTGTCCGTCCGTTGTCGCCGCTTATTAGTTCCTTTACATACAGCCCTGCTTCGCATTTTACCACTATAGAAAATTTCTTTTTGTTTATGAACGCTGCCTTGAGCGTCTTTATTTTTCTATGACGAAATTTGTCGGCGCGGCGGTGAAGAACACGCTCAGGCGTTTTCTGTTTTATGCTGCCGACAAGCTGATTGAGTTTTTTCAAATCATTTCTTGATATATTTTCACATATAACTGTTGCCTTGTAAGTTTTGTCCGCACGCTCCTCCTTTATACGCCGGACCTCGGCTATGTTTGACACACGCAGGTTTCTTATTTTGATTCCTTTGGCTACTTTTTTTGTCAGTGCCTTAAGATTCATTTTTCTTTTTTGCGACTCCAGTATCTCCAATACAAAAGGCCGCCAGCCGAGGCAGCGCGCATCAATGTCTTCACGGCCTAATCCGTGAAGCTTGCTAGACTTGCCTTTTGTAGCAATCAGGAATGGTTTTGCCATTATTTCTTCTATGGAGGTCTTGTATTTTTTTGAAGGCCAGCGCGTCTGAGGAATTCCACGAATAAGTTTCTGGTATTCACCGTAAAAGAAAAGCGGATTCAGCTGGATGTCGGGTTTTCCTTCTGGCATGTCAATTATAAAATTCACATCAGGATTCTGATTAAATTTTGCACCGGTCTTTTTTTCAACAAGCTTGCCAATTTCCCTGTTCAATTCTGCCTTTATTGGCTCGCAATAATCGATTCCCACATTTTCCCATAAGTTTTCCTCACGTGAAATCATGTCAAAGGACAGTTTGGTTCCGATTAAAAATGTTGAGAATTCATATTTCTTTGCAGCTTTCGCGACTTTGACGGATATTTTTTCCAGGCTATCAAAAATTCCTTCACACACAGAGCATTTTTTCTTTTCAATATTTTTTGCGTCGAGTTTGTGGAAATTGAAACCGTGAAAATTCGAGAGGTCGAGGTCGCCGAAATAATCCTCCTGGTCGATGCTCATGGCTACTAGCGTGCGCAGCAGACGGCCACGCTGTACGTTTGTGTATCCGCTTAGAAGCTGGGCGAACTGGCGGCCCAGACATGAGTCACAAACAGGCTGTCTCAGTATTCGGTGCGCTTTTTCCTGTATTTGCATAAGAATATTTGTTTGCGGAACTTAAAAAGAAAAATGATAGCGAGGGTAGGACATTCCCAAACTTTCCCTTTTGATTAAACTTTTCGGAAAAGTTTGTTTTGAACCTACGACCTATACCCAACAAAGCTGAACTTTGTTTCCGGGTGTCCTAGATCAACCTATGGGCCATTCGCACTTACATTGAATGTAAGATCGACGAGCACTCCAGGCTGCTCTACCTCGCTATACTTCTAATAAAATCCTTTAGGTTTTAAATAGACATATTGAAATGCATCACAGAAAAATTACAAAAAACATTCTTGCACAAATAAATATGGGCGGAATTCAATAGTATTGTATATGGGGGAACGTGGTACAGCTTACCGAAGTGACCGAATACGACGCACGCACGCTAAGATACCTTTTCCTATTTATCCTGGTACAACTTTCATCGGTTATGATGAATCTGGATTCTTTCCGCCAAAGACTGATGAATATGCAGCACGGTTCAAGCGAATGGTGCTTTGTGCAACACTGTCAAATAACCCTGTTGATGGCGCAGTATTTACACATGCCACAGAACTTGCATCCTATATTCATCAGTCAGGTAGTAAACAACCACAACGATTATGGACAGAATTAAATGGTGCTCACTCGAGAAGTCCTGTACTCAGCAAAAATAGTATTGCAGCAAGAATGGTTTGTGTAGCCAGACTTATTATGGAACTTGGCTATACGGGTTCTGTTGCCGCGCCTGCATATATAGACAGGTTCTGGCCAAGACAGTTTGACGGATTATTCTATTCGATTTTAGGATATTACGGCGTTAAAGATTTCGGGAACTCATTGTATATTGAACATCACGCAGATACCCATGTTCGCATTGTTAAAGATGCAGAAAGAGAGGCAAAGCATCTCTGGCACTCTCCTTCAAGGCATAGTGATCATGCAGATTCTTTTCTTGATGTTTCACCTGATGAAATTGCTCGATGTATGGCTTACATGGCAAAAAACGAAGGTGCGGAATTAAAAGGGCTGCGTGATTTTGAGTTCCGTGATACATCTTCTCTTTGATGCCTAACAAAAATTATTTTTTCATAATGCCTATAAAGCCTTTTTCTTCAAACACTATAATTATTGCAATGAATGTAGTTCAATATAAGCATGAGGTGGTAATACTTTGACAAAAATATTGGGCATAGACGAGTCCGGTAGAACTCTATGAGTACCGTTAGGCCCTGTCTGTGGTCCCATGACAATTTGTGGCTATATAATAGAACAGGATAAGCTAGCGGAGCTGAAGGGAATGGGTGTCAAGGACTCGAAGCTTCTTACGGGGGCAAAACGCGGCGAACTTTACCCGCTTCTAAAGAAACTCGCTCATGATTTTGTTGTCCTGAAGATTTCTGCGGAGGAAATCGATAAGTTGCGCAGCGAAAGCAATCTAAATGCAATGGAAATAGAACGAATGCAGCATATTATAAACATGTTCAATCCGGACAAAGTAATAATAGACTCGCCAGAAGTGGATACTAAGAATTTTTCCAAAAAAGTAATGGCTAAGGTGAAAAACAAAAAGATGGAGATTGTAGCTGAGAATTTTGCCGATAAAAAATATCCGGTCGTGGGCGCTGCTTCCATACTGGCAAAGGTGGAACGGGACCGTGAAATAGCAAAACTGCACAAAAAATATGGCTTCTTTGGCAGCGGATATCCGAGCGACGAAATCACTATTAGGTTTTTAAAGGATTGGATTAAAAAGAATAAAGAGTTTCCCCCTTTTGTGCGCAAAAGCTGGTTCACTGCCCACTGGATAAAGGAGGAAAAAGAGCAGAAAAGTATCGGGAAATTTTTGGGCAAGTAAAGCAGGAGTAAATAGAAACGTTTGAATAATGATGTGAAAGGCGGACGAAAGCACGGTCGTCTGCTATAGTAATGGTGTTTGAATGGGATACGATAAATTGAATTTTCATGCTTACGAGTCAATGGAAGCTGATTTGCTTCAAAGACATGAAGGCGAATATGTTGCGTTTCTTCATGGAGCGTTTGTTGGGCATGATCCAGACAGGCAAACCCTAATAGACCGTGTATATAATGAATTTAATGATGGTAACATGTTCGTAACCAAGGTTGGGGAAGAGATACCGAGAGTCAGACTTAGACGACCATTTCCAAGGATAGTTGGTGTATAAAATGGGATTGAAATCTTACTTTGATGTTGAACTGAGAACAACAGTTATCTATGTGATTGTTGCTGTAGTCATGGGCTATGTTTCTATAATAATTAACCATACCGCCTTCGCGGCGCTTGCTTCTATAATAGTTATGGTGCTGCTGACATTTGTTTTGCGTGCTGTCTTTAAGATAAAGCAGGATGCAAAGTGGTGGCTGGGCAACGGAGTTATTGTCTATCTGTTCTTATGGATTATAGTGTGGACGATTTTCTACAATGCTTACATAATGTAGGTGAGACTCATCAAGGCAAAAGAAACTGAAGAAAGATTTTACACAACAGACGCTGTGAAGATGGCTGGAAAGCGTGTAACTGTTTTTGGCTGGGTCCGCAAAACAAGGGACCTGGGAAGCCTGATGTTTATTGTTCTCTACGACCGGAAGGGCGAGCTCCAGGTAACATTGAAAAAAGGCGACAAGAATTTTGAGATGGCTGGGAAAATATCCAGAGAGAGCGTCCTTAGGGTTACGGGCACTGTCACAAAAAATGAAAAGGCGCCAGGCGGAATCGAGCTTAATCCGGATGAAATAGAAGTCATTGCCAGAGCAGAGTCGCCTCTTCCTTTGGAGACAGATCCGAAAATAAAATCCGAACTGGATACTCGGATAGACAACAGATTCATTGATCTTCGCAAGAAGGAGAATGCTGCTATCTTTGTGATAAAAGACGTAATTTACAGGAGCTTCATTGAATATCTTGAGAAAGAAGGTTTCACGCTGATGCACACACCGTGCATCATTGCTGCAGCGACTGAGGGCGGTACCAATCTTTTCCCGCTTTCTTACTTTGACAAGGAAGCTTTCCTGGTGCAGAGCCCGCAGCTCTACAAGCAGATGTTGATGGCTTCTACCTTTGACAAAGTAATGATAATCACTCCGGCATTCCGCGCTGAAGAACACAATACAATCCGCCACCTTAATGAGTGCATTCAGATGGACATAGAGACGGCTTTCGTGAAGGACGAGGAGGGCGCGCTGAAATATGCCGAGGGTGTTATAAATTATATTTACAGACAGGTTACTGAAAAATGCAAAGAGGAGCTGAAAGCGCTTAACAGAGAGCTGGAAGTGCCCAAACTTCCTTTCAAACGAATGACTTATGATGATGCACTCAAGTTTCTGAAGAAGGAAGGAATTAACATAGAATGGGGCAATGACTTCACGCCAGAAGCAGAGAAGATGATAGGCAAGCATTTCAATCCTGTTATAGTAACAAAATGGCCGACAGACATACGCGCTTTCTACTCAATGCCGGAGCCGGGCAACGAAAAAATCTGCCGCGGTTATGACATGCTCATAGACGGCACGGAAGCCATGTCAGGCGCGCAGCGGGTTCATGATTACAAGCAGCTGGTTGACATATTGAAAAAGCGCGGCATGAACCCAGACAATTTCAAGTTCTACACAGACGCGTTTAGATACGGCATACCACCCCACGCGGGCTGGAGCTTCGGTCTTGAGCGGCTGACCATGTTCATCTGCGGACTCAAGAACATCCGCGAAGCAACTTTGTGGCCTAGAGACAGAACAAGGCTGACACCATAGGCATCTTTTTTAGAAAGTAGCTTGTAGTCAAAGAAATGTATTATTTATCTAAAGATTCATTGTTCTATAAACAATGAATCTTGGATCCCATCCTTCTTTGCGGAAAAGTCGGTGGTATACAAAGAAGATGTGATTTTGGTTCACTTGCGCTCACAAAGTGGCTTGTTTATGATTGTTACAAAATTACATAAAATATGTTCAAATGTACATAACTTTAAGTACTTATGTTACAAAATTACATATTGAGAACTTTGATTAACCCTATAATTTGTCAAAGTTCACAATAAGGACTTTGAATGAAATGTATACTTATTCAAAGTCCTCTATTGACTGTTCAGGTATATGTATGAGGATAGAGGAACACAGGAAGGCTTTGGAAGAGCATGAAAGGAATATCAGGAGATGTATAGATGATGGAATGGAGAAAAATCAAAGAAATATTGGATATAATATATCTCAGGCAAGCATAGAGATGCTATCAATATACTTGTTGAAACTTAAACTTGTGCAGGTTTCTATAAATTTTGACCACAGGATTTTCAAGCATTCAAAGTCCATACGAGAAAAACTGGTTTTTGATTTTCCCAGAAAGACAGAAATAATGGATCTTATGAGAAAAATTGAGGAAAAAAGAAATATTCTATGCTATGGCAAAAGGAAGTCCGAAAAAGAAATTGTCGAAATGCTGGCGTTTTATAATAACCTTAAGGAAATTGTTGGTGAGTTACATGAAGAATGATAGAATAGCTTATGCTGCTGCATTCTGCTCTTTTTTGATTGAAAGAGCTGAAAATATAAGATCTGTTATATTGTTTGGCTCCGTAAGTCGCAAAGATGCAGACAGGGAGAGTGACATAGACATTTTCATAGACACAATGTCAGAGAGCACCAGAATAAACAAGATACTGAATGAGTTCTACAAATCTAAAATAAATGAGCTCTGGAAACTCAAAGGAATAAAAAATCCTATATCATTGATTGTTGGCAACATAGAAAATAAAGAATGGACTGATCTAAAAAGAAGCATAATAACTGATGGAATAATTTTATTTGGCAAATATAAATCAGAACCCGAAAAATTAAGGCATTATACGCTCTTTTCTTACAGAAACATAAAAGATGCAAAAAAGAGGGTGAACCTCCATAGAAAGCTGTTCGGTTATAATATCAGTGATAAACATTATACTGGTATTGTATCAAAATCAAACGGCATAAGACATGGCAGTGGCAGTTTTTCAGTCCCTATAGAGAATTACAAAGAAGTTCGTGAGATATTCAGGAAGATGAAAATAACACCAGAAATAATAGAGATATGGATAGGATAATCCCATTTATTTCCTAAAGAACATCCGCGAAGCGACGCTGTGGCCTAGAGACAGAACAAGACTTACACCATAAGCCTCTTTCTTTGGTAAAGAAAGACCCTTGGGAGAAAGAAACATATTATTTATTTTGGTTTACTGCCGTTCACTATATTCACTTGCTGAACTCGCCGATCTCTGGTTTTATGATTTCTGCCATAAGCTCCTTTCTTCGCAAGAAAGTAGCTTGCAGTCAAAAGAACAAAAGTAACTTGTTTACGAAAAACAAAGCCATCTTCAGACAACAGCCCTTTTTATATCAAAATAACACATAGATTACTTATGCCTAAAAGCAACATACCTTCTACAAAGTCATTTTTATTTATTATAGGAATGTTTTTTGTTATCGGAGGGCTTTTCAACTTCATGCAGAGTCCTGTTTTAATTACAGGGATGGCGTCAGATGACTGCATCCCGACCTTTACAACATGCAACGACGACAATGTTTACCAGCATTATGAAAACTGCGATGGCGAAAACATAGAGTACTGCCAGAATGGTTGCAGCGGCGGCGCGTGTGCCTCTTGGTATAACACGACACCCACACCGTTGCCAAATCAAACCGTTCCGTTACCTAACCAGACAAAACCACTACCAAATCAAACTAATCCGGAATGCATTCCTACTGCTACAACATGCAACGGCAATTATGTTTACCAGCACTATGAAAACTGCGGTGGACAAAATATACAATATTGTCCATATGGATGCAGCGGTGGTGCATGTGTCTCTTTTTATAACACGACACCTAAAAATACGACTAACGGTACCACACCAGAGACGTTTATACCAACTTCAGCATGTATTGATAGTGATGGCGGAAAAAATTACTTCCAGAAAGGCACTTTGGTCGCCTATACGAGTGATGCACCCTTTCCTATTATGAAAGTAGACTACTGCATAAATTCTAATAAATTAAGGGAAATGTATTGTGATAATTCTGTTAAAAATTTTGGTTCGCTTCCTAAGGAAGAAAGTTACGTGTGCCCGAATGAATGCCAAAACGGGGCTTGTGTTGTCAATAGTACAAACTCAACACCTTCATGCATTCCGACATATACGTCGTGCAACGGCAATTATGTTTACCAGCACTATGAAAACTGCGGCGGTCAAAATAAAAAGTATTGCCCATATGGATGTGATGATGGATTGTGCGTCTCTTCTAATGGAACAGCCCCGCCCTCTAATCAAACTGCTCCTCCAACCCCAAACTCATGCCAGAATAGCTGCGGTGCAAAATCAGGCAATTGTTGGTGCGATTCAATATGTGTAATGTACGGTGATTGCTGCTCTGACTATGACCAAGAGTGTGGCGGAACAGGTCTTGCGTCTTCACCGAGCTCTTCAAGTACCAATTCAGGCTCGTGTCAGAATATGTGCGGCGTAAATTCAGGCAGCTGCTGGTGCGATGTATTGTGTAAAAAATATGGCGACTGCTGTCCTGATTATGCTGAAAAATGCTAGATACAAACAGAATATTTTTTATTTGCTAAATTCGTCGATTTCTGGTTTTATGATTTCTGCCATGTCCCGCGAGCTCATGTTTATCGAAATCTCATGAAGCCCGGCGTTGAAGTTCACTGTCTGGTTATCGAGAATATGACGGTCCATGAAAACCTGCAGGCCGAACAAATTGCCGAAGGGATGGACACTTCCCACCTCGCAGCCGGTCATGCGAAAAACGTCTTCGGCGCTGGCAAGTTTTGCTTTTCCTATTTTTTGTCGAAGACGGTCAAAATCTATTTTTTTGTCACCGGGCACCAAAATCAGAAAGAAGCCTTTTTCGGATTTCACGACCATTGCCTTTACGCCGCTGCTCAAAGGCACGCCGCGTATGCGCGCAGCTTGCTCTGAAGTATAGACGCGCTCGTGAGTGAGAACTTTATATTCTATATCGTGTTTGTCAAGCAGATTTTTCAATGATTCGACTTCTGATTCCATAAATAATTATAGTAAAAAAGAGATTAAAATACAAACTAAGCCCAAATAAATACTTGCTTTCCAATTATGGTCGTTTTTTGTCCCTAATTATCTTTTTATTCGGGAAAATCCAATAAAATCCTAGTGCATATGAAAGCGCAAACAGCTTTAGGTATATTTATCGCATTTGGCGTAGTATTATTAATAGGATTGTCTTTTTTTACAACCAAGGCTTATGCAGAGCCATGCAATTGCTTTGATAACACTGACTGCGCTGTTGGTGAAACGTGCGATCCTGATAACACCATGTGCACGGTAACTGATGGCAATGTAGGCATGTGTGTTGCTGGCGGTGGATTTACTTGTACCCCTGCCTGCACTTCTCCACAAGTATGCCAGAGCGGTACATGCGTTACTCCTCCTACTACACCACCCGGCACTGATACAGGCGTAGCAATAGGAGTTGGCGACGTGACATCGTGTTCAGGCACAACAGGCTGCGCTGGCGCAACGTGTCGCTGGAGCAAATGCGCGACAACTGCTAACCCCACAAAGATAGAGTTCACATTTACCATACCTAACACGTGCAATGGAAATTCAATATGGTCAGGTGGAAGATGGGTTCCTGCTAATCCGTGCAGCACAAATGCTGTTTCATTTCCTGCCAGCGTGAAAGCTGCTTATGCCAACAACTGCCTGCACAGCATTCTTCTCACAGAAGTTCAGTCCGATGATTATGGAAAAGTGTGCGCTGGTCCAGGGTGCAGCGCCAGCAGCGCTCCAGCCGCCGGCATTATTCCAGGTCCGGGTGGCGGCGGCGGTGGTGGCGGAGGCAATAGTTTTGTTTCTGGCACACCCATACTGCTTGTTGATGGCAGTTCCAAGCCAATTGAAGAAATAAAGATTGGAGACAAAGTCCGTTCATTTGACCCGGAGACCGGCACTTTCTCTATTGGTAATGTCACGTCTATTCTTACACGAGATGTTCAGGAAAGTTATATTCTTGACTTTGATGACGGTTCAAGTGTAGGAGTTACTGGGACACACCCGTTTTATGTCAAGACAGCCGCTTCCGGAGTTCCTACTATACACAAATATTTTGTGCAGGTCAAGGACCTGATGGCTGGCGACCGGGTCTACAAGGCATATGACAACCGGGCTGTTTCTGTCAAGATTACTGTTATTCGGCAGATATCAAAGCCAGTTACTGTTTATAATTTCAACGTTGAGCCGTTTCATACATATATTGCCAACAACATGGTGGTCCATAATATCAAATCAGAGAGAGGTCCCTTCGCAAATGTCGTGGCAAAGCCGACGTTTAGCGTGACAGGATTTGCGACAGCCAGCGGCGGTGTTATCTATACAGCAGCAAGCAATGCAGTCTGGGCACCAAACGTTGACGCGACTAACGCGTTTGACAAAACAGACCCAAAAGTAAGCCTTTATGTTGTTGATACGATAGCCGCAAACTACGGCGGAAATTCAAGAACCATAGGCGCGACGTTTAAGGTAATAATTCTCAATCCATCTCCAACACAGAAATGCGTTATGGATACGGCAACGGGAAAACCAAAAATAGTACCTTTGTGTGCTGGCACGACAGCAGAATGTACTCAGACACCTACGGAAATACCAACACTTACTGCCCCGCGGTGCATTGATTTGACAAGTCAGAACGGATGGCAGGCTACAGGTCCTGCTGTCTCAAAATGTGTTGACAGCAATCAGTACAAGGCTATGGTTACACCACAGGCGTACAAGGTCTCTACGTGCACAAAATATGTACCAGACCTGACATTTTCAAAATATGGTAATTATACAACTAATGCAACCGCTCCTGGTACTCCGCCCCGCGGTGGTTCTGCTACGAGAGATAACTGGACAACAAGAACGTCCTGTGGCACCCTTGGCTGCAATCCTGCTACTGGATTGTGCAAGACAGGCGGTGGAGGTGGATGCCCTGATGGGCAGACAAAGTGCAGCGACGGTGTTTGCAGGACTGACTGTGGCGGCACTTGCATAAAGCCCCCTTTGCTTAATTCAATAAATGCAACTCCGCGGCGAGTGGCGCCTACAGGTATTGTAACAATGTCAAGTATTGGTTCCAGTTCTGAATCCATAACAGATGCAGGCAGCACTACTCCAAGGCGAATGAAAGTGAAGCTGGAGTGCGGCACAGCTGAAGGTAATATTCAAACTACTAGCCCTCCACCAGGCGGCGACGATACCGCGTGCAGGACCAGAACTAACCCGGCATCAATACTTGCTTCTGTACGGGCTGCGCGTGCTGCGTACGGCGCAATGGTTAGTGCTGAAGAAGCAGCGGTTCTCTTAAACAAGGCAGCATGGGACAACAAAGACGCTGGTTGGGGATTGCTAAGCAAGACAGGTGGAAATAGTTGTCCGCATTCGTCTGGTTCTATTTCATGTGATATTCTTTTCCATAAACCTTCTGGCTTGATATATGATGTTCTTGGCAGCGGGCCTGGGCCAGAAGGTCCTGGTCCAAGCAATCCGCAATGGGGATGTACTGGCAGAGCTGAAACAAGTAAGTGGGTTGCACCTACCACGCCTACAGGCGGAGGCACTGCTGTTTGTGCTGGCAAAACTCCAGGCTGGTATGATCCTACAATGTGGGGTGGCTGCCCACTTTCAGAATGCCGACAGAATAGTGCAACATGCTCTAGCTGTGGAGAAGCTCTTGCATATTGCGATGGCACCAACTGGAAGACAGATTGGGACCCTTTTGTTACTGAAAGTCAAAAGGCCACAGCAACATCAGGTCATACGTGCCCTTGCGCTACCGGTCTTACAGGCGGAGTTACATCGAAGCCTACGTTCAGCGTGACAGGCTTTGCAACCGGCGGTGCGTGCGAAACTTGCGCTGAAAAAGGGCAGACAGATAAATACCAAAGTGATGTAAAAAATGCCGCAAACAAATATCTTGCTTCTCATCCGGAAATTGGAGATTTGCCAAGTTATGGTGCTGCTGATGGGGGGAGTGATGAAGGTGAAGCTGCAGTAGCCCAACTTAGAGACGGAGTAATTGCTATTTTAATTGGTCAAGGCTTTCATGCCGAAACAATAGGAAGCTATCCTCAAATAGTAGCTGTTTGGAAAGATGGTGATCCCGATAAAACAGGGTATAGAGTAACTGCAGGTGGAGGAAAAATACATGACGCAATTCAAGCAGGTTATTGTGGCGGACATGAGACTTTTGGTGGCACTGATATTATCCCTAGTGGTTGTACATCTGCTCCTACTGCTGCAAGAGATGGTACGAGTGGCTCATGCCAGACGGGCAGCTTCACAGCAAACCTTTGCAGCGGACAACTCGCTGACAACAACCCAACTTGTACATTGACGCTCCCGCCAGAATGGAAAAGGGGCGGCTTCTTCCAGAATCTTTACTGCCGCCTTAAGGATGAGTCCGGCATGTATTCAAACTCAAGCAGGACAAGCATAATAGTTGACAACAACCCGCCGACGTCAAGAATAACCGAGCCGGTGGCGAACAGCGTCCAGACAGCCAACTTCCAGATTAAGGTCACGGACGCAGATGATTCTGGCCTGGACAAATGTTATTATACAACATCTGGTAACACAGCTACGCCCATTGCTTTGCCGCGGGGAAACATTGCGCTTTCAAATCCTTACAGGGTATGGAGACCGCTTGACGTGGCTTATAGCACTAAGAGTGATGTGGCGCTGGCTGTGTGGAGCACTGAACATCAAGGTAAGGTCATCGGCCAGTTTATAACGGATGCCGGGGCGCTGCGAGGCGGTAATGTTATTCTTGGAAGTAGTAGTGATTTCGTTGGCTCAATAAAAATCACCTATGACGAGGATGATGATTTGTTCTTAGTTGCATGGGGTGCTGCTGCCGGCAACAATATGGGACCAACATATGGCAGCTTGGTAAAAGCAGATGGAACTTTTGTCAAGCAGAATTTTGTTATTATGAACAACTGTGATTTAGGCATTCATGCTTCCTCCAGCGGAAATATAGCCTATAGCTCAGGCGCGAAAAAATTCTTTGTATCATGTACGCGTGGCGTCATAACCAGGGGCAGCATTATAGGTAATTCAGTTACGCCAACCGGCACTGTTGGGAATGAAGTGGTGGTGACAGGTGATGGAATGTTTGGCTCTTCAGCTGCGGCAGGCGGGAGCAGTGTTCTTGCTACATGGTTTGATCAGAACGGCATTGCCTACGGCAGACTATACAATCCTAATGGCGCAGCTTTGACAGGTCCAATTAGAATTTCAACCGGAACGCTGGGAGGTTATGTTTCGCTTGTCGCGTTCTATGATACTACACGCAATGAGTATACCGCTTTCTACTGGGGGAGTGTTGGAAGAAAACTTTACAAACGCACCATTGGACCAAGCGGTACTCTGGGAACCGAGTCTACTGTGTTCACCAACAACAATGTCGGGGTCAGTGACATTGCCTATAATCCTTTGACCGGCAGCTATTTTGTTGCTGACCAGCACCAGGATGATAACGGAAATGGTTATATTAAGATAAGCAGCGGTGGAGCTGCGTCAGGGTCAGTTAGAGTTTCTGAAGACATGACGCTGCCACATTACACACCAGCTATAATAGCTACAGGGAATGACGTGCCGCTTACAATAATGAATCAGGCTGGTGATGCTTATGCGCAGTTCGGTGGGTTGGGAGGCGCAATTAGTGGCGGCAGACTCAGAATATGCAACAGCCAGACAACAATAACCGTTGGGCCTGGTAACGATTGTCCTGACCAGGGCTCTTGTACTGTAAGCGCTTTTGCGACCGACACTGTTGGCAACATTGGTGCACCGGATTCACGCAGCTTTACGATAAATTTGATTCTTACAAATATTACTTCCCCACTAGACGGCAGCAACCAGACCGGTAACTTTTCCGTGAATGTTCAGGACAGGGACTTTGCTTCTACGACAAACAGCACAATTACATGCACCTATGATATCTACAGTGTTGGTTCAACATCTACAAAGATAGTTGACAATGCAGCGCGCAGGTGCAACAGCAACTTCACTGTGAGCATTGGACCTGATGGCGACTGCAATCTCATGGGACAGGGTTCATGCAAAGTTGTTGCAAAGGTCAACAAAACTATGAACGGCACCAGAATCGAAGATACCAGTACAAGATTCTATAACATTGACTGGGTTACACCTTTCTCAGAAATCGTCAGTGCACCTAGCAACTGGGTAACTTCGGACTTCACTATTTCTGTAAGTGATAACGCTCAGGGCGTTGCCAGCAGAATATCAAAATGCCAGTACAAGGTGGTCAGCAATGCAACCCAAACCGTGTCATGGACTGACAGGGCATGTGGCATTGGCGCACCTGCCAGCGTAATGATAACGGTCGGGCCAGGAAAGAACTGCAGGCACGAGGGCGGCGACGCGTGCACAATATTTGTCAGGCCTATAGGCATGTCAGGATTACCGGGCGTAGAAGATAATGTTTCTGTTCCAATAATTTTTAATGTCACAGATACAAACGGCTTTTCGGTCACAACAACCACACAAACTGAAAGGGGCCTGAACTTCAGCGGCACTACACGACAGGAGTTGAGATTATATACATTTTATGTCTGCAACAAAAACTCAAATGTTAACAGTTGCATAGCAGCATACAACAGCAACAACAGGGGCGCGAACAAGCCGAACTTCTGCGGCTCGCTTCTTGGTAAATGCGAGCTGAGGTGCAGCGACCAGACAGTTTTGTACTACTTTGCCGCGAGAGGCACACCGGTTGGCCAATCCGCGACAGTTACTGTTGTCAGCACTATCACGAGCGCCGCATGCCCGACATTCAATATTGGCCAGATAAACGAATGGTATCAGATATTTACTGACCTCGATGTGCAAATTGGGACTGAGATAGGAATTGTTGATTCTTCCATAAGCCAGAACGGCGAGACGGCTATTGCCAACAACGAGACTCTTGTGATTCTAAGGGAAGCGCTGCTCATTACAAAAGACCATTTGAAAAATATGACGATGGAAATGCAGGACCTTACGGTTACAAAAGCGCGACAGCTGATTCAACGCTCGCTTGAAAAAAGAGACGACATTGACAGACTTCTAAGAGGAATAAGGCCTCCGACACGCGTATTGATGACTGTTGATATGCCGACTGTTGTGAGATTTAACCGCAGCATGACCCTGACTGCTACAATAAACAAGGACGGCCCCACGGACGCGTACGGAACTGTCTACTGTACAATAACAAAGCCGGGTAATTTAGTCCAGCAGAACAGATCGTCATGCCTTGTGCTGGGTGGACCTGGTCATCACTCCACTGCTTATAGCGTTCCATTTATGCCTGACAGGCTTGGCACCTGGACTTACAGCTGCAAACTGGGACGTTCGGTAAGACCTGACTGCTCCTTTGAGGTGAACCAGACGCCTGTTAGCGGCACGTTTGCTGTGTTGCCTGCTGCAAGCACTTTCATAGCTTCCTTATCAACTCCAGATAATGCGGTAAGAGGTAGTGTGGTGACTACAAACACTGTTGTGACAAATCCTGACAGCTCAGACAGGTTTGTTAATGTAACATGTAATTTCAGATATATTTCCAACGGGCAGCTGATTACAAGAAGGAATTCATCAAGCTGCATTAGTGCTGCTACTGGTGATACAACAGTTCCCATTAAGATGTACGCAAGCACTCTTGGCGAATGGAATGTAACCGGTTGCTCTGTGCGCTCATCTTCAACATCAAATTGTGCCAGCTCTGCTCTTGACAATACTTCTCTTGCTACTGCGAGTTACATGGTAATGCTGCCTGATTCGGTTTTCATAGAGTCTGTTGGCGTGCCTCAGGCACCTGTCCTGAATAACTCATTGCTAAGCATACCGGTTATTATTAACAACCCCACACAAGACGTGGCTTATGTCACTTTGAACTGTGGAATAATAAAACCGGTTGGCTCAGTGACCGTCACGGACCAAAATGGCGTTGATTCTGGCAGGACCAGTTCGTTCACGCTTGATACCACGACTGACCGTGTTGGCAGGTGGAACATAAGTTCCTGCAATGTTTCTGTCTCTCCTGACCCAAGTTTCTCAGGCAGCTCTGTTGTTTATACACGCAATAATGTGGGAACATTCAATGTTATCGCGCGCAGCAATCTTACAATAACAGCAGTGAATTCACCAACTACGGTTCAAAATAATACGCTTACAAGCTTAAGCGTTTCTATTACAAACCCTTCCAATGCACGCTATGGCCGCGTTTCCTGTACTGTAAGAGATCCGGTTAATAGGGTTCATGTCAACAGTTCTGCATGTTTGATTGTGAACAGCAATGCGCAAAGAGTTTTTGCCATCAACTTCTTTATGAACAGGACTGGCGAATGGCACATCACTCAATGCTCTGTTTACGGTTCAGCCAGCGCCGACTGTTCCTCGTATTCGCTACATGACAGAAAAGATTTTATTGATAACTCGTTTAATTCAACGGTTTCCTGCACTGCTGGCTTGTACCACGCTACGAACCCGGCAACAAGCGTGTGCCAGGAGTTTGGCAACAACTGTAACATACCTACCGGCTGGATAAATATAACAGCAGGTTCGTGCCCGGGCGGCATGGGTGTTGTGTATGTATCATCAGTTTCAGTGCCGACCAGTGATGTGATAAATAATTCCAACGTGAACATAGACACACTGGTTACAAACCCTATAAATGATGACAGATTCGGCCAGGTCAGTTGCTTTGTCAAAAGCCCGAGCGGCGCAACGCAGCTGCTAACTTCATCGTGCGAAGGCATAGCCGCCGCAAACGCACGAACATACAGGACGATTTTAACTGTTAATAAAGTAGGAGTATGGAACGTAACGACCTGCAGCGTAAACGCAAGCACGAGCTGCGCTTCGGCAACGTTACAACACATCCTTAACGCGAGCAAAACATTCAATGTAATACGTGGTGCAAACCTTTCCTTTGTGTCGTTCTCGCTGCCGCCGGACACGCTGGTAAATAATACTGCGACCACTGCTATAAACATAAGGAACCCTTCAGATGCAGCGAGATACGCACGCGTCTTCTGTAGCTTCAGGAACTCCCAGAACCAGATGACATCAAACACAACATCGTGCCTGCAGGTAGCAGGAACATCCACACCGACATTTGGAGTAAACATATTTGCGAACGTTGCCGGAACATGGAACGTTGATTCTTGCACATTGCGCGGTTCTCTTGACTCAAGCTGCTCGGAACTTCACGATTCTGAATCAGGTATAGGTGCGTTCAACATAACTACGGTATCACCGCCGCCGGCTCTTGCAGAACTTTTCATAAGCAACCTAAGTGCCAGTTCGGCAGCTTTCAATGACAGCCGCATAAGCGTGCTGGTATACGGAAGAAACAATAACCTGGCCAACAGCAGTTATGCTATTGTTGGTTGTGAGTTCCTCAACCCGCTTGGTGGCTTGACCAGACAAGCGTCTTCATGCACGCAGGTAACTGCAAACAGCACTGTGCGATTTGGAGTTTCGCAACTGCTTAACATACCTGGAACATGGACTGTTGCCAACTGCTTCATAAACGCGTCAAACACTAACAACTGTGCGCCTTCAATACTTAACAATGTTTCCGCAGAAACAAGAACGATAACAGTTTCGCTTCCTCCTAATCTTTACATCACAGGCGTCACCGCGCCGAGCGCTGATGTTGTAAATAACACGAACGTAAATATAGATGTCTTTGTCAACAACCCTCTCAATGACGACAAGTACGGACTCGTCAACTGCATAATACAAGATCCCAATGGAAATAATTATACCAGGGCCGCAGCCTGCTCCTCGGTGCCAAGACAGACCAGCAACAAGAAATACAATGTTTCTGTGGTTGCCAACATTGTCGGTTCATGGAACGTGAGAAATTGTTCTGTTAGTTCCTCCACCAGCTCGAGCTGCGCAAGTTCCTCTCCTGCCGGGGAACTTATAAACGGTGATACATTCAATGTGATACGTGGCTACAACCTCACCTTATCATCCTTATCAGTACCACAGTCTGTTTATGTAAACCAGCCTTTGCGCGTGGCATACACGCTGAGAAATCCTTCAACCTCTGACAGATTCGGACGTGTCACATGTACCATGACAAAGGGCGGTCAGAGCGTTGTCAACACTTCATCGTGCATGACCATAGCTCCTGAATCGTTCATAGACGGCAGCGTTTTGTTTACTCCTGCTTCGACAGGAACCTGGACCGTTACCTGCGTGGCGCAGCGTTCTTTCGATGCAAGCTGCACTTCTGTGGAGGCACATGACACAGACTCACAAAGCTTTAACGTGACTTACCCGCCTGACCTGTTCATACAATCGATAGATGTGCCGTCTCTTGCGCTAAAGGACCAGGAAGTCTTTTCCACACTCAAGATAAGAAATACGGCGCTCACGAACATGTACGGCTTTGCTCAGTGCACATTTAAAAACAGGCTTAACGAAACGACTTACAATTCATCTGAATGCCTTAACATGACGGCCGACACAACAATAGTTAGTCTCGGCGTTACCCCGGCGCTTCGGGGCAACTTGACTGTTTACAACTGCTATATCAATGCCACGTCACTGAGCAACTGCAGCTCATCAAGGGTACATAACATTTCAACCACGGAAAAATCATTTAATGTATTCGCGCCGGTTCTCTCGTTTGTCGGCAACGTAAATCTCGCGTATTCGAATCTCATGGTAGGTGATATCGCTGATATAGTTGTGAATGTGAAGAACACAGGAGAACGCGCCTACCTTGCATTTGTGAACTGCACCCTCATCAATCCTCTCGGAGTCTCTTACATGCTGACGACAACACCGCAGACGCTGCAAATGGATGAAACAATGGATTTCCATCCGCAGCGCACAGTTGATATATCAGGTACATGGAAGGTCGGTACTTGCAGCATTTACAGCATAAGCAGCCCACCGAAGCTCGAGGCCCAGAAAACTGTTAATCAGATTTTTGACGTGCTATATGCGGCTTCGACAGATGAGTGCAATAGTAATGTGCCATGCCAAACGGGCTTCACCTGCGAGAACGGCGCGTGTGTAGCTATTCCTCAGCCGCTATGCAGTGCAAGCAATTGTCCTGGCACTAAGGACGGGTGCTACTGCTCCAGTGATAGATGTGTTTCATGCGGACAGGGTTATACATGCTCGCAGAGCAGATGCGTGCCAGAGACGCCGGTTATCAATACCTGCAGGTCAACCAATGACTGCGTATCCGGCAATGTTTGTGTGAATGGCGTGTGCCAGCAGAAACCTGCCGAATGCTTCACTAATAGTGATTGCGGTAGTAACTATGAATGCAAATCAGGCAGTTGTGTTGTGTCTGTTCAGAAGCCGTTGTTGGATGAGAAAATAATATATTTCCTGATAATACTTCTTGCGGTGATAATGGTCCCTATAATTTTATTCATTTATATTAAACGTTCTATATAAATTAAGTAATGGATTGGTAATGCTATGAAAGGAATTTCCCTGCCGATGAACATGATAATCGTTGTGACAATAGCAGCCCTTGTGCTCGTTGCTTTCGGGGCGTTTTTTATCACGACAACCGGCGGCGGAGTTTCAGATGCCGAAGCCCAGAGAATTTTTGCGGGCGGGTGCGTACAGTATTGCAAGCCTGGCCTCTATGAAACTTTCACAGCTGCCTATACAGCTTCGCAGAATGATCCAAATTTCATCAAGGCATGCACGAAGCTTGGCTACGGCGACGGGCAGAACGCAAACAGGTGCCTTGAAAAGTGTCCTGGCTGCAATGTTATTGTTGACCAGAACGACAGGGACGCAAACATCGGGATGGATCGTATTTTTGACACGCTGTCTCGAACACCATCATGATTATAGCTCTACAAGGAAACAAACAAGATATTATTTTCTTGTGAGCTATACATGGTTAAGCGAAGCTTAACCTGTACAGGAAAACCAAAAGTTTTCCATGTATGTGAACCCAGTAAATCATATCCGGAATCTTTGCTGGGTTAACTATAGTAGGTGATATATAATGGCAAAAAAATCAAGAAATGCGAGAAGAACACCAAGAAAAGCACGCGAGAAGTCCATGCTTACACGCGAGGAATTCTTCCTGAACAAGCATGACGAAGAGAAAGTCCTGCTCTTTGTTACGGGCCTTGTTTTTGGCATGGGCCTTGTGGCAACTATAATGGACAAATTCCTTTTCGGCGGACTTGCGATGCTTGTAGTCGGCCTTGTGTTGCTTCTCTTGGAACTTAATGTAGAAGAAAAAGTGTATAAAATTTAATTGTTTCTTTTCTTTTTTACAATTAATCAGAGCTAGATGTTGGTAGGCAGAAAATTATCTTCTGCAATGTCCGTTCGGGTGTTTTTTTATCGGTATTTATTACAGTCCCATAATCAAATGACATCAGTTTGTGGACAGCTTTAATGCTTTTTTCACCAATGCTTTTTCTTTTTACATCCCTGCGAATGCACTCTTCGACATTTGCTTTTAGCGTAAATATGAAATGATGATAGGGAAGATTCTTAGTCAGATGGATTATTTGAGTTTTATGATAAAAACACCCGTCAAATATGACAATTCTACCTTTTTCCAGTTTCTTTATGGCCAGCGGGATCGTCAATTTATTTGCCTTTAGAAAATTTTCTTTTAGTATACATCGCCCTTTAACTGTGTCTAGCTTATTTTTGTGCAGTATAACGTCCATGGAAATATGATAACCTTTAATGCGCTTTGCCAATCTTTTTGATATTTCTGTCTTGCCTACGCCTGCTGGTCCCCTTATTATAATGTAGTAACTCATACTTTACTGTAGTCTAATTTAGCTTAAATTTGAATTCCATCCTGTCTTCAGACAGTGCTTAGTTTGAGCTATTTTGTAATTGCTAAATGCTTAAATTCTTCGCATCCTAAATTAGATTGGTGTGTTGACATGGAAAGGAAATATGAATACATTATCAAAGTAGATAACAAAGAAGTCTGGCGTGGAAAGACCCCGAAAGATAAATTAATAGAACTTAAAAAGAAAAATCCAAATAAAAAAGTTTCTATTGCTTGGGAGTCCGATGATGATATTCTTGTTGTTGTAATTAGTTGATACAATGAAATTTTCTTACATCAAAAAAGAAAGTAGAATTTTAGGTCATGTTCTAAAACCGCTTATAAGCATAGAAATCCTTTCCAAAGATGATTTATGGTATGGTTTGGACGAGGTCTTAGTTGACACGGGAGCGGATATAACTTTAATTCCTAAAAGTGTAGGTGAAGTTTTAGTTGGCGATATTACATTAGGTAAAAAGGCCGCAATCAAGGGCATAACACCCTTTGAGTTGATCATCTATATTCATAATTTGAAAATGAAGGTTATGAATAAAGAATTTGAAACAAGTATTGCTATAGCAGACTCAGACGATGTTCCGGCTGTTCTAGGTAGATTCAAGGCTCTAGATTTGTTCAATGCAGAATTCCTTAAAGGCAAAGAATTAATTCTTGATTGATTTAAAAACCATCCGATTGAAATAAAACTATGACGCAAATAGAAGTTACGTTTCTTGGAACAACGGCAGGTATACCCACGGCCCACAGGAATCACGCTTCGCTCTACGTAAGATACCAGAGCGAAAACGAATTCTGTTATCTGTTTGACTGCGGCGAGGGCACGCAGCGGCAGATATTTGCGAGCGGCCTGAACTTCATGCGCATCAATGAAATTT
>JBAZQV010000024.1:0-13252 GCA_041645025.1 Candidatus Aenigmatarchaeota archaeon
AAGAAAAAACGATTTTTTGTTTTCTTTTTTCTTTTCCTTTTTTAACTATCTAGCTTTTGCTATCTTTTTGATTAAACTTTTTTCTAAAAAGTTTACTAGAAGCGAGACTAGGTAAGTAAATCAAAAAATCGTGCTATTCAACCTTGGCAGTAACTAAGGCTAACCCGCACTCGTCTTTAGCAACAGGACTAAATAACAAAATTTTTCGAAAAAAGTCAAACCAGCTCATATTTTTCTACCTATATAATAAAACAAGACTGAGCGTTTTTCCCAGGTAGCTTTAAATCCATTATCTTATAAAAGATAATGATGACAGACATAATAAATCCAGTAACAGCCGCCATAATCAAAGAGGCAAAGGACGGCGATACGATAAGGGAAATAGCAATGAAAACCGGATTTGCTTACTCTGCGGTATATGGATGGGTAATGGAATTAGCAAAAAATGATATGTTTGAAGTCAAGGATGAGGGCAACAGGAAGCGCATATATGCAAAGCACACAGCATTGTACAACCAATTCGCAGGCTTGATAAGAGCAGTCAGCGAAGCAGAGCAGGACAAGGCATTCTGGGCATTCGTAAGAAAAACAAAGTTGAATGTCAGGTTAGCTGGCGGGGCTGCCATATCATTGTGGACGCGCGGAAGCTATATAACAGGCGATTTTTTTGACAGGGTATATATATTGGAAGTCGCGACAAATGATTCGGATAATTTGAAAAACGAATTGAACAGGCATAAAATAAGCTATACAGAAGGCGACAAAAAAGAAACAAGGCCATTGGTTTTCTTGACCATTAAGAATTTAGGAAAGACTGACGTGCGAAGCACGTCGTTTAGTATCGAAAAAATAGAAGGCATTCCTGTGATGCCGTTGAAGGAATTGGTAGCATGGTGCAAGAAATTGAATTTGGATGCCGTCTTGGAACAATTGGACGCTTTGTATAATTTGGGCTTGAAAACAAAGTATTCTGAGGTGCATACAAATGTCTGATTTTATAGCTGGTGTGTTATCGAGGGAAAACGAGATCATCCGTCTGATAAAACTACTCTCTGACAGCAAGCTTGACTTCATTGTTGTAGGTGGCTATGCAGTCTCTGTCCATAAGAAGAGGTTTTCAATGGACCTTGATATTGTTGTTAAGGAGATAGACACAGGCAAGTTCGAGAGCCTGCTGGAAAAAGAGGGCTATATCAGCGGATACTCAAAAGAGATAAGCACACTGTACGGCGAAAAGTTCAAGAGGCACGAAAAAAAGATAGACAAGCTGACTGTTAGTATGGATCTACTGATAAATGGTGTCGTATCAAGATTGACTAGTGGCTCATGGAGTTATGAGCTGCTACTTGAAAATTCCACAAAAAGCACGCTGCAGGGTGTTGAATTCCTTACGCCTGTAAAGGAACTTCTTGTTGCCATGAAGATGCACTCCGGCAGGTTTTCTGACGTGCGCGATATTGTAGCGCTCTATGAGAATACAAACCAGGTCATTATCCTGAAATACGTAAAACGCGGCGACATTAAGAAGCTCAAAGCCGCGCTGCAGAAAGAAATCAAGTTCATGGAAAGCCCTAACTTCAAGGACAGCTTCAAGGGCGTCTTCGGCTTCCACGTTTACAAGGAAGATGACATCGAAAGCGCCGTAAAGGGCTTGCGGATGCTGCTGAAAAAACTAATTCTATAGACGCAACGAGATTTAGCACAAAAACATCATATAGCGATGACTTCGCCAGGTCTTTTTCGTATAATTGTCACTTAGTCGTCGCAATATAGCGGCAAAAATAATTATAAATACTAGAAACAGTAATTTGTATGTGATGCAAGGGGAAAATGTGGTGGAGAAAAGGATTCTCAGCCTTCTTAGCAAGCAAATAATGTCTACATCTCAGGTTGCAAAAAAACTTAACATGCGTCGCGAGGTTACATCAGGGTATCTGGAAGCGCTAAGGGACCAGGGCAAGCTTGAGAAAACAAAGGTCGGCAAGTCTAATATTTACAGGACAATAAGAGATGAGCAATTAACGAACTGAAAAAATTATATATATAGGGCAAAATAATAAAATGATATTCAGTCTGCTTGTTTTTTATTGACTGACAGCGGAGTGTAAAAGATGGATGCGGGGCAGAAAGGTCTGATGAAAGGTTTAATCAAGACAGGACTAGTTTTCTCAGCAGTACTTGTAGCAGCATTGATGATATTTTATGTGCTCCCGGTGTTCGCAGGCCCTGGCATAACCCTTACGCGGGTAGCGCCTTCACCAGCAAACGCAAGCAATGTTTCCACAGTTGGAACGCAGGGATACTTCTTCGTGAACTTTACAAGCAATGAGTCGTTCGTTTCAATACCTATACTTGAAGTCACTAATGTGTCAACAAGCGGCGTTGGAAGTTTCCCAATGACAAGAAACGGCACAGATGCAACAGCTAATTATTCTTCCTTTAACGTAACTGGTCTTGGCAACGGAACATTTGCTTGGAGAATTGCCGGCGTAAACACAAGCTCGCTTGGCGCTAACCAGACCTTTGGCAACTTTACAGTCACGCTTGGCCAGATTTACAATAAGGTTATAACAAACCCAGGCAGCGGCACGACCACAAATGACGTCACCCCAGAGCTAAGGATAAGCGCAAACAGCACGTTCCTGACAAATCTTTCATTAGCGTTTTATACTAGCAAGGCAGGCGTCGTGCAGGCTATAGTTAATACAACAATTCTCAACGGCACCGAGACTTACTTCAATCTTACAACATTATCAAATGGAACTTATACTGTAACAGCAGAGCTGGGCAACAGCGCAGACTTCAAGGTCAACTCAACAGCTATTACGCTTACAGTAAGACATCTCGAAGCAAACGCCTCTGTTAATGTCGCTTCGGTTAATGCCGGCGCCAAGCAAAATTACACCTTCACCATAACAAACAACGGCACAGACGACAACACAGATTCCATAGACATGATTAACATAAGCTATTCAGCACCTGGCTATGCTGATCCTGCTGCTGGTGATATAGTGTGCCCGACTACAACCTCTTTATGGAACCGCTCTGTCGATGGAAATGTAAAATCTATAATATGTTTGCTGCCAGGCCCTGACGACACCAAAATAAATCCGGGCGTCTCAAAAACAATTTTAGTGGAGAACTGGTCAGCTACGAATACTGGAGGATTAAAACTGTTCAGCGTAGTTGTAAGAGGCTCGATTGGCGGCGGAACAACCACTGTCTCGAATTCGCCTTCAACGAGCGTGTATGGTAACCTTTCAATAACAGGCACGAACAGAGTAGCATCTTATACGAGACTGGGTTCAACCAACGTCACAATTATCTCCTTCAACTTCTCCGCTACAGGAGAGCAGGTGAACATTTCTGAAATAATAGTCACAAGGAACGGCACTGTCACGAATGCTGACATAGTTTCCGTGGCACTGTACAACAGCACGAAAGAAAATGCCCAGACCTTCAACGAGACAGGCAGGATAGATCCTCTCGCTGTTAACACCTCAGCACCGGTAAATGGCAGGTATAACTTCTCTAATCTAGGCTTCAACGTGTCCTCAAGCCAGATCTTGATAATCGTATTCAACATAAGCAGCAGCGCAACCGGCGGAAATACATTCAACGCGTCCATCGAGGGCGCGGCTGACGTTGTGACAACCGGTGGTGCATCTGCACAGGCTATAACAGAAACATTCGCAACCCAGCGCTCAAGCAGTTCAACATTGTCCGCACTTTCAATAACAGGCACCAGCAGAGTTGCGTCGACAACAGTAATAGGCACTGGTAATGTTACAATTATTTCATTCAACTTCACAGCAACAGGCGAAGCCATGAACATAACCGGCCTGAACATAACGCTTAACGGCACACAGACAACATCTGATATAGTCCGCGTGGGACTGTACAACAGCTCTGCTGCAGAAGCTGGTGTTTTAGATGGAAGCGGTGTCAACTATAATTTAATCCAGTGGAACACCTCAGCTCCTCTTAATGGCAGATATAACTTCTCCAACATCGGCTTCAACGTATCTGTAGGAACAAACGTCCTGTTGGTCGTAATTAATGTTTCAAGCAGCGCAACCGGCGGACGGACATTCAACGCCAGCATCGAAGGTGCAGCTGACGTAGTAGCATCAGGCGGGGTATCAGGTTTGTCTGTAACGCCGACCTTCGCAAGCCAGAGATCAGGCAGTTCAACAATTTACGGTAACCTTTCCATAACAGGCGCGAGCCGCGTTGCCTCGTACACAAGATTGGGTTCAACCAACGTAACAGTTATATCCTTCAACTTCACCGCAACAGGCGAGCAGATGAACATCTCCCAGATAACAATTACAAGAACTGGAACAGTATCAGACGCTGACGTAGTTTCTGTTGCATTGTACAACAGTACGCGTGCAGAAGCAGGCATATTCAACGGCACAGATGCTTATGACCTGATACGGTGGAACACCTCAGTGCCAAGCAGCGGCGCATACACGTTCTCCAGCCTAGGCTTTAACGTATCATCAGGAACGACAAACGTCCTGCTTGTTGTAATTAATGTTTCAAGCACAGCAACCGGCGGCGGCGTGTTCGGCGCAGGCATTACAAGCGCTGCCAGCGTGACAACAACAAGCGGCGCGTCAGGACAGTCCATAACCGAGACGCTTGCAACGCAGATATCAGGGAACTCGACACTATCAGCGCTTGCTGTCACAGGCGGCACATTAGCGCCTTCAACAATTTCCGTCGGACAGAGCGCAAAAGGATTCCTTAATCTGACGTTTGCTGCAACCGGCGAGACCATGAACATAACAAGCATTAACATTACATTAACCGGCAACGGCACAGCCCTGAACCTGTCAAACGTAAGGATATACAGGGATGAAGCAACTGCGCCTGGTCGCTTTGATTCATCAGACACGCTCATCTCAATAGGAGCATTCAATGGCAACTCTGTTCAATTGAACCTGACGCCGAACATATACAATGTTTCAATATCGATAGGTACAACGGTATTCTTTGTTACTTACAACGTTTCAGCAATAGCCCTCAACGGCTCGACTGTTGGCGCGCAGATGACACCAAGTGGCTTGGCAGCAGTTGGAAATACATCGGGGCTTGGAATATCAGTGACAGGAAACAGCATTGCATCTTCCAACGCAACAATACAATCCCAGGCAAGACTGACATTCAGCACGATTACATCTACAGCAGCCTGGATAATGAATGGAACAACCGGCCCGAACAGCACGACAATAACAGTGCCTGTAACAAACGCCGGCCACGCAACCGCAAACCTGACTTCTGTCGTGGCTACGATGTACAATGCCGTAACAGCTGAAAACGCATCCACCAACTTCACGATAACACGGGCTGATTCAGTCACATCAGTTAGCGGCGGAGTTACCACAACGCTGAACTTCACGATAAATGCGACAACAGCATCCCAGCTTAATGGTCTTGTCAATGTAAGCGTGACATTATTATACAACGACAGCAACACGCTTGTTGCTTCAGCTAACAGCCCTACAGAAACAAATACTTCGGGACTGTTTGGTCTTGATAGTACTGTGCCAACATCACAGATTGTGTTGCCTTCAAATAATTTGTTTTTGAAGGGCACGCAGGATGTTAATTTCACTTTGAACGACACCGCGTCAGGTGTCAACAGCAGTTCGCTTGTGTTCCAGGTAAATGGAACAACAAGAACAGCAACATGCTCGCCATCCGGCCTAAACTTTACATGCAACTTTTCATGGGCTACTAGCGGTGGTTCTTACTCCGACGGAGTCTACAAGCTGATAGTTAATGTAAGCGACAACGCAACCAATGCAGCAGCGAGAAGCGAGGTAAACGTAACAGTGGACAACACAGCGCCTGCATTCTCTGGCGACAATGTGACTGTGAGCCTGATAAACACCACGCTTACAACAGTATTCTCTGTTAACATAACAGAAAGAAACTTCAACGCCAGCAAGACCTTCATAGGCGTCAGAAACCTGACAAATGCAACCGTAAGAAACTTTGCTGCTACATGTAGCAATGTTGCCACAAACGTGTGGAACTGTAACGCAACATGGAACGGAAAGGACGACAGTGCCGCAAACGTGGCTGACGGCAATTATACATTCACGGCGAACTCAACAGATAACGCATCAGCATACGGCGCGTTCAATTCAACCACGGTAGTGGTATTTACAAGCGATACTACCCCGCCATCGGTAACATGGAGCGGTCCAAACGGTACTATAACATCAACTACACCAGCTCTACTTGTCAATACAACCGAGTCTGCTACGTGCAAGTGGGACACAGCAGACATGTCCTATTCGATCATGTCAAATACATTTACCGGTACAGGACTGACACACAACTACACGCTGTCGTCGCAGACCGACGGTCGTAAGTCGTTCTCCGTAAGATGCCAGGACACAATAGGAAACGTAATGACCGCTTCCTCTGGGATATTGTTTGAAATAAACACAGCAGGAAACTTCAACTTCACATCGCCTAATTCCGGTTATTTTACCAAAGGCCTGAAGACAATGACTATACCGATTCAGTCCGAAATGGAACGGTTCGGTAAAAATGCAACAAATACAGGCAACTTCAACTTCACGTCAGTACTTGACAGTCTCGGCACCAGTTGGAGCTACATGTATTATAACATAAATGGCACGAGCGCGGGCTGGGTACTGGCAACAAGAACCGATCCTGGCGGCTCAACGCTTAAGTACGTCAACAACACGAACATAGGAGAGACGTACTTAATAAATATAACAGCAGACAACGCGCGGTTTACGCTGTAAAGGCCGAATGACGCAAAGCGTCAGTCAATTATACTTTTCATTGGAAAATGGGGTGTAAATTAGTGAAAGTATTTTATATATTACCTCTGGTATTTGTTCTCTTTGCAGTCGCACATGCATCCTCACCATATTTTTTCAAGGGTTACGTTTTTGTAAACGGCTCTCTGGCTCCGAACGGAACTATTGTAGAAGTCTATGTTAATAGCGGTTCTTCTGCAGCAAATGCATTTATAGTTGGGCAAGGTGCCCCTGGGCAAGGACCATTAGAAGGTGCTGGTCGGTATTTAATATCATTCGTAGCAAATTCCGGAGACAGCGTCACATTCCGTGTAAATAATTTATCTCTTAATTCTGCTAATGGCACGAACACGTCTGCTCAAGCAATAAGTAGTTCTTTAACTGAGAATTTCAATCTCTCCGCTAACAAAACAGCTAACGGCGTTTCATGTTTATATGCAATAGGATGCAGCAGCGGCTTCTGTGCCGACAGTTATTGTTGCAACACAGCGTGCACTGACAGCAACTATGATTGCAATGTTGCAGGTTCCCTCGGCACATGTACTTCAACTGCTACGACAACCACAACAGGCGGTACTGGAGGGGGCGGCACAGGTGTTGCAGCGGCATCAGAAACACAAACATTATCATCTGTTACTGCAGGTTCAACAGCTTCCGTTTCCATATCACAGTCAGCTAGTTTGGGCATAGAAAAAATAGAGTTTACAACTTCGACCGCCTTAACTAACGCACAGATAACCGTAAAGGAAACAACAGCAGCATCTGCCGGAGTTTCTGTTGCGATAGCGTCCACAGAAGGTGCGGTTTACAAGTATCTGGAGATAACAAAGACAAACATTCAGGACTCCGGGATATCATCGGCCAAGATAAGCTTCAAGGTACCCAGATCGTGGTTTACTGCAAACAATATAGACAAGGCAACGGTTGCACTTAACAGGTTCTCAAATAGCGCGTGGTCAAAGCTGCCGACAACAGTAAGCAGTGAAGATTCTAGTTACGTTTATTTCGCAGCAACATCGCCTGGGTTCTCCACATTCGCGATAACAGGTGAAAAAGCCCAGCCTAGTGTGACATCTTTTTGCGGCAATAACACGCGCGAAGGCTCTGAGGGATGCGATGGAACAGATTTAGCGGGCCAGACTTGCGTATCAAAAGGTTATGCGAGCGGGACGCTGAAGTGCACGAACTGCGTGTTCGATGTTGGCGGGTGCGTAAGCGCGCCTTCCTTAACTATAACGTTGCCTACGGGCGGTCAGATCATATACGGCGCAACAGTTACTGTGACCACTAGCGTGAGCGGTTTCACGCTGGCCGCACCTACAGGAACAGTAGTTGAGGGCGAAGGGCACTTGCACATGTTCCTTGATGATAGAGCATACGTGCTTTCATCTGCAAGCAGCTACACATTTGATAATGTACCTTACGGTCAGCACACATTGCGCGTCGAGCTTCACAGGGGAGACCACTCCGCATTAAGTCCTCCAGTCACAAAGACAGTGACATTTTCTACAGCCCAGCAGGCAGTTCAACCACTTTCACCAACCCCTCCGCCAGAAAAAACAGATTACACTATAGTGTTAGTAGTGATCTTGATAATACTCGTTGTAGGCTACTTCTTTATGAAAAAATCAAAAATCAAGAAATAAAACATATAGGATAATCTTGACATTTTCACACGCATTTAATTATTTCTAGTCAACCTAAGATGATGTACTGGACAAAATCAAAGGGCACCGGCGGCGCCGTTCTGAAAGAAGAGGATTTTGTAGTCGATGAAATACCTTCTGGTAAATTCTTTGTCAAGTATTCCCGCTCAGGCGGCGGAGTAAAGGTTATCAAAGGGCCTTACACTCTTGCCTTACTTAAAAAGAAAGGCATGACTACGAAAGACGCTATAAAATTTATTCAAAGGAAGTTTAATCTAAAAAAGGATGAAATAGGCTATGCCGGCCTTAAGGACAAATTCGCGGTAACATCCCAATACATTACGCTGAGAGGCGAAATCAAAGAAATTAACGAGGAAAAAATCAAGCTTGCAAAAATAGGGTACACTGATAAGATGATGCAGGTTGGCGAGCTCATTGGAAACAGATTTGCAATAAACCTTAGGAACTGCGACAACGCCAAAAATGTTACCGCTATCATAAATGAAATTAAAAAACGAGCGATGCCAAATTATTTTGGTCGGCAGCGTTTCGGCAGTCATGGCGATAACCACGAAGTGGGACGCCTTATTCTTAGACATGAATATGAGAAAGCATTAGAGTTAGTTAACAAAAGAGGAAGCAACAAAAAAAACCTGGAAGAGATTAGCAAGAAGGCACTGAAGTTCTTCATTCATGCTTATCAGTCTTTTTTATTTAACAAAGTTCTTGACGCTTATGTATCCAAGTATTCTAAGCCCTGCTTTGAGGAGTTCCCGCTGGTTGGCTATGATACCAAGTTGAAAAACGACTTTGCATCCGAGCAGATAAAAAAGGTTCTGGAAAAAGACAAAATAAATATCAAGGACTTTTCAATCCGCTGGCTGAGCATACGCTGCAACGGCTCATCTAGAAATGCTTTTGTAAATGTAGACGAGTTGAGCTGCAAGACCGAAGGCAACAGCATTGATCTTATTTTTACGCTGCCAAAAGGTTCCTATGCAACAACCCTTCTGCGCGAGATAACAAAAACGACCCCTCAGGCTTTGTAGAAATCTCTTCACGTAAAAAGAATACTTTAATAGATTAGGATAAAACTGATAAAGATGAGAAAAATAATCATACTGCTGCTTTTATTGTCTGTTATTTTAGTTGCCGGCTGCACAGAACAGCAGCCTATTACAGAGATTTCTGTGCAGGGTCATGGCAATGAGATCTACACATTTTCAAATGATATACGAGAATCCCTGCGCGTTAAGACGAACGACCCCGAAGGAATAATGATTATCGGTGCGACGTTTACTGATATGAACGTCGTTTTTGACGGCACAAACCAGCAGGACAATGCATATTTTCGTGTTGTGATGACAAACATAATTGCCAAACTGCCTGTTTTTTATTCCTATGAGGGTAGGCTAATTTCGTTTAATGCATATTATTTCATAGGTGACACGTGGTACAAGTCCGCAAACGAAACAATAGAGAAGCCGAACTTTTCCTCCCCTATCTTGTGGCTTTCCGGACCTTCTACAGGCGCAAAGGATACATCATTGAATCTTGTCAATAACACAATCCACCTTAGCGGAACCGACTACAAAAACCTTACGCTGGCTGGCGATAAGCTTGTTCTTCTTTTCTTCGGAATAGACAATATTGATAAAATTTAGTAGTAAATAAGGCAGCGAACCATTGCACGCTTTTAGCAACAGAATCAAAGACGAAGATTGGTTTTTTAGCAAGCCTTTATTGCTTATCTTACCTACACAGGAGAAATAAGATATGTTTGGGTAATGAGTGTGAGTATTGCAAGTATAATAGCTATGCCAATAACAACCAGCGTTGCCTGTTTCTGACTTTTCTTTAGTTTGACCTCAAGACCAACTTTGATGAATATTAGGGACCATATAATGGCTATCAACTTTACAATCCCGTGAGGAACCCATCCAAGGATAAGAGCCGGCGTAGCCGCATAGGCAACTATGAACAAAGTCTTATCAAAACACGTTCTGTTTATTTTCCTAAACGCCATTAGCATCAGCGCCACTATGAGAATCAGAATACCGCTTACAGTAGCGATGGCTATTCCAATAAAGCTCTGAGCAAAGCTCGCAGTAAGCTTCGTAGTTGTCCACCCTTCGTAAATGGTGAATGTTGTCAAAAGTGAAAACAAGAGCGTAAGTAAAATTATCTGTATGACATCTCTATTGAGATTATTTTTATTTTTCTCAAAGAACAGATCAGAATCCTTAAGCAGTATTTTCATTTTCTTCCGCTATCTCCAGACATTTAATAAAATAGATATTGTAGACAGTTCCTATTAATATGATTTATAGCAATAATAGCATAAATTAGCACTTATAAAAAGGCTTGGTAAATTAATAGGGTTGGATGATTGCTGTATGATAGAACTAGAGATTGTAAAATTTTTCATTCACGATACATCTTTATTTTTGTTTAATTCCCTGATAATACCGGTAGCCATATTTTCAATCCTCTTCTATATATTCGGAGTAATAGGCATTGCCCAGCGGAACGGTAAATACAAAGAGAAAAAGATGTCAAAACTTCCGAAGGTCACTATACAAATTCCCACGTTCAACGAGCCTGTGGCAATACGCTGTGCCGAACAGTGCCTTAACATGGACTATCCCAAAGACAAGTACGAAATTATTATTGGTGATGACAGCTCCAAGAAAGAAGTCTCGGATATGCTTGACTCTTTCGCCAAGAAGCACAAGGGAAAAATAAAGATAGTGCGCCGCAGCACCAACGCAGGTTTCAAAGCAGGTAATGTCAATAACATGCTTCGTCATTCTACAGGCGATGTAATAGTTATTTTCGATTCAGACTTTATACCCACAAATGATTTTCTCAAGCGCATAGTCCAGCCGTTTAGCGACAAGAAAGTTGCCTGCGTCCAGGCAAAGTGGTCTTATATCAATATGAACCAGAGCCCCACTGCAAAGTTCGCCAGTACAGTTCTGATGGTGTATCACAACATTCTCGCGAGGCTGAATAGCGCAGCAGGTGTTTCCTTGCTCTTCGGATCTGGCGAGGCTGTAAGGAAAAATGTATTGGTGAAACTGGGAGGATGGCAGGAAGGCAGCGTGACCGAAGACGTGGAATTTTCTGTACGCGCATTGACAAAGGGTTACAAAACGGTTTATTTGCACGATCTCCAGGTAGGCGGCGAAGTTCCATATAATATTCGCTCTCTTCGCACGCAGCAGCGCCGGTGGGCCTATGGTAATATGAAAGCTTTCCTTGAGCACAAAAGAGCTATACTATTCGGAAAATTTTCTTTTATGCAGAAGGCTCTGATGTCATTTACAATGCTCGGCTATATTTCATCCTTTTTTTTGGTCGCCTTCATGTTTTTCGGTGCTGTATCTTTCATGACTGGTAATCCATCGGACATCAATATCGTCCGACTTGTTACTGATATTGTAATAAATTTTGTGCTTGCCTCGGGCTTTACTTTTGCAGGTATCGTAGCCCTTTGGAAGGAAAATAAGTTGCGTCATGCTATAGTAGTATTTTTCTCTGCATTGACAATAGGAATTTTGGTGTCTCTTAGCGTATGTCATGGTATTATAAAAGCTTTGGGGGGAAAGCCCATGTACTGGACCGTAATAAAAAAGAAAGGCAACACTGAATTCCTTCCTGATCTCTACGGGCTTCGTCTTAAACCCCTGAAAACAGGTTAAAGAGGTGGTGTATTGCTAGACACCTTCCTGATGGTATTGTTCTCTTCGCTGGTATTCGTAAATGTTGTTATGATAATAGTATTTCTTTTTCCAGACAAGAAAACAAAATCTGGGTTTTGCCCTCCTGTGTCTGTGATAATACCCGCGCACAATGAAGAAAAATATATAGCTTCGACGATTAGGAGCGTTCAAAGCAGCGAGTACAAAAATAAAAAAGAAATCATAGTTGTTGACGACGGGTCGAGAGACAATACAGCAAAAATAGTTCGCGATATTGCAAAGAAAAGCAGGAACGTAAGAGTGTTCAGCATAAAGCATTCAGGAAAATCCGAAGCCATCAACTATGGCATCAGGAAAGCAAAATTTGATATTATTGCCTACGTGGATGCCGACTCGGCCCTGGAAAAAGAAAGTTTGCTCAGGCTTGTGGAGCCGCTTGCCGCAGAAAACACCGCAATTTCCTCCGGTATTATAAGAGCACGGCCCACAAACAACCCATTGTCCTGGTTTCAGGATTTGGATTACATAGTTTCATCCAGCTGGCGCTATGTGTGCAGCAAGCTCAATGCAATCTACATAGCTCCTGGGTTTGCCGCATTTAAGAAAAAGTTTATCCTTAAAGTGGGCGGATTCAGCAAGGACACGCTTACAGAGGACCTTGATACAACGCTGGTTTTGAGGAAAGCCGGTTACGATGCTGCGATGACAAAAGCTGTTATATTCACGTCCGTGCCATCAACGCTGGTCGGCTTGGTAAGGCAACGAATAAGATGGGGCCGCGGCTCAATCCAGTCCGCAAAAAAACATTCAGACGTTATATTTTCAAGGAAACGGGGGCTTTTTGGGATCTACACATTTCCCATGCATCTGTTCTGGTACATATTCGCGCTTATCTACATGCCCTTTGCAATCTACTGGGTAATAACAGTTTATCTTAGTTCTTCCCTGTCGGCGCTTGGAACAATATTGTTCATCGTGAAGTGGTTCACCGTCTATGGAATTGCAGACCTTTTTTATAATATCCTGAACGGCTCCTATACGCTGACGCCGCTCTTGTTGTCTATTATGACGTCCTGGTCGCTTTCCTTCACTT
>JBAZQV010000025.1:0-12851 GCA_041645025.1 Candidatus Aenigmatarchaeota archaeon
AAATGCTACAACAGGCCTTTTCGGTTATACTGTGAACCTATGCAATACAACCGCTAATTGTTATGGGATGGCGTGTTTTACCGACTATGACGGCACAGGAACTGCTGGCAGCGCCGGTTGGTGCAATATGAGTACCACCAGCTGCTACCACGACAACGGCGCATACGCCACCACAACAAGCATATGTTATACAAATACAACCTACTATACTTGCAGTTCCGGCAACTGGTCTTCTCTTAGTACCTGCAGCTCAGGCCAGACCTGTGCATCCGTAGGGAGTGCCGGCAGTTGCGCTACGCCTTCTACAACAACATCAAGCACATCAGGTAGCTCCTATAACCTGACCCAGCTCGCAGCTCAGCGGGTCGGATCTATAATTTTTACGTCACGTCCAATAGATTTCAGCATGATTCAAGGAAATTCTGAAACAAAATATGCACTCATAAAAAACAACGGAAATGTAACGCTGTATAACCTTACGCTTTCCGTGTCAGGCTTGTCATGGTATTCAGTCGATCCGGCAAAAATAGACCGTAGCATAGTTAATAATGAAACAACATTTATGATAGTGTTTTCAGCGCCAGCCGACGCGGAAATAAAGACGTACCCCGTAACTATTAGTGTATCCTCAAACAACGCCTCTGCAAGCGCTGTGTTCAATATAAATTTGAATCCTAGCAACACTACAATCCAGGAAAAAATTTTTCCGGATTATGCTAACTACATGTCAATGCTGGAAGACATAGAAACCACTATGAAGGACAAGGAAAGTCAGGGCGCCAATATTCAGGAAATGCAGGCCCTGCTCCTTAATGCAAAAAGCAAATTGACGCAGGCAAATCGTTCTATAGAATCCAAAGACTACGCATCTGCAACGAATTTTCTGGCCGATGCCAAGGGACTTCTGGATGAAGCTGCCCTGAAAATTAATACGATAACAGTCCCGCTGCCACAGCAACAAACAAAAATAGACATCATGCTAATAGTAATCATCGCCTCGATAGCAGTCATTGTCGGAGTGTTCGTGTATCTTCTGCTCCCACCAAAGGACCAGCAACAAAAGAGCTGGCTTCCGGATGAAAAGAAAAAGAAAAAATTCTTTGACAGGTTTAAGAAAAAAGATAATAAATTAAAATGGTAACTATGCAAAACAAATTAAGTTCCCGAGACAAAGCAGTGATAATCGGAACATTCACGTCTTTTCTCGTGTCGTTCCTTGTACTACGACTTAGCAGCTTTTCAGCTTCAACCATGGTAAATTCCCAGAACTACATTGTCAAGACAATGATTCTAAGCACTACGGGTATGACAACCCTTGATGCGCTTTCTACGGCCCTGAAACCTTTTACCTACGTGTTTATCAGCCTGATATTTTTTGTCCTGGCCATTTCCCTTATGAGTTTTTACGGCTACAAAAACGACAATAAAAAAGTAGGCGTGCTAGCCGGATTGCTGTCAGCGGCCTGCGCAGTTATAATATTTGAAACGCTATGGGGTGCATTTCTTGCGATTGCTGTTTTTTTATGTTGCTATTACTCACCACAGTTTTCCAACACTTATGCAAAGGAATTGAAACGCTGGGTGTTTTTCAGGACAGGGTCTAATACAGCCGGAAAAGTAATGTTCATGGCTAACATAGTGATTTCACTCGGGCTTTTTTTCTCGGTTTTGCAAAGTCAGGCAGCTTACGAAGTAGCGTTTCGCCATGATTTGACCGATTCCATGAAATCTATTGTTCTATCAACACCAGGTGCTTCTCTTTTGCCACAGGATACACTTAATCAGAAAATAGATACTGCCATATCTTCATCAACCCTTTTCCAGTCGTATATAAGATGGCTGCCTGTTATGACTGCCTTCGGTGCCTGGGTGGTCCTGGAATTTCTAAGAAACGTGGTACTTGCAAATCTCTCCGGTGTGTTTACATTTATCTTGCTGAAAAAATCAGAGAAGAAATAATAATTCATATTTAAAGTCTATCTGTAATCAAAAAAATATGAAAACAGTTTGCGAAATCGTTGCGCAGGACATTTTACCCATTCTAAGAGCAGCAATTGCAAAGGAACTTATAAACAGCTATAATCTAAACCAGAGCGAAGCTGCAAAGCTGCTGGATGTAAGCCAGCCTGCAGTTTCGCAGTATCTTAGGCAACTAAGGGGAAAAAATAATCTTATTGAAAACAAGGCTGTGTTAACTGAAATAAAAGATATTTCTAACAAGCTTTATCTCAAGCAGATAGACCAGTCGCAGCTTGCGACTAATATGTGCATGATATCAAAAATAATACTTGAAGACGGAAAGAACGGAAGCTTTCACAAAATAGCTGATTGTGCGGCTTGCAAGTAGGTAGAAGTAAATACTAGCTATAGATAAATAAAATTTCCAGGGACCTCAGAGCAGCAGCAACCTGACGTAATCCATTAGTGAGCAATAATCAACAGATTTTTACTTATACTTTAATTATTTCCATTTTTCCAATATGCGTCTTTTTTAATGTGACTAAATCGTGGCTCTCCAGTATTTTCGCCCATTCCTCTATCTGGATTTGATGAACATTAAGTTTTCTAGCAGCCTCGTCGGATCTTATCTTCCCGGCTTTACTGACAATCTCAAAAAAATTATCTATGGATTTCCCGTAGTTTGGTTTAGGAGCATCAGATATGTGATCTTTTAATTCCTTCGCAGTTACTGACGGGTCTTTTACTTCCACTTTTTTAGGACGTTTTTTTCCAGGTTCCTGAATTTCTACAAAACCTTCTTTTGCAATAAGCTGCACGAAATCTACATTCTCCCTTATTTTGTTTGTCGCTGGTCTTATCAGCCTTTCATTTATCTCTGTCGCCAGATCCGGAACCGGAACCCGCTTCAGCATCTTTTTGTGTCTTTCAACAAGGAAATCCCGTTCACTCCTCAGTTGTGTATTTTCACTCTGCAACCGAAGTATTATTTCCCTCAGGGTTACCACAGTCTGGTTCATTTTGTTTATGTTTACGTCCATACGTTTTTCCATTTCATTTATTTTTCTCTCAAGATGTTCTACTTTTTCATCCTTTGTGGGAAATATCATATTATTCACCATACGGCTGCTGTAGAGCTATAATTATGAAATGCTTTTAAACCACTTTCTACAGGCTTTTTCCGCACACACGGATGTTTAATGCGAGCCAAATAACGAACTGTGATATTATAAATTTGGTTCGCTTAAAGCGTTCCAAGAAACGAATCGGTATAAAGTATACATTGGAACGCTTTATATTTCATCGACACAAATAGAATAGTATGGGCTTTGCATCACGTTTGAAGACGATGAAAATACAGAGCGCAACGAACATTGCGATATCGTCTATGAAACATCTGAAAGTGTTCTCGGTAAAAAATGGTTTCGGAAATAAATTCGAAGCAGAATGCACAAAACTTACAGCAGCAAGACCGACTGCTGTTATCCTGCACAATGCCATAGAGCGGATAAAAAAAGAGAAAAGCAGAAAAAATATAGACCGCATAATAAATGACCTCGCGGAAGCAAAGGAAAAGGCCGCAGAGAACGCTGCAAAAATTTTCTCTAAGAGAAAGGTCGTTCTCACTCACTGTCACTCCACTTCCGTTATAGCAGCTCTTGTAAAAAACAAATCAAACGTAAAGGAAGTTATAGTTACTGAAACCCGGCCGCGGGACCAGGGTGTCATAACAGCCAAGGAGCTTTTGGCCAAGAAAATAAAGGTGTCATTTATAGTTGATTCGGCCATAAGCGACTTCATAGGAAAGTGTGATATGGTGTTGGTGGGTGCCGACGCCCTTAGAAAAGAAGGGCTCATAAATAAAGTTGGCACACACCCGCTCGCTGTCGTGGCAAAAGAAAACCGGAAGCCGTTTTATGTTGTCACATCGACTTTTTCCATAGACAAGAGGAAAAGGATTCTTATGGAAGAGAGACCAGTTTCGGAGATGGCACACAAAAATCTAAAAGGAGCAAAAATCTATAATCCGGCCTTTGATCTCACGCCGTGGAAATACGTAACAGGCGTTATAACAGAGCGCGGCATTTCAAAAAATCCAAGGAAGCTGATAAAATGAAGATGAAAATAAAGATTATGAATTTGGACGCAGGCGGAAAATCCATAGGAATAATAAATCAGAAGGACGCTATGGCACTTGGTGTTCACCCGCTGGATAGAATAGTAATACAAAAAGGAAAACGAAAGGCTACCGTAACTGTTGATACAGCAAAAAGCTTTGTCAAACAGGGCACCATTGTTGTTTACAATGAAGTAAAAGCTTTAATGAATCTAAAGAGCGGCGATACGGTAGATGCCGAGCCAAGGAAAACACTCCTAAGCAAATCATACATAAGAAAAAAGACTGATGGTCAGGAACTGAACTACAAGGAATTAAGGGAAATAGTGGACGATGCAATAGCAAGGAACCTGAATGATCTGGAAATGGCGTCCTTTGTAACCGCATTGCACATACACGGCCTTACCCTGAACGAGAGCCTGAACATGTCAAAGGCTATGATAGCGACCGGAAAAAAAGTAAAATTTGCAGGTACCGTAGTTGATAAACATTCTATTGGTGGCGTGCCAGGAGACAAGACATCCATTCTTGTGGTTCCAATAGTTGCCGCAGCCGGCCTCACAATACCAAAAACCTCTTCCCGTTCAATAACATCACCCGCAGGAACAGCCGACAGGATGGAAGTGTTGGCACCGGTTGAGTTTGATACTGACGAAATAAAAAGAATCGTCAAAAAAACCAAGGGATGTCTGGTATGGGGAGGCGCCGTCGATCTGGCACCGGCCGATGACCTTTTCATAAGAATAGAGCACCCGCTTGGTCTTGACCCTTTGCTTCTTCCATCAGTAATGAGCAAGAAAAAATCCGTCGGCTGCAGGTATCTGGTTATTGACATTCCCACAGGATCTGGCGCAAAAATGGAGAAGAAGGAAGACGCGGAAAAAGTTGCGGCAAGTTTCAAAGCCCTCGGAAAAAAGCTCGGCATAAAAGTTGAATGCGCAGTCACACGGGGAGACCAGCCCGTTGGTTATGCCATTGGACCCGCACTTGAGGCAAGGGAGGCACTGGAAATAATTATGGGACTTTCAAAGAGCGATGTTCTTGACAAGGCAACCTCCATAGCAGGCCTGTTGCTGGGTATGGTTAACAAGGGAAACAAAAAAACCGCCGAAAACTTTATCAAAAACGGAAAAGCCGAAAAAAAGTTGCGCGAGATTATAAAAGCCCAGGGCGGAGACCCTGATATAAAACCAGAAAATATACGCGTAGGGCCATACAAATTCGCTATAAAATCAAATGTCAGCGGCGTTATTGCAGGGATAAATAACGTCGCTATTGTGGACATATGCAGTTCTGCAGGAACACCCCAGGACAGAGGTGCAGGAATCCTGCTGAACAAAAAGATAAACGACACGGTAAAAAAAGGAGAAACCCTGTTCACCATCTATTCGGAAAAACCACAGAAGCTGAAATCAGCGGCAAAGACAGCAAAATCTTATGAAATATACAATATACTTTCTGGAAAAAGAAAAATGCTGGTTGAAAAGTTATGAAGTCGTTAAAAATATGCCCCTCATGCAAGAAACCACACATAGAACTATTCATAGGTGGACAGACAGGCAATTACAAATGTCGGTGCGGGTATATAGGACCGATAGTGCTGGAAGTTAGAAAAATTGAGAGTAAAAAGAAAAGATAAAAATTGAAATATGTAGCTAAGTGCTAGGTGATTAGGTATGAAAAAAACTCTTCTTGTAATCCTTGACGGCGCGGCTGACGAAGGGCAAAGTGCATTTGCCGCGGCGAAAAAACCCTATCTGGACATGCTGGCATCTAACAGCACCTGCGGATTATGGTCGGGACCTCACGCGCCCCACTACAATCCAAGGAGCATGTCCAGTGTTGCGACGCTGGAGATATTAGGATATTCCTATCATGACGAGCCGGGACGCGGCTATCTCGAAGCGCTTGGTATGGACCTAAAGCCAGGCAGTTCACTTTGTGTAAGGGGAAATTTTGCCTCGGTCGACAAAAATATGAACTTTATTGACAGGCGCGCTGGTCGCGATGAGCATGGACTTGACACGCTGGTCAGGGACATCAACAGAAAAATTAAAAAGGTGAAGGGTGTAAAAATAAAAGTTCACCGGCTTGTTGGCCATCGCGTGGTGATTATGCTAACAGGTTCCGGCCTTGACAAACACGTGACAGACAGTGATTACGGCAAAAAGACACGCCCGATAAGACCGCTTGACCACAGAGCAAGAAAAACAGCTGACATACTTAATGAGTTTGCAAAGGACGTCTACGAAATACTTTCAAATCACCCCGTAAACAAAAAGCGGAAGGTACCTGCCAATTATATAATTTTACGTGGTGTTGGTTCCCGCCAGAAAGTAAGGAATTTCAATAAGAAATACGGCGTGAAAGCCTGCTCTATAAGCGGCGTGAACATAATACGCGGCACCTCCAGGTATCTTGGAATAAGCATTATTGATATGCCACTAAGCCAGCTGGAAAATGACCTTCATCTGCGTGCAAGAAAGGCCATAGATGCATTGGATAGATATAATTTTGTGATACTTCATATAAACGGCGCTGACACATATGCCCATGATAAAAATTTTGCTGCTAAGGTAAAGTTCCTGGAGAAGGTGGATGCCGAAGTCTTTTCCCATATAACAAAGCTGCGCTCAATAAACATAGCTGTTATAAGTGATCATATTACAAATTCAAAGACTGGTGAGCATATTTTCGGTCCTGTGCCTTTTCTTATTTACTCGCCAGAGGAAGATACAGAAGAAGAATACAAGTTTGATGAAAAAAACTGTCAGGGAAGCTTTGTGTCAGATAATCCAATGAAAAAAATTCTGAGTGTGTGATCGAATGTACATAATAAAAGCAGACGGCCGAAAGGAGGCGTTCAGCGAAGAGAAGATAATAGGAACCTGCATAAGGGCTGGCGTATCAAATGTCGTCGCCAGAAGGATAGCAAAAAAGATAGCTGCATCCGTCCAGGACGGCATGACGACCCACAAGATATACACTACGATTCTTGATGAACTTGACAAGGCAAGCGGCCAGTCGCTCTTCATGCTGAGGGAAGCTGTAGCAAATCTCGATCCTGTTACATTCGAACTGTATATTAAGAAAGTGCTAGAAGCCCATGGCTACAAATGCACCTGGAACAAGCTCATACAGGGTATGTACGTCGAGCACCAGGTGGACCTCATAGCAACAAAGGAAAAAACCTTTCTGATAGAATGCAAGCGCCACTTCAACCCGCACCGCTTTACCGGCCTTGGCATATGCCTCCAGGTAGATGCACGGCTCAATGATATAGTGGTCGGAAACAAAAACGGCAAGAATAATTACAAATTTGACGCTGCTTGGGTCGTTACGAACACGAAATTTTCTGAACATGCCAAGCTCTATGCAAAGGGTATAGGAATACGCCTTACTGGCTGGCGCTACGAAAAGGAATTTTCGCTGGAAACTCTTATACAGGACAAGAAAGTCCTTCCAGTCACGCTGCTGAAAGCTGATATATCAGTCCACCGACAGCTTATTAGCAAAAAGATAATAACCCTCCAGGATTTGCTGCGTGAAAAGCCTAAAATACCAAATTTAAAGGATTTGGTAGCCCAAGCAAACGCACTTCTGGACAAGCTTTAAATATAGGACATGAAGTATAGGTTATTTGTTATGAAAGATCAGAGCTTCGATTTATCAAGGAATTAACGTATCGAATCTGATTAGTCATAGGACTCTGGCAGAGGAGAATCTCAGGCTTAAGACCACGTCTTAAGTTGGTGTCCTTTGTGATACCTTAATGAGCTCTGAATCATGCCGGAGTTTAATAAAACTAATTATCTGTTTAACGAATAAAATGCAGCCAACGAACCCACAGAAGTAGCAGTCAGCAACGCGGCAGCATATTTCTTCGTTCTTGGTGTCTGGTTTTTAATAAAATTTGGTAGCCTTTCAGATTCCTTTAGTCCCGTAAAATCCCTGTAAGAATCAACAGTGTAACCTGTTACGGGTCCTGAAAGCAACCCCATTACAGCTGATCCGATAGTTCCTATTGCAATCTCTTTTATGTTCCGCGAGCCTGCTGCGTAATAAAACGGTGGCTGTAAAGCTGCAAGGTAAACAAATGTGTATAATGTATCATGTAAGGCTTTGGTACGCTCGCTTGCAGCGTCTGTTATTCCGAACACCTTCTTTGAAAAGTCTCTACCTTGAGCATAAAGACTGCCGAATCCAGCGTATGTCAGCAATGAACCTAGCATTCTTGCGTGCATGGAGGTTTCGCTAGACATCCCAGCCGGCCCCATTTCAAGCGCCGTATACATTGGATTTGTGGCAGTAATAATCGCAGTCGAATCGATGAAGTGATTTTTCAACGCATCAAAAATTTTCTTCATGCACAAAACATAATAAAAAACTTCTTAAAATAATTAGATTTTCTTAACTTCTCCCCTTAACTGGCATGCCTTGCAAACCTCTTGTGAGGAAGGTTCGCCGCATTTTAAGCAGTCTTTTATGTCCTGTGGCTCTTTTACGAATGTCACCTTTTCGCCGAATTTGACAATCTGGTTCTTGGTGCCCGGATGTTTTGCTTCCATTTCATTGATAATTGTCTGGACATCGCGGCGGACATTGTCAAGAGAATAAGGACATTCGCCTTCAAAATAGGGTATGTTATTTACGATGGCATAGGCAACCAACTCTTTTTCGGCGATGTTTTTGAGCGGCTTTATCCTTGGCACAAACTTATTGCTGCCACTTTTTCTTTTTATCCTGCCGGCATCACCGCGCATGACATTCATCATGATGCTTTGCGATTCATCGTCAAGATTGTGACCCACAGCAAGCTTTGTGGCGCCCAGTTCGCGGGATTTTTTATTCAGCAGGTAACGCCGGAAAACTCCGCATTTTGTGCAGAATTTGCTCTCCTTTAGTTCATCTAGGGAAGCGCCTATTTCATCCTTGAAAGAAAAAACATGGTGTTCAATTCCAATTGTTTTGGTTAGATCCGTGACAACAACTATGCTCTTGTTCCTGTAGTCCTTTATGCCCTCGTCTATAGTAATTGCAAATATTTTTATGGGAACTTTCTTCCTGAGCTTGTCCATGAGGTGCAGCAGTACCATCGAATCCTTTCCGCCGCTCACGCCAATAGCGATATTATCGCCCTTTTTGACCATGTTTTCTTTGCTTACGGTTCTTGTAAAATTCCTTTCTATCTGCCTTGTCAAGCATAGGCCGCAGTAATGCCTGCCTTCGTTTACACGCAGGTAAACCGCCGCCTTCCCGCAGTTACATTTTTGAGAATTCATGCTAGCCACCAGAAATAACAGCAATTAATTCAAGGACATCATTGTCCTTTATAATCTCGTCGTGCGGCATCAGTTGCCCTTTCCTCTTGACCAAGACAGTTTCGGGATTGATTTTGGCAGAATTAAGTGCATCTTTTACAGTCTTGCCCCTGACGACAACAGATTTTCCATTTATTTTGACCTTCATTTTAAAGGTTACTGCTATAAACAGATTAAAAGGAAAGGCCAGCGTCGCATAACTTGGCATTGCGCCAGACTATTAGTTCTTGCTAATAGGGTGAATCTCGAACGACGCGAAGCGTCCATAGAGACAACTGGTGTCCTCTGGACTTGCAGGTTCAAAACCGAGGAAGGATATCCTTCCTAAGGTCTTACCAACCTTAGGTGGCTCCGCAGTATTATGCTGCCTCGATGAATTTCCTGCCGCTGGCGCTCTTTTTACCTAAGAATGACGAAATTCTAAGCCGCATTACGCATCTTTAAGAACCAAGAAATGCGTAGTTCTATTATGGCTATAAACTGGAAAGCTGTTTTAATAGGAGCCGTAGCCTTTATCGTCTTAGGAATAATCCTGGGCTTTGTACATTCAATCCTGGGGTTGATAGGCGGAATACTGGGTGGCGTAATAGCAGCCTGGTATGCTAAGGTCAAGAAAGCGAGTGAAGGTCTAGTAGTGGGTCTTCTCGCAGGCTTGATTGGCGGCATAGTAGAAGGCGTTATTGCAGCAGTACTTCTTTCAGCAGCCTTTACTGCACTCGGATCAACTGCATTAGGTGCAGCAGTCGGAGCTGTTGGCATTGTTGCAATGGCCATCATCGGTCTTATCCTGGGACTAATCGGCGGCGTAATCGGTTCTTTCCTTGTAAAGAAGAAATAGATTTTTCTTTTTTTCTTTAATTTTTGTTTATGTTTAGCTTTGTTTATTTAATCTTTAGTGCATATTTTTTCTAAATGCCGGTGTGGCGGAGCTTGGTAATAACCTTTCCAGAAAGCTTAACCAAAGCGGAAGGTCGCCAATACGCGCTAGCCTTGAGTTTTCCGTTAACGCTTTTGCGCAAAGCGGAAAAGGGTTAGCTAGAGTGCCTATGGCACATGCAGGTTCAAAAAGCCCTTTCTTAAAAAGAAAGCGCTTGCGGAAAGAACGCAAGCATGGCTGGAATTTCCTGCCGCCGGCGCTTTCATACTCAAGTAGGTGTCTTTGCAGAAAACGGTTTTCAGCCACAGATACGGGAAGATGCTGGACAGCTTGAGTAAGAAATCTTTATATATTTTTCTTACCAGTATTACTTGGTGATAAAAATGAGCGATATTATTGGAAAGACGATAGTTACGGAAAAAGGTCAGATAACAATACCAATAGAAATACGCCAGAAAGAGGGCATCATGCCGAACGACGAGCTGTTTGTTGTGGACGCAGACGGCGCAATTGTCATAACAAAGCCACAGAAAGGCAAGCTTGTGCAGCTGTTCAGGCAGGCATCCGGGCTAGTTACGTATGAAGATATTAGAAAACTAAGGCAGGAAAACGAAGCCTCGCTTGCAAAGAAGATGAAAAAATGAGAATTTGCGCAGACACGTGGTTCCTAATAGAGCTTTCAAGAGGAGAGAAAAATTCCTTAAAAATTCTTAAGCAGGTAGAAGACAGCGTGCACGAGCTGTTTATACCCGCGCTTGCATTAAGCGAATTCTTTGCTGTTTTGTATCAAAAAGGCATGCCGTCTCTGGCAGAAAGCATATTTGCCCAGATCATGGTATCTAAAAACATAAGCATAGTTCCTGTAGATTCCAGCTCATGCATCAAAATAGCCAAAATAAAACATTCATTCGGGCTCTCTTTAGCAGACGCTTCTATGGTCGCGGCTTACAAAATAACAAATTCTGAAGTGCTGTTGGCGAAAGATTCGGATTTTTCTGCGGCGATAAAACAAAACTATGTAAAAGTCAGCACGGCAAAAGATATGCTGAAAAAGTGAAATGATTATGCGAATTGAAGTGCATCTGGCGAGAAAACCCGACAAAAGGGCATTTGTTCGGCTCGCCTTGGAAAGAGATGCAGGATTGCAAGACGTTAGCAGCTGTTACAAGCCCTATAGAAAGGCAATAGGAAATCCAGAATATTGGGGTCGCAAATTCGACAAGCTCATAAAAGAAAAGCGATTGCTCTTGGCATGCATTGACGGGAAACTACTTGGACTTCTTCATTTTACGCTTGATTTTATTGACTATCCGGCTGCATATGTCGAGCTTGTTTTTGTTTCTAAGATTAATAGAAATCTCGGGATAGCCAGGCAGTTGTTTTCAGAAGCTGAAAAGATGGCAGCAGCCGAAGGCTACTCGAAGATATTTTCCAGTACAAACCCGAGCAACAGGATATCCCTGAATATGCACAAAGCTTTCGGCTATAGAAGATGCGGATCAATATATGGCATAGAAACGCCTACAAGCAGGGAGATATTCGTATTCAAAAATCTACAGCGTCCAAAAAAGAGATGATTATGCAAAACCCAGAACAGAATACAGAAAGCCATAACTCTGAGTATGTCAATGCCGCCGGCGCTTTTTTATTATAAAATCGTAATTCTCTCGTAATTTTCACTGTTTTTGCTCTAACAAAATCTTTATTAACGGGACCGAGCCATTTTATACAAAGATATACAATATCAAAAAATGGAGGAGAGTTTAAAATGGTGTTAGTCGACATCTTAGGCGAACTAACTACGAATACAGTGAATTTCCTGCCGAACCTTGTGGCTGCTATAATACTTCTGGTAATCGGTTTAGTAGTCGGCAAGGTTGTTGGGAGAGTTGTCAAGGAAGTCCTGGACAGAGTAAGACTGGACTACTACATAACTGAGACGCGCAAACCTGCAATAAGCGTTTCGAACATGTTTGCAGTCATAGCAAAATGGTGGATCTACCTTGGATTCATCACAGCAGCTTTGTCCCGTGAAGTTCTTGGCGTAACTGCACTATCCTTATGGATCGCCGAAATAAACGCCTTCATACCAAGAATAATCGGAGCCGCAGTCATAATGGTTGTTGGCTTCGTGCTGGCAGAATACATAAAGAGTCACCTGAAAAAAACAAACAGCCTGTATGGAATTTTCGTTGGCAAGACGTTGTTCTTCTTCGTCTTGTACGTGTCCATCGCGCTGGCTTTGCCCATACTAGGAATATCAGCAGCCCTTGTGAATAACATCCTGTTGGTAATCATAGCATCAGCTGGACTCGGTTTTGCCTTGGCAGTAGGCTTGGGTATGAAGGAAGCTGTTGCTGACGTGTCGAAGAGATACGTTAGAAAGCTGAAAGTTTAGGAATTTTTTTCTTTTATCCTTACTTTTTTTACTTGCTAGAGAAGAGAATAGGCAAGCACGGCTCTTATAGCATGTGACATAAATAACCGTACATATTATGATGTCACTGCTACGCACGGAAAACAAAGTTTTCCGGCGCACCAAAAAGCTTTGCTTTTTGCGTGTATGCAGAAGACATTA
>JBAZQV010000037.1:0-8942 GCA_041645025.1 Candidatus Aenigmatarchaeota archaeon
TTCTTTAGAAAAGAAAGTAGTCGGCAGTCAAAGAAAATATTATAAGTTTGAAAAGGTCTGCGCCTTTCTTGGTCTCTTATGTTACTGGCTTTTGCAACGCTTTTAAAGGTTTCTATTATATATGTGCATGAAAGTATACACAGCCTTCTTTCAAAAACGACTGACGTCGTTAGACGTCTTTTGAGAGCGCTGGTGGAAAAGAGGCATAATAATATCGTTTCTTTGAACCCAGGGGACTTTCTTTGCGAAAGAAAGGGGCCTGGAGATGATTAGCATGAACGGACAATACGGAACACAGCCAATATTTATTCTTCCTGAAGGGACTCTTCGGAGTACTGGAAAGGACGCGCAGACGCGCAACATAGCTGCTGCAAAAGCAGTGGCGGAATCTATCAGGACAACTCTAGGTCCTAAGGGCATGGACAAGATGCTCGTATCCAGCATCGGTGACGTTACCATAACGAACGACGGCGCTACCATACTCAATGAAATGGAAATAGAGCATCCTGCTGCCAAGATGATAGTTGAAGTGGCAAAGACCCAGGAAGAAGAGGTTGGCGACGGTACCACAACTGCTGTTATCATAACCGGCGAGTTGCTCAAGAAATCCGAGCTGCTGCTGGACCAGGATATTCATCCTACAATGATTATACGCGGCTTCAGGCTTGCCAGAATCAAAGCACTAGAGATACTCGACAAGGCTTCTGAAACGGTGACAATAAACGATATTCAGACGCTGGAAAAAATAGCCATGACAGCCATGACTGGCAAGGGAGGCGAGGCGGCAAAAGAGCCGTTGGCAAAGCTAGCGGTTCAGGCTGTAAAAACTGTTGCTGAAACAAAGGACGGCAAGACGGTCATAGACAAAAGTGATGTTAAGATAGAGAAGAAACAAGGCGGTTCCATTGATGACACAGAACTCATAAGGGGTCTTGTCATTGACAAGGAAATAGTCCACTCAAACATGCCTAAGCACATAAAGAGCGCTAAAATAGCGTTGCTTGATGCTGCTCTGGAGGTAAAAGAGACAGAAACAAATGCGGAAATACGCATAACCGACCCGTCCCAACTGCAGGCTTTCCTTGAACAGGAATCAAGGATGTTGAAGGATATGGTGAAGAAGGTTGTGGACAGCGGCTGCAACGTTGTTTTCTGCCAGAAAGGTATTGACGATCTGGCACAGCACTACCTTGCTAAAAACGGTATAGCTGCAGCCCGGCGTGTCAAAAAGAGTGATATTGAAAAACTTGCAAAGGCTACGGGCGCCAACATCGTTTCCAGCGTCGACGAACTCACAAAGGATGACATAGGTTACGCCGGAATCGTTGAAGAGCTGAAGATAGCTGGCGAGGAAATGATCTTTGTGCGCGAGTGCAAGGACCCCAAGGCTGTCTCAATACTGGTAAGAGGTGGAACGGAACATGTTGTTGACGAGGCAAAAAGAGCTATGGACGACGCTGTTCTTGGAATCATAAGCGCTGTGGAGACAGGCAAGCTGGTCACGGGTGGCGGTTCCATTGAAATAGAACTTGCACGTAAACTAAGGGAATATGCAGATAGTATCGGTGGAAGAGAGCAGCTAGCCATAAACGCCTTTGCGGAAGCCATAGAAATAATTCCACGCACTCTGGCAGAATCCACAGGTAAGGATGCAATAGACCTTCTGGTCAACCTCAGAACACTGCATGATAAAGGCAAGACTACATATGGCATAGATGTCATGAGGGGCGAATTGGCTGACATGAAAGCAGCAGGCGTCATTGAACCACTCAAGATAAAAACCCAGGCAATTAAATCTGCCAGCGAAGCTGCGGAGATGATTCTGCGCATTGACGATGTGATAACTTCAAAGGCGCCGGCAGGCCCTATGGGCGGAATGCCTCCGGGCGGCGGAGACTACGGCGACTGATAAAATGTTAGCAACTAACAACTTGCCATATCCAATGCTGTGTAACATGGCAAGAGCAACACGAGAGCATAGACCGCTTCAATATACGACATTTGGTGTTGTGGTTAGACAGGAAGATTCTTCTATAGGCCTCGGGGCTGATGGCAAAACATATGTTAAAATTTCCCTGCCTAGTCGCAAAGAAAAATTGCGTTTTGAATCGCAAGTGATTGGCGCCCATACAAAATGGATGCAATATAGCGAAAAAACAGCACCAGAAATCTACAGATTCTTTAAAGAACACGGAGGTCCTATTGCAGATTTCTATATGACTTTTTTTTCACCGGGAACTAGAGCATTTTGCATAGTCGTTGAGCCTTATAGCTGACCAACTTAATATTCTGGATATCACACAAGTTGGTCACATATAGTGAACCAAGTTATAATATCCAGATTCTTTACTTGGTTCACTATAAGTCGCAGCTTCGCTGCCCCTATTAATTTTTTGAATTCTACTATTTAGTTATGGAAATCGACAAAATTGCGCTTATTTTTATCAAAGATAGGAAAGCGCTCGCCACGGTTTCGAAGGGCAAGGACGTTTTTTATTTTTCTGGAGGCAAAAGAGAGGAAGGAGAAAGTGACGAGGAAGCGCTAATAAGGGAAGTAAAAGAAGAGCTATCCGTATCTCTGACACCTTCTACAATAAAGTACTATGGAACTTTCAGGGCCCAGGCTCATGGAAAGCCTCTTGGCACTATAGTCAAAATGACCTGCTACACTGCCAACTTCACTGGCAAGCCAAAGGCTTCCTCGGAAATAGAAAAACTGCTCTGGGTTGATTCAAAAGACATCAAAAAAGCGCCGCCTGTTGACAAGCTTATCCTAGAAAATTTGAAAAGTAAAAATATGATTGACTGAATCATCTTTTTATACTCTTTTTGCCAATAACATAAATATGCCAATGGAAGAGGAAGAATACGAAATCGTGCCTGTTGGTCCCATAAGAAGGATTGAGAAGCGGGTAGAACGCATGGAACGATCGGGTTCGGGCAACGAGATGGTTAAAGAGCTCATTGATGTAGTAAGGACAAACCAGAAAATCATAGACGAGGTCGTGAAAATAAACTCGGAGATGATAAACAAGGTCTCCGAGTTGTCTAGCCATGTTACGCAGATGACTGAAAAACTCACCGATTTCCTCGAGCGGGTGGAAATAGGTGAAGCGGCTGAAGGAGTAGTGGCAGAAGAAAAGAGCGGCCCAGAAGTCGAGCAGCGCATGCAGAAGCTGGAAAAGCGCATAAATTCGATGCTTCTTTCCACCATGAAGGCAAAGCAGTTCAGACCAGTAGCAAGAAAGCCGCTGACTATCTGATTCTCACTAAGTTTTAGGTTTTCTTGATTAATCCTGTTAATTGGTTCTGCGAAGAACGGGTGTAATCTACTGGCGGTTGATTCGTAGCCTAGTTTTTGTCGTATAACAAAGAGCAACAAAAATTATAACGCCTGAAAGAATGCTTGGTATAAATGCTGTCTTTGGCATCGATGGCAAAAATATTAGAAGCACTACGAATCCAACTAATGTTGACCAGAAAGCTGCTGCTGAATTAGCACGCTTCCAAAAGAATGCGCCAATTAATGGCGGCAACAAAACCACTAGAATAAATGTGCCTACAAGACCAAGTTGTAGTATATCAGAGTACAGAAATGCTGTAAGCAGTCCAAGCAAACCAAATAAAACTGTAAATATCCTTGCTATTTTTAGCATTTTAGTTTCGTCAGCGGTTTTGTTAATAAATGTTTTGTAAAAATCTTTTGTTAATGTTGCTGTGCCAACCATCAGCATGCTGTCAATAGTAGACATTACAACAGCCAATATACCGGCTAAACCCAAACCCAGCAAACCTACTGGAAGGAAATTGGTCATTAAAATAAAAACTATAGAATTGGGATCAGAATTCGGGACAGCTACAGCGCCCATCATACCAATCACTGTTGGCAATATTGCAAACGGTATTATTATCAACGCGCCTAATTGGAACACTCTCTTGGCCGTTTTCTCGCTTTCTGCCGCATAAATTTTCTGCCACATGTCCATAGATACAAGTAAAATCGGAATACCTAAAATTAAACCGCCAATAAAGAACTCTATTCCTCCAAATGCAAATGGATCAAAGTAACTCGGCGGCAAAGCTTTTAGCGAATCTACTCCACCCAAGTTAATAAATCCTATCGGTATAAGCAAAATAAATAGAAATACTATCATAAGCCAAAACTGTACGAAATCTGTATAAAAATCGCTCTTTATTCCGGACACAGCAACATAAGCTATTGTTGCCAATGCCGACGCAAAAAGTCCTATTGTGAAATCTAGTCCTGTAATTATTTTTATCAGAGACGCGATAGCAACAAATTGCATAGCAACATATATGAAAAATGCTATAATTGTCATTAACGCTACAATTAAACGTACCCTGTTTGAATACCGTATTGCAAAGAAATCACCTATTGTATGCGCATTATATTTTCTGCCAAACTTGTTTATTTTGGGCGCAAAATACCCTACAAGTATAAGGCCTGGGACATAAGCTAACGTAAGTGTAATGCCAAATGACATGCCGCTTTGATAAGCACCAGAAGCGGCGCCGAAAATAAAACCCGCGCCGGCCGTGCTTGAAACAAGTGAAGTTACTAAAAGTAGCAATTTGGTTTTTCTTCGATTAACAAGAAAATCATCAAGTTTCTCATTTTTGCCTACATAAAAACCTACAGCAAGTATAACAAGAATATACGCTACGATTATCGATAAATCCAAAAACTGTACTGCCATAACAATAATGTAATTTTTAAGCTTTAATTATTAACAACTTCAATTACATCAGTTAGGGCTCGAATTTCACCCAAATTACTGCCATATACTACAAGATACGGCTTCATGTTACGCTGGATTACTTTTATATTACCCGCCGCACAAGTAAATTACATATGAAAGCGGAAGCTTCTTCTTTGGTCAAGCTTTCTGCTGGGATTAGGAGAAAGGTTGAATGAAAGGTCAACAGGAAGCGCTATCTGCCGTGCTCATATCAGGCATATTGATAGGTGTTGTTGGTTCTGTATATTTCTGGGGTATACCTCTCATACAAAAAAATAAGGATGTTTCTCTACTTGAAACCTCGGAATCTTTCATGCAAACGCTTGACAGCAAGATAAAGGCTGTGGCGAATAATGGCGGCAGGGACCAGATAATTATACCCATGCCAGGTCTGGTAAGATTTGACGGGCAGGTATTAGAGTTTTCTATTGAGACAGAAGGGACCATATATGCCACGGACGCGGAAATACCACTAGGCAGGAGCTCGGCTCTCAAGCAGGAGCTCGGTACTTATTATGGAACCTGGGGTGTAGACGATCCGGTACTCTTCAATGTCAAGAGCAATAAATTATCACAAAACAATTACAAAACAGATTATACACTCAACTACGTCGAACTTAGAAACGCCAAGACCTTAAAGGACTTCAAGATAAGTCTTACTGGTCAGCAAGCTTCTGGCGGACTTGATAAGACGGTAGTTATAGAGAGTGATGGCGACTCCACAACACAGAAAGACAATGGCCGAACTTTAATAAATAGCAACGTAAAGATTAGTATAATATGATAGGTTATGTCATAAAAACTCGTTCTCCGAAGAGGGATTATTCTAAGGGTCAGTATAGGTTAATAAGTGAAATGCTTCTTTTTCTATTGGGCATAATGATAACGAGCTACGTTATTGTAAACTTCAATACACTCCAGGCTGGTGTAAAGACTATGGCTGTCAAGGATCAGATGGAGAATGTTATTGATACCGTGGCTTCGGCAATAGTAAAGGTTGCAAATACCAATAACGCAACTATAAGGGTTGTGATACCGGGCAAGGTATCTGAAAATGTTTACAAAATATCAATAAAGGATCAGCGCGACCTGAAAGGCGGAATAATTAACGTAAGCGCTCTGGATGGCTCCGTATCTGTAGAGCGTCAACTTTTTAATATAGACTACGACAATACAATTAGTAGTAACCATATTATTAACAACAGTGAAGTCGTCAGCAGCGCACAACTCATAGAGATTATAAAGAATGAAAAAATTACAATATCCAGGGCTTGAATGTTAGTAGGAGACTGTTTATGGAAAACAAATTCGTAAAAGTAAAAGGCGGCAGATGTTTTTCTGTAAAACCGCGAGTACCTAAAGAGATGAAGACCGGTATCATAGAAGATGATGCTATGCCTGTGGTTATGCAGCAATATGCGTATCCACAACAATCCATGCAAACCAGGGCAGTTGATGGCATAATGCTTCCGGAAATCAGTACGGAGAAACTGGCAATTGCCGCCAGTGAGGACATCCAGCTCGTTGACACAAAATACCCGCTTATACCAGCAAATCCTGCAAAGGGTGAGAAGGTTTTTGCGTATGCACATATATATTTTGACAAGCGCCTCGGGGAGCTTATCTACAATGTGGTTGAACCACCCATAGGGAAATATCAGACTATACTGAACGAGATAAAGGAATATATACAGGAGAAACTGGACATAAACTTTTCCCAGATTAGAAAAGGTGACGTGATAAAATATCTTGATGTGGTCTTTACAAAATCCCTGGCCTACTTTAAAGCAAAATTTGACAAGGAAACGGTGGAGATGCTGCGTTATTATGTCATCAGGGATTTCATTGGGCTGGAAAGCATAGATCCACTTGTAAACGACAAATATATTGAAGACATATCATGCGACGGCGTGAACATACCTATATTTGTTTATCATCGACATCCACAATTCGGCTCCATAAAAACTAACATAAGCTTCTCGAACAGAGATGTTCTTGACATGTTTGTAAACAAACTTGCGGAAAGGTCCGGAAAGACAATTTCAGTATCAAGGCCGATGCTGGACGGGACTCTTCCTGATGGCTCAAGACTACAGGCGACCCTTGGCAGCGACATAGCGCGCAATGGGAGCAATTTTACCATAAGAATGTTCTCTGACAAGCCCATGACACCGGTGGATATAATAAAATATGGTACCTGCGACCTGAGAATGATGGCCTACTTCTGGTTCCTGGTTGAACACGGCTCATCTATACTTATTTCCGGGGGAACTGCCACAGGAAAAACTTCCCTGCTAAACGTGCTTTCGCTTTTCATCAAACCTCAGATGAAAATAATAAGCATAGAAGATACGTCTGAGATAAGACTACCACATACCCACTGGGTGGCTGAGGTGGCTAGAACACCAATATCCGAGGAAGGCAAGGTAGATATGTTTGAACTGTTGAGGGAATCACTACGTCAGAGGCCTGATTATATAATAGTCGGGGAGGTGCGTGGCAAAGAGGCCTATGTACTGTTCCAGCAGATGGCTGTTGGTCATCCTGGCCTGTCAACAATCCATGCCGAGAATTTTACAAAACTGGTGGACCGAATGACGTCACCTCCAATAAACCTGCCACCTAATCTGATGCAGAACCTGGACCTTATTCTTTTTATAAAAAGGATGAAGCAGGGCAGGAAATACAACCGAAGGGTATTCTCAGCGGTAGAGGTTGTTGGGTATGACCAGAATATCAAACTACCTATTATGAACGAGGTAATCAGCTGGGATGCCAAAAGTGATGAATTCAGGGCGGTTGGCAAAAGCGCTCTGTTAAAGAAAATTTCCGACATGACAGGCATGGGGGAAAAAGAAATACGGACATCAATAGAGCAGCGTGCTAAGGTTATCAAGTGGCTTGTAAACAAAAACATAACCGACTACAGGAAAGTGGCGTCCGTGATAAATATGTTCTATCTTTCTCCTGACTTCTTGCTTGGCAGAATTGAGGGAGAAGTATGAGTTATGCCAGTTTATCCTATAATTTGTTTGGTGGATTTACAAGAATCCTAAAGCCTTATTTTCTTGACATAAAGGAAGACCTGAGAAAGGCCAACTTGAATTACACACTGGAGGAGTATCTTTCTATTGCTTTTTTCACAACTGCAGTGACGTTCCTCCTGGAGTCTCTTTTGCTGTCGTTCCTATTCGGCCTCTTCGTGTCTCCTGCAATAGCTGTCATATTGTCCATGACACTTTCTATGACACTGTCCGGATTGCTTTTCTTCCTCTTTTATTCATATCCAACCACAATGGCTAAAAACAGGGACACCAAAATAAAAAAACTTCTGCCATTTTCCGTATCTTATATGGCGACCATAGCAAGCTCTAACGTGCCGCCCATTGTAATATTCAAAATACTTACCGCTTTCAAGGAATATGGGGAACTGACAAAAGAAGCGGAAAGTATAGTGCGTGATGTGGAAATGTTTGGCATGACCACTATAGCTGCGATAAAAAAACAGGCGAAGGTGACTCCGTCAAAGGATATGAGAGATCTGCTTTTTGGCATTAACACAATGATAATGACCGGCGGCGACATCGGAATATTCCTGAAGGAAAAGAGCAATGAGCTTATGAACGACTATCGCAGACGTATAAGAAAGTACTCTCAGGATATTTCCCTTTATGTGGAAATGTACCTCACTCTGATAATAACAGGCTCTATATTTTTCATAGTTCTTTCCTCAATCATATCTACCATATCTGCGGGGCTTGGAACCATAATGGTTCAGACCTTTGTTGTCTTTATACTCCTGCCGCTGCTTTCGATAGCGTTTATAGTTCTGATAAAATCTACGAATCCAATGTAGGGTACCAGAAGCTCTAACCACGTCAAAATTACCGATAAATTTCTTGAGGATATTCTTTTTAATCCCAACGTGAATAAGTTATAATTATGAAAGAGTCTTATAAAATAAAACACTCCAGGGTGAACACAAGCAAATTAATTCTTATAATATCCGTGGTCGTATTTGTTTTACTTATCTCGGCGGCGGCATACACAGGAAGCCTTGCACTAATGGTAAACATGGTGTTTATTGGCATGCTGATACTGGTGCTTCCATACAGTGTCTACAAATTCTTCCGCCTCAAAAAAATAACGTCCTATGAAAACGAATTTCCCAACTTTCTCCGC
>JBAZQV010000006.1:0-37793 GCA_041645025.1 Candidatus Aenigmatarchaeota archaeon
TACTTTGCAAATTCTACATTTGGCATGTCTTTGAAAGCACTGTCTCCTGTCAGGAACCTTATCTTGTTTTCTAATGCTGTCATGTATCCTATGCAATCCACATATGACAAATTTTTCTTTTTGTTGTCAAGGCGAAATTTCATTGCTTTGACCAAAATGTCATCTGGCACTTCAATTTCTGCATCTTTGAATTTCGAAAAAACTTCTCTGGCTTTGGCTTCGCCTTTTTCGGCCATCACTATGTAAAGAAGCTCTACCAGGTTGAAGCGTGTCGTTGCTATTGATTCTTCCATGAATCTTACGTAGTTCGGGTTGTTTTTTATTATTTCAATCAGCGCATAGGTGTCAAAAAGATAGTTTACCATCCTTTTCGCACCTCGTCCTTTAATTTTTGTGTTGGCGTTTTCCAGTCAGGCAAAGATCCAAATACATCCTTTACTTTTACTTGCTTGCTTATCTTAATCCGTATTACCTGGCTTGGCCTGATGTCTTCTTTTTCAACTATATCCTTTGGAAGTATAATTCCCAAAGATCCGCCTATTTTCATGGTCTTACATTCTATCTCAGTCATGTTATATCACCTTAAACTAAGTTATATTTTATTTAATTATCTATATAAAGCTTTTGGTAGGATTAAAGTGTTGCTTGTTTATCTTTATTATGATAGCACAAAGATTGCTTGACGAGATAAGAAGCGGCAAAATAAAAACCGTTGAGGAGCTGGAGCTAGCGAAGATAAAGCTTGCTGGCGGAAAGTCGCTAGTAAAAAATTCGCAGATACTTGAATTGGCTTCGCCAAGCGACCCAGATTATGACAAAATCAAAAAACTCCTAAAAATAAAAAACGTCCGGACCGCATCGGGCGTGGCAAACATAGCGGTAATGTGGATGCATGAAAAACATGAAAATAGCTGTCCTGCTAATTGCATCTATTGTCCTCAAGGTAAAGATGAAACAGGACTTATCGCGCCGAAGAGCTACACCGGCGTCGAACCAACAACACTGCGAGCCATTCGCAATGATTATGATCCTTTTCTCCAGGTAACAAACAGGATAAAGCAATTGAATCTTATTGGACATTCAACTGACAAGTGTGAGCTAATAATAATGGGCGGCACGTTCATGGCAACGCCAACTAAGTTCCAAGAAGAGTTTGTCAAACGCTGCCTGGATGGTTTTAATAATGTCACAGCGAACGACCTAGATCACGCACAATTAATCAATGAAGCTGCAGCAAACCGCTGCATAGGCATGACGGTAGAAACACGCGCTGATTTTTGCAGCCAGCAACAGATAGAACAGATGCTGAAGCTTGGTTGCACGCGTGTTGAGATTGGTGTGCAGAGCACGGATGATAATATTTTGAAAATAATCAACAGAGGGCATAACTCGCAGGCGAACATAGATGCCATAAAACGCCTGAAGGAAAATGGGCTGAAAGTTTGTGTGCACTGGATGCCGGGACTCACCGGTCTTTCTGGAAAAATAGACGAAAAGAAAGAAATAGAAATGTTTTCCTCCCTCTTCACGGCTGATTACATGCCCGATGAGCTGAAAATTTATCCAACGCTTGTTGTGCCAGGGACTAAGTTGTATGAACTATGGCGCAACGGAAGGTATACACCGCTCAACACTGATCAAATGATTCGCTTACTCATAGAGTTCAAGAAAATTGTTCCGCTATTCGTGCGAATAAAACGTGTCATGCGCGACATATCAGAGCACAAATCAGAAGCCGGTGCAAGGGTAACAAATCTCCGGCAGCTTGCAAAGGAAAGGATGAAAAAAGAAAACATTGAATGCCGGTGCATAAGATGCCGCGAAGTCGGTCATACAAAAGAAACAAGCGGAGAGCCGGAATTAAAAGAAATTACATACGATGCGTCGGACGGAAAAGAAATTTTTCTCAGCTATGAAAATGGCAATGCTCTCCTTGGTTTTCTTAGATTAAGACTTTCGGCTACGGCAACGGTAAGAGAACTTCATGTATACGGTAGTATGGTGGAGATAGGGAAAACAGGTGGTTGGCAGCACAGAGGACTTGGAAAGAAGCTGTTAGAAAAGGCAGAAGAAATTGCAAAGTCCTCTGGCTATACTTCAATAACAGTGACAAGCGGGATCGGTGTCAGAACCTACTACGAGAAACTCGGTTACTCCTTTGAATCTCCATATATGACGAAAAATTTGTAGGATAAGATAATTTTAAGAACTCCGGCAGGCATATAATATTGGGTATTGGTCTTTTCTTTATCTGCAACGTTGTTTAAAACTGTTGTCTAAAGGCAACAGATATTACATAAACAATGTTGAGATCCCGTCTTCTTTCAGAAAAAAGAAGATGCGATGGTGATTGCTATGACACTCGAACAAGAAATGCGACATGAGGTTGCCAGGCTTGAAAGAGAATTGGAATTAGTAAATGTCGAACTAGATAAAGTACATGCCAGAATAATTCAGCTTCTGGACACAAGAAAGAAAACAGAATACGATCTCAGGGTATTGCGCGGCAGCGTTGAGGAAAATTACATAAGACAAGTCGAGGAAGAGAGTCTCGCAAATATCTTGAACAAAAAAATAAAAATCTGAAAAATCTATCTAGACTTCTGCATACCTTTATCTTTATTTCTAGAAAAAATTCTTTTGTAGTGGTGGGTGTATTTATGCATGTATCTGTACAATGCGTAGACAACCGCTATCACAACTATGATAGTCAATATATTTTCCATCATATTTAGTTTTCCCGCAATGCTGACATAGGCTGCGCCAAGTTCCCATCCCACCAGGCTCAGAATAAACGTTCGCGGGATTGAGCCGATGAATGTCGCTACGGCGTACTTCTTCCAGGACAACCGTAGGACGCCGGCTGAAAGCGATACAATGGCGATTGGAAAGAAAGGTATGGCACGAAGGGCAACTATAGTTACCCAGACCTTATTACCTTTTTCCAGTTTCTTCTCCTGGGCCTCTACCGTTGACCATGATATCCTGAGAAATTTGTGAAATTTCATCACAAGCCTGCGGCCGCCGAAATATCCTATGCCATATGCAAAAAAAGACCCAATAGTCGACGCTATGGATGCAGGAATGACAATGGTGAAAAATATCCTTGACACTGCATCCCAAAACGCGATGTCGGGCGGTATGAGAATAAAGCTGGCACCCATTATCACGAGAGGAGACGGCACAGGAAGCAGAAGCTCTTCCAGAATCACTACGATGAACACGCTGAAAGCGCCATAGGTATGTATAATGGAAAGGACCCACGCCACCAGGCCGCTAAGTATTTCAGAGAACATAAATAAAATTTAGATACGCAAGCTAAAATAACACAACACACTTATTGTTTGTTTTCTATTTCCTTTGTTATCTTTGCCAGAAATTCTTCGACGCTTACGCCGAAGCGCGGCTTTTCGCCGCGTGCTCGCACCGCAAGCGTGCCGTTGGCTTCTTCCTTGTCGCCTATTACAATTATATAAGGGGTTTTCTGCATCTCCGCATCTCTTATTTTGTAATCAACAGTGTTTTGCCTTAAGTCAGCTTCTGCACGGATGCCTTTTTCCACAAATAATTTGCAAAACCTGTTGGCAGCGTCCGAGTTCCTGTCTGTAAGCGATAAGATTTTTACCTGAACCGGCGAAAGCCATACAGGCAGCTTTCCTTCGGTCTGCTCCAGAAGGTATGCAACGAAGCGTTCATAGCTGCCAAGGATTGCCCGGTGAATAATTATTGGCGTTTTCTTGTCGCCGTTTGCATCGATATAAAACATTCCCAGTCTCTTTGGCACGACTATATCAACCTGGGATGTTGCAATGGTCTCCTCTTTACCCAGGGAGTTCTTTATCTGAACATCAATTTTAGGCCCGTAGAATGCCGCTTCGCCTTCTTCTTCTACAAACTTTGTGCTGAACTCTTTCATCGCATCCCTTATTTCGTCGCAGGCGTGCGCCCACTCCTTCGGGTCGCCAGTATACTTGTCAGGGTTATTCTTGAAATCAGGAAGCGCCAAGCGGAACCAATAGTCCTTTATCCCGACTATTGCATAAACTTCCTTGAAAAGTTTCAATACACCAAGAAATTCTTCCTTAAGCTGATCCGGCGTCATGTAAATATGAGAGTCGTTTTGTGTAAACGCACGTACTCTTATCAGTCCATAGGTCACTCCGGAAAGCTCATTTCTGTATGTCATGCCAGGCTCTGCCAAACGCAGAGGCAGGTCACGGTAGCTTTCAACCAGCTTGTTATAAATCATGTGATGATGAGGGCAGTTCATCGGTTTAAGGTAGTATTCTTCGCCATCAATGTCCATTGGCGCGTACATCGAATCCTTATAGTATGGCAGGTGACCGGTTTTTTCATATAGATGTCCTCTGGTAATATGGGGCGTGCTGACATACCGGTAACCGTACTTTTCTTCTATCTGTCTCATGAACTGAATCAAAATATTTCGAAGGGTCTCCCCGTTTGGCAGCCATAAAGGCAGTCCGGCACCTACTTCCTCTGAGAGGTGAAATATGCCCAACTCTTCGCCAAGTATTCTGTGATCATTGGGCGTAAGATTCCTGCGGTCAAGAATTATTTTTCCTCTTGAATCCTGCTTTTCCTTTTTCTCTTTATTTACTAGCTTGATTTTTTCCTGTGCTGCAGAAGTTATCTCTCGTGAAAGCTCAGAAAGAGGGTGACCTTTGCACTTCAGCTCAAAAGATTTGTACCAGCCGAACGGTGAGCGATGAACCTCATAATCTTTTTTCAAACTCTCTGCGATTTTTATGACCATGGCCAGCGCGACAGCAGGTTTCGCTGGCGTTGAACTGAGATGAACAAAAGGATAAACGACTATGGTTTTTGTGTGGACTTGCTCAGCTACTTTTTTAATTTCATCGGCTGTCTTCTCGGCCACTGAATCGTCGTCGCCCTCCTCGGAAGAACAAAAAGCAACAAGACACTCCTCAACGCGTTCCTTGTCGGTGTCGGTTTGCTCGGCTGACTCTATGGCCTTCTTTTTCTTTTCGTATTCGATGTAGTCGCAGTGGGTCAAAAGGATCTTCATATAATCTCTCCAATTATACTGATTTTCGTACTTAAAAAACTAAATACAACTGCTATAGAATTAGTGTTGGACTGTCCGTAATTCACCGGTCATAACTACCCAACTAACATTGTCTTGTAGATTATTTAAGTCTTGTAATCACAAAATTTCGTCAAAGTGACGGACGTAAAACAGTCCATTCGAGTTTCTGTTCGGCTTCCTTGAGCTGTATTTTACTTTCAAAACAACACACCTTATTCCAAATTCTCCGGCGGCTTTTATCATGTCTTCCCTGTCATCGGCAAACAAAGCCCTTTCCGGATTGAATTTTACCTTTCTTTGCAGCTTTTTCCAAAACATTGTGTTGCATTTAGTATATCCAATATCTGTTTGGGTGAAGATGCCGTCAAAATAATTTCCAATTTTCGTGTGCGCTATTTTATATTTTGTTGACTTATTGTCGGCTGCTGTGACCAAATATACTTTTTTGCCGTGTTTTTTAAGAAAATCCAAAAAACGCATCGTATGAGGATGAAGTTTAATGAGGTACTTTGCCTTGTCGCGTATTTTCCACAAATCCAATCCAAGCTCCTTTGACCAAAAATTTACATCGCCCCATTCCGGATGCCCCATTCTTTCATGATATTTGGAAAATAATATTTCCCTCGATTTCTTCAGTGTTATCTTATTTTTCTTTGCGTAGGCTTTTGGCGCCAGTGTTTCCCAGAAATAATCTTCATAGTGCTGATCAATGAGTGTGCCGTCCATATCCAGAAGTACAGTATCGATATTTGCCCAGTCTATCTTATTGACCATTGTTCTGATATGATTATTCGAATTAAAAAGCTTGCTTTTCTAATTAGAAAATACAGCCCCGTGGTGTAGAGCACCTTTCCAGAAAGCTGCACTAAAGCGGAAGGAATGGTGTGCAGATCGGTCAAGCATAGAGGCCTTTGAAGCCTCGGACGACGGTTCGAATCCGTCCGGGGCTATTTTTTAAGCTTTTGTAATCAACTAATGTGCTGGGAAAAATGAACGAAGACCGTCTTCCAGAAAACTTTGAAGTTTCAATAGCTCTAAGACTCAGGAGAGATCATAAACTTTCAAAGAGTGATACAAGGAGACTTTTAAGTCAGATTTACGTTCATACGCCTGAAATAAGCGTAAATGGCGCTACGTACCGTCTTGACAGGGAGTACTATCTTCTTGACAATAGAAACGAAATAGTGGTAAGATACGAACGCGAGTAAATATCCATGATTAGCTTAAATTTCTTTTACTGTAATTTATTACTATGCAGCCAGCTGAAAGGACAAAGAACGTAAAGTATTCCATAAGAGACATCGCGGTGCTCGCGAAGCAGGTTGCCAAAAAAAGAGACATGATATACCTTAACATAGGCGACCCCAACAGGTTTGACTTCAGAACCCCGCCACACCTCATTGCCGCAGTGATAAAGGCTATGAAGCAGAACAAGAACTTTTATGCAGATTCAATGGGCGAACCGGAAGCGGTGGATGCCATAGCTGACTACTACCGCAGCATCGGAGTGAATGTGCTTAATGGCGATGTACTTATAACATCCGGAGTGTCTGAAGGCATAGGGATGTGCTTTGCGGCATTTTTCAATCCCGGAGACAATGTCCTCATACCAAAGCCTTCTTATCCTGTTTACAGTGCATACCTGAATCTCTACGATATTGGCATAAATTTCTACACGCTCAACGAGAACATGAACTGGAACCTGGACATAGACAACATTGAAAAGAGCATCAATGAAAAGACCAAGGCAATTGTCATAATAAATCCGAACAACCCGACGGGCGCTGTATATGACAAGCAGACGCTGAAGGACCTCATAAACCTGGCTGGCCAGCACAAACTTTTGATATTTTCGGACGAGATCTACGACGAGCTGATTCTTGAGGGAAAAATGTATCACACGGCTGCTCTTTCGAAAGAGGTTCCGGTAATAACGTTCAACGGTTTAGCAAAGAATTTCTTGGCCCCTGGCTGGAGAACGGGCTGGCTAGCAATAAAGGATGTTTCAGGAGAACTGAAAGACGCGAAGAACGCACTTTTCCAGCTGGCTCGAGCAAGACTCTGCTCGGTGACGCCGCAACAGTATGCTGTAAAACCGGCACTGGAAGGCAACCGGAAGCATGTAAGGGATGCGATAAAAAAACTGCGCAGCAGGCGCGATATCGTATACAAGAGAATAAACGAAATAGAAGGTCTCAGCATGAAGAAACCACAGGCCGCTTTCTATGCTTTTCCTAAAATAAATTTCAAAATAGATGACAAGCTTTTTGTCACAAAACTAATAGAAGAAGAGGGCGTTGCCACTGTCCATGGCTCAGGCTTTGACATGCCTGAGCATTTTAGGATAGTCTACCTGCCACAGGAGCCGCTGCTCAACGAGGCTCTTAACAGGATTGAAAGATTTGTGAAAAGGAACCGTGCTGTATAGCATTATAAACCGTTCGCCACATATTTTACTTATGTTAGTCATTCTTCGCCTTGGCCATCGCTTAGGCAGGGATCAGCGCATATCTACGCATTGTGGGCTTGTTTCACGTGTGCTGGGCGCTGACAAAATAATCTACAGCGGCGACCAGGACAGCGGGATAATAAAAAATATAGAGGAAGTCGGAGCCAGATGGGGCGGATCCTTCACAGCAGAGTATCAAAAAAACTGGAAATCCGTAGTAGAGGAATACAAAAGAAAAAAATTCTCTATTTGCCATCTTTCTATGTATGGAATGTCAATACAGGGTAAAATCAAAACATTGAGAAAAAAAACCAATATCCTAGTTGTCGTTGGAGGTGAAAAGGTGCCGCCGGACATCTATACGTTAGCTGATTACAATATAGCCATAGGCAACCAGCCCCACAGCGAAGTGGCGGCACTGGCTATATTTCTTCATGAATATTTTGCCGGCAAAGAACTGGAAAAAAACTTCAAGAACGCAAAATTAAAAATAATCCCCCAGGAAAAAGGGAAGAAAGTCGAGGAAGCGTAATGTTTTTTCTATTTAAATTTAATGATCATAGCTAATTTATGTGCGGCATTGTGGGCGCGTATTCTGTTAACTGGGAAAATGTCATTCCATTAACATGTATTTCTGCGCAGTTCGAACAGAACAGAGGCGGAATATATCCGCAGGGTGTTGGGCTATCTGACGGCAGACAAACTTATACAAGTTCAGAACCCGCGTCTCAATTTTATCCAAAATATTTCAAAAGCCCACAGCGACATATAAGCGCGGCTGGACTGAGATATGGAACAGACGGAAGCCGAACAGATGAGGAAAACATACCACCGATAGAAGTTGAACTGGGGGGATTGAAAACTCATATATGCCACAATGGTCAAATACCTTACTCAAACGTTTTGAGGGACTGGATAGAAACAAAAACACCTTACAGACATAAAAGAACAACGGATACAGAGACCCTAGCTGCGTTTCTTTTGAATCAAATAGCTGAAGCCGGCAATATAGCAGATGGGGCAAAAGAGCTAGTTAGAGAACTTGAAGACGCCGCATTTTCGGTTGTTGCAATCTTGCCTAACGAAAATACGCTTGTGGCATTCAGAGACAGAAACGGCTACAGACCATTATATGTTTATCAAAACGATAAGCGTGGGCTTTACGCTTTTGCTTCAGAAGATCCTGCGCTCAGCAACAATCCATATATTGATATGAATGATGGAAACATCAGGGAAGTCCAGCCAGGTGAAGTTATAGTAATTGACACAAAAGGCCTCAAGAGCCACTCGCCAGATCTGCCAATAATAACACCAACGCCATGCAAGTTTGAAAGAATATATTTTGCAAGACCTGACACGGACGACGGATTAGTTTGTGATAATAGAGTCAGGTTGGGTAAAAAGTTGCATGAATACAACCCTGTAGACGGATTCTATCATGTTATACCAGATTCAGAATCTGGAGATTATGCTGCAATGGGATACTCGCACGCTTCAGGAATGCCGATGTACAAAGCAACCCCGAAAGAAAGATACCCTATTAGACTACCGGATGGAGTATCCCTTACCCAGAGAAGTTTTATGACATTTGACGACATAAGCAGGCGGTCTTTGGCAGGGAGTAGACTAAAACTTAACAGGCTTGTAGCAGAAAGGGATGTCTTTGTTACAGACAGTGTAATACGCGGCACGGTGATACGGCAAAATCTTAAATTGCTTCATGCAATGGGCGCCAAAGAAGTACATGTAAGAGTTACTTTCCCGCCAACAACAGACGTTTGCCACCAGGGTATTGATTTTCGCGGGGCACATGAATTAGTTATGGGTAAAATAGACCCGGATATCCTAGATATTTACAAAAACTCCCATGAAGTGGACAAAATCAACGCGGCGATGCGAGAATGGGCAAATGTGTACACGCAGGGAAACCCTCATGTCGCCTCTTTTTGCTATATGCCCATAGACGGATTTGAAGAAGTGGTAGGAAAAGGCTGCATGAGATGTCTCGGCAGAGATCATGACAGAGGAAGATACGACGGTCAGATAAAACTGCCGCCATTTCTGAGGGAATTTAGCGGAAGGGAATATATACAATACTATTAGTTAACCGGTGAAATTATTTTCTCGAAAGCAGCACAACTCTGCTGTCAGCCTTCTCGTTAACTATGCTATAGGACGAGTGGCGCTCAATTTCCGCGGCGAACTCTTTGATTTCATTGTGAAGCGGCATATCCTCGTATTTCATAACTCTACGAGAGCCTCCAACAGCCATGAAACCCTTGACCTCGATAAACTTACTTCCAGATTTTTCTATGATTTCCGCGTAGCCTTTCGGGTCTGTGAAGTTCAAGCCTTTGGCTAGTGTTAACCTTACAACAGTGTTGCAGTCGAATTTGCCCAGCATCATCAACGATTCATTTACTTTCTCCCAGAAGTCTTTCTCCATTGGAATGGCTGTTTTCTTATACATCTCCGGATTCGTGCCGTAGAATGAAACGTAAAGATTTGTAGGCTGATGCTCCAAAAGTTTTTCAATCATCTGAGGCCTGGTGCCATTGCTCACAAGATAGGCTGTCATTTTTCTGGATTTAATTTCGTCGATGAATTCTGGCAGATACGGATAAAGCGTGGGTTCGCCAGAAAGCGAAATAGCAACATGCTGCGGAATCATGGCTTTGTCCAGTTTCTCACGGTCGGCATTCGGATTACCATAGAAGCCCTGCAGTATCTCCACCTGTGCATCTATGCAGCCGTCTAGGACGCTTACCGGATCATCCCAGTCTTCTTTTTCTCTCGGCAAAATATAATCAAAGTTACGCCAACAATGACGACAATTGAAATTGCAGAAAAATTGACCCAATGACATTTGGATGCATTGATTGGATTCAATACCATAAAATTTATTTTTGTAACAAACATTCTTTCCGCGGATACTTTCACGGGTCCAGTTACATATTTTTATCGCTGCGTGCCTGCCGACAAAACGATATCCCATTTCAATGCTTTTTTTCCTCATGAAGTCGAGCTTCTTGTCTACGTCACCTATGTTCGCCTCTATGAAACCGTCTGGTATTCCATTACAACCATTATCCTGAATAACCGGCAGCATGACTAATTCTAGGGTAAATAGCTTTTAAAATCAGAAACTTATCCTATTATCATGCTGAAGAAAAAAATTGCAAAGTTGACAGGCATGAAAGAAAGCGAGATTCCAGGCAGCTACCAGATAATCGGAGATATTCTTCTCATGAAAATGAAGATAAAGTCAGCTGCTAAAAAGAAAAAGGTTGCAGAAGCGGTCATCAAAATACTACCTTACGTGAAAACAGTCTGTGAAATAAAAGAAATAAAAGGCGAGCTGCGGGAGCCGTCTGTTAGCGTGCTTGTTGGCAGCAACACAGTTACGACTCACAAGGAAAATGACATACTATACAAGATAGACGTCAGCAAAATCATGTTCTCCAAGGGTAACCTGCTTGAAAGAAAAAGGCTGCTTTCGCAGATAAAGGAAGGAGAAACAATCATAGACATGTTCGCAGGGATAGGTTACTTCTCGCTGCCAATAGCAAAGCTCACAAAAGCAAAGGAAATCATAGCCATAGAAAAAAATCCTACAGCCTACAATCTGCTGACAGATAACATCCAGTTGAATAAAATCAACAATATAATAGCAATCCAGGGCGACTGTAAAATCGCTGCGAGAACTTTTGGCGGCAAGGCTGACCACGTACTGATGGGCTATTTTCCCGGCACAGAGGAATTTCTCGCAGCAGCCATATGGATGGCAAAGCCTGGCTGCATAATTCATTATCATAATATTTACAGGGAAAGTGAGCTATGGAGCAAGCCTTTGGATCAAATAGGAGAAGTTTGTAAAGCGTTCTCAAGAAGCTATGAAATTATAACAAAAAAGAAGGTCAAGTCCTATTCACCAAGAACACTGCACACGGTAATTGATTTCAAGGTAATTTGAAATTCCTTCCGGTATAGGTCGTGTCTTCTTCTTCAAGGCGCAGCAGCTGGTTATATTTTGATGTTCTCTCGCCTCGCATTGGAGCTCCGAATTTCGCGCCAAACGCGCCGAGGCCAACTGCAAAATCAGCTATGAAAGTATCTTCAGAATCGCCGCCACGATGCGACACTATTATATTCCAGTCGCTTTTCCTGGCCATCCTGACCGCCTCGATGGCTTCTGTCACTGTACCTATCTGATTTACTTTCACAAGAAGTGTGTTGCAAGAATCTTTTTCTATTGCTTTCTTTATCCTGCTTATGTTCGTAACCGTGAGATCATCACCAACAACAAGAAAGCGCTTTGCTTTTGCCTTAAGCATTGCAAACGATTCAAAGTCTTCCTCGTTAAAGGGGTCTTCTATTGATATTATGGGATAAATTTTTGCAAGGTCCAGATAATATTCAGCTAGCTGGGGAGCAGTTAGATTCCTACCATCGATATTATATTTTCCGTTGAAAAACTGCGACGCTGCTGCGTCAAGTGCTATTTTAACTTCCCTAGAGTAGCCTGCTTCCTCTATTGCATGAGAAATCAGATTCAATACGATTTTCGTATCGCCCAATGGAAGAGCGAACCCGCCTTCATATCCGACATTAGATGCAGTCTTCCCGTATTTTTTCACCGCAGCATTCTCGAGCGTGTAATAAATCTCTGAAACTGCGCGCAGAGCTTCCTTGAACGTTGTGAAATTCAGAGGAACAAGCATGAATTCCTGTATACTCAAATCATTGCCAGCATGAGCACCACCTTCAACAATAAGCGAGAACGGGACAGGTATTGAAGGTTTGAATCCAGGTATTTTTTCGCCTGAGGCTTTGCAGGCTGCTATGGAGACCGGTGTGGTGGCGTTGCCGCCCAGTTTCCATTTGTTGCTTCCAGCCAGGCTGCACAAAATCTCATCAATACGCTGCTGGTCTAACTTCGTACCCAGCAGCCGCTTTGCTATAATCTTGTTCACGTTTTCAACGGCCCGGCGAACCCCAAGGCCATGATAACGTGCTCCGCCGTCACGCAGCTCAATGGCTTCGTATTTTCCACGGCTTGCGCCTGCGGGACAGATGGCACGAAAGCCGTTAAGTTCCACCTCAACGGTCGGATGGCCGCGGCTGTCCAGGACTTCGCGTGCGTGCAGGGATTTTATTTTTACCATAATTATATCTTAATGCCTTGTATTAATTAATCTGATTCATTAACTTTTTACTAAAGACGTAGGCAGATGTTCGCTTTCTTGCTGATTACTGATGTGTTGTCTTGTTTTCGTTTTGGTTACTGCTACACTTACCGGGAGAAGTCAATTAACCTCAAAATCTATCCTATACTTCCAGATACGCGGGCCATAGGGAAGGACCTTTTGCACCTCACGGAAAATTATCTTTCTCTTCAAGGATCCGGCAACCTGGGATATTTTTTCCTTCTTTTCGTCAACTAATGATTCGTCGGAGAAACAATAAAAATGGCATATGCCTTTGGGCTTAAGGCATCTAATCGCTTCTGCCAGGTAATCTGCTGATTTTTCCGGCAACGGCATCAGAACACGGTCGCATTTTCCAGCATAATCTTCTATATTGTTCGCAACATCACCCAGCAGTACTTCAACCAGTTTTGATTTGTTAAGCTTGATATTTTTCCACAGGTACTCAACAGCAGACGGATTTATTTCGATGGTTATTATTCGCGACGGCTTTGCCTTCTTTTCTATTACAATCGGGAAGGGTCCGACACCGGCAAAGAAAATCATCACGGTCTCGCCTTCCCTCACGCGCTCGGCTATTCTCATCCTTTCCGTGGATTCACGGGGCGAGAAATAGACGCGCATAGGATCAAGAAGAAAACGGCAGCCATTTTCAGCGTGGGTCACCTCGGTGTTCTTGTTGCCTGCAATGAGCACGTAGTCGCGTGTCCTGTAGACGCCCTTTATGGGAGATGTTTTTTTTAGCACACTTTTAACGTTCTTGTGCTTTTTCATAAGAGTCTTTGCTATCAGAGCTTCCTTTTTTTCCAGCTCCTTGGGTATCTCTATTATTGCCACGGCCTTGTCCTTGCTGCCCATTATGTCGAAAGAAGTGGGAAGAAATCCTAGTTCTGCCTTTGTCAGCCTTTTCTTGAGAAGTTCTTTTATGGTCATAGGTATCGCCGCTTGGTCATCCACTACTTAGATTTATAGTGAAACAAGTAAAAATTTTTAGTATTATAAACTTGTTTCACATATAGTTCCCAAGGAAGTAAAATATTCATTGCTTCCTTGGAGAACTATAAATGTCTGAACTTAAAAATGAAAGCATGCGAGTAATATGCCTTGCAGGGCTCATTGGCTCTGGCAAAGACATGGCTGCTGATTATATATCAAAAAAATATGGCTATTCCGTGATAGACTACGCCAATATACTGCGTGAGATGTGTAAAAAAGAAGGCCTAGAACTAACAAGGGATAATCTTCAAAATCTAAGAGTAAAGTATGGAAATACCTTTCTTGCGGAAGAAGTTGTAAAAAGGGTTAAAGAATCCAAAAGCGAAAAATTCATCCTAACGCCACTTCGCAGGTCGGAGGACTTTGAAATACCAAAAAAAGCGTTTGGAAAATCAGTAAAGCTAATAGTGATAGAAACAGATGCAAAGATAAGATTTGAAAGACTTAACAAAAGAGGGCGAGAAAACGATCCAAAAAATTTTGAGGACTTTCAGAGGCAGGAGAAAAGGGAAAACGAAATATTCAATTTTGACAAGACGTTCTCCTACGTCGATTATAAAGTAAATAATAATGGTACACCAGAAGAGCTCAAAACCGCTCTGGACAAAGTAATGAAAAAATAGGTGTCTAATTTTTCCTATAGCGCTATCCATCCCATGTGAATAGGCAGCAATAGGACACCTATTATAAACAAGGTTATTATGCCCTTATTCCAGGAATCTATGGACTTATGATAAAATTCTTTTTGCGTTGGTTTTCCAAAAAGGTATTTCAAAGGGAAGAACGAGCTTAGCATCAGCAGAAGCAGGTATTTAGGCAGGAACAAGATTATTGCCAGTGAAAAAAGCACTACGCCGGAAATTATAAGGACTCTTACAAGGTTTAAGCTCTTCCTGTAGCCGAGAAAATCCGCGGTGGTCCTAAAACCGGCATGTTTGTCTGCCGCGATGTCCCTTACTTCCTGGGTAATGCACACTACAACTGAAGAGGCAAAAACTGCGGTGGCGATAAGCATTATCTTGAAATCAATAATCGATACAAGCGCATAGGACGCCAGGAGCAGCAGGGGAGTAGCTAACCCATGGACAACGACATCCAGCAGGAGTTTTTCCTTAAATCGAAACGGCGGCGCTGAATAAACAAAAAACATAATATAAAGAATCAGAATCACTAAAAATGATGTGAAGGGTAAATAAAATAGTGATATAAGCAAACCTGATATGACCAGAGCTACGCAAAATATCAGAGCTTCATATTTTTTTATAAGACCGTTGGAAATCAGGTTCCGTGTGGATTTCTTTAGTTTGTCAAATGGCGCGTCAAAATAGTCGTTTATGGCGAACCCGAATGACTGCACTAGCAGAAAAACAATCACCATGAATAATAATGACACATAAACAGAGATGCTTGTCAGCGGCAGAAAGTAGCCAAACAGGACAAAAGCGATATTCAATATCCAATCGTTCCACCGGGTAAGGCGCAGGAAATGGGATATTTTCGCCATTTTAATAAATTATTAACCTGTATTTAAGAAGGGTCACAGAAAATGATATTTTTGACGGGCTCGTAACATCGTTATGGTGCCTAGTTTGGTTAATTACACATGTAATGGATTTGCGATGTGCATGGAAAATACAAAAGAAGCATTTCATTGGATTATAGGAGTCCTGAAAAGGTATGATGTTCCGTTCCAGATTACTGGCGGACTTGCTGCAAAGATCTATGGCTCTCCAAGACCACTGAATGACTTTGACATAGATGTTCCAGATGAGAGACTCAGAGAAATTGTTCTTGATGTTAGGCCGTATATTGTGTTTGGTCCTGCTCACCACAGAGATGAAAGATGGGATATTCTTCTCATGACACTCGAGTACAAAGGTCAGGAAATTGATATTGATGGTGGCTATGGAATTAAAATCTGTGATGCCCGAACTGGTAAGTTGGTTCCGGTACCGACAGACTTTTCTCACTACGAAGAAAGAGAAATCTTCGGCCTGAAAGTTCCTGTTATACCAAGAGAAGACCTTATCGCTTACAAAAGAATGCTCGTTGGAGAACATCAGCAAGTTGATATTCAATCGGTCGAAGCGTCTCTCAGCAGGAGGTAAATTAGGTTTAATCGCTTGAAAATAACAATATTTAATTGGGCTCATAGTCTAGCTTGGTTAGGATTCGTGCTTAGGGAAGCCCTTTCTGCAAAAGAAATGCGGAAAGAACTAAATAGCATGTGGCCCCGGTTCAAATCCGGGTGAGCCCATTCAGCCCTTTTAGAAAAAGCGCTGGCGGAAAAAGAATCAGATATGTTCTACGTTTATGTCTTGAGTTGCAGCGATGGTTCTTTGTACACTGGTTACACCAACGATGTCAGCAAACGTCTTGAACAACATCAGCAAGGAAAAGCGGCAAAATACACCAAAGGTCGGAGGCCAGTCAAACTTGTTTTATCATTAGAATATTCCAGCAAATCAGAAGCTCTTCGTGCTGAAGCCGCGTTCAAAAAATTATCCCGTCAGGAAAAACTTCGACATATTGGGCATTTAAAAAAGTCATTTAAATATCTTGATAAAAAATAGCATCTGGCGGGCTCATAGTCTAGCTTGGTTAGGATCCGAGGTTTGGGACCTTGTGGCCCCGGTTCAAATCCGGGTGAGCCCATTCACAACTTTTCAAAAATGCGGCGGTACTTGAAAACCCCGAATGCCAAAATCAAGCCGCCTATTATATCCACCACGGCGTGCTGCTTGATCATCACAGTGGACAATATTATGAGCACAGTGACAGGCACCAGATATAAGCCTAACCTTCTGTTTCTCAGGTAAACGAAAAGCGTCGCGATGACTGGTATGGCCACATGAAGCGATGGAAATGCATTCAATGGTTCATCAAAGGAATAAATGAGAGAGACCCCCCAGTTGAATAAATCATTTGGCTCCACATGCGCACGCGTTATGGTAGTCTGAAAAAACAGGAAAATAATAATAGCTATGGCGAGCACTGCCGCAAATGAGAGCGCCACTACCTTGTATTTTTTGTAGTCATTCCAGTAAAGCACGAATGGAATAATGGCGATTACTGGATACAAAGCATAAGGGACGACAAAATAAGAAACATAAGGAACAAAAGAATCGAGCCACCCTGTAATCAGAAAACCATCGGGACGGAGAAACTGGGCCAGCTTATACCCGACGGAGTTTAGGGCAACAATGATAAGCAACAGCGCTATTTTGCTTGACTTCTCATTCATAATTGAATCTTCATCTGCCTTGTATAAAAAGTGTTTTTAAGCATGAAAATTGATTTAATACCATGCCTTACCTGAAATCTGCCGACGACTATAAAATTTACTACAATTATGTAAAAGGGGATCCAAAGAACCCAACAATTTTTTTCGTGCACGGCTGGCTGGTTAACTGGACATGCTTCAAGGAAGAAATTCGATATTTCAGAAGTAATGGCTACCCTGTTCTCTACATGGACATGAGGGGTCATGGAAAATCTGACAAACCAGATAAACTGGAAAGCTATTCGCTTGATTTGATTGTGAAAGACCTTGATGCGATACTGAACAGGGAAAAAATCAGACATGTCGTTCTGGTTGGCCATAGCATGGGCGGCATGGTTGTGCTCCTTTTTTGCATAAGGCACCAAGACAAAATAAAAAAGCTTATAATAATTGATTCGTCTTACAAAAATCCGCTGTTCTCCCCTAAAATAACATATTTCAGCAGTCACAAAAAATTTGCAAATCTCTTGTGTTCGTTCATAATAAAACACACCAAAATCAAAAATACTCACTTCTCCCATGTAAAGGACATGGACTTTTCAAAGATGAAATCGTATTCAGATCAAAGGATTGCTCTTTCCTCTCTCATAAATACGCCTATGCATTCCTGTTTCTGTGCACTGAAAAAAATGTTCGATTTTAACGTGGAAAAAGACCTTGGAAAAATAAAAAAGCCTGTCCTCATCATAGCCAGCCGAGATGACCAGCTTTTTGCGCTGCAGCTCGAGAAGGCATTTTCAAGAAAAATCAAAAGCTCACGGCTGAAGGTAGAAGAAGGTACTCACTCTATCATCATCAAAGAACCGGGTGAAATATCAAGGGAAATCCGCAATTTCCTTGAAAAAAGCTAAGCTCTTGTGGCGAGAAGGTAGCTTCACATCCAAGAAGCCCTTTTCTAAAGCGGGAGGATAAAGTAAAGCATTTTCTGCGCTTTGCTTGGGTTTTTCATGATCACATATCGATTATTATGCTGCTTAACGTTTTAGAACTACCCGTCATCATATAATATCATGGATGTGCATCACCTGCTCATACTCAAGATACTCAGGAACAATGAGCTCACCGAAGTCTACGCGATGATGTCGCTAAGGGCAATGGCAATGTCCCTGATAAGCATCTTTGTTCCCATCTATCTGTATACATTGGGATATGACATACCGACAATTCTGCTTTTCTTCATCATAATAAGCACCACACATGCGATCTTCTGCCCAATATCAGCGAAGATTTCCTCGAAGATGGGATTCAAACACGGTATGCTGATCAGTTTCATTGGCTATTTCCTCTATTTTGTCATGCTGGCGACACTGCCTAACAACAGGGTACTCTTTCCGATAGCTGTTTTCTACGGCATAGCCCAGGCCCTGTTCTGGGTTCCATTCCATGCGTTTTTCTCCACACTGACAGACAACAAAAACAGGGGCGAAGAGGTCGCACTGCTTTATATATTTCCGTCGATCTTCTCGATAGCTGCGCCGCTAATAGGAGGCCTCATAATATTTTTTGCAGGCTTTGACGTGCTTTTCGTCGTCGGACTCGTATTGCTGATGGCTGCGGCACTACCGCTTTTTGTCAGCAAGGATATGAGGATGCCCTTCAGTTTCTCGCTACGCTGCGACGGGTTTGATAAAAGAGTTGCTGCTTCGCTGATATCATATAACGACCAGATGAATTCTACACTCTGGCCCATGTTTATTTTTGTTATTGTTGGCAGCATTGCAGCGCTGGGCGGTATAGTTGCGCTCGGGGCTATTGTTGGATTTGCAACCGCCTGGATAATAGGCAAGCTATGCGACAAGGGGCACAGGAAAAAGATGCTGCAGTTCGGCGCAGCAGGACAGTTTGTATTATGGATACTGAGGGCGTTCGCATCAAGCCTTAACCATATAATAAGCCTCGAATCAGTCTGGGGCGTGATATCGAAATTCAAGGACGTTTCCTACAACTCGGCTTACTATGAAAAGGCGCGCAAAGCAAGGAGAAAGCTGGAATTCTCGACGCTGAGAGAGATGTCCATACACATCAGCACAGCAACGATTTTCTGCCTCATATACGTATTCTACAGCCATATAGGAACGCCGATTATATTCTTCATTGCGGCCGTTGGCGCCATGTTCAATATCCTGATAGAAAGGTAGACTCGCATCCAGAAGCCCTTTTCTACTTTTCGTGTCGATTATAATCATGAACATAAGACTTGCCGTGGCAGAAGACGCGCAGAACGTAGCTGCTATTATAAAACGCAATTCTCAGGAGGACTACATGGGTTACGTGACCTTTGGTTACCAGTACATAAAGGATAAGATGAAAAAAGATTTTTTCTTTGTTGCTGATAACGCTGAGAAAATTGTCGGATGTATCCGCATAGCTATTGTTGAGCTGGATCTTGCGGAGATAAGGACATTGTGTGTGGATGAGGAATATAGAAAGAAGGGTATAGCAACTGAACTACTTGAGCACGCGATTGATTTACTGAAAAAGAAGTCAATAAGGAAGATAGTTTCCAGAGCCAAGGCAGACAATAATGTAGCAATAAACTTGTTCAAAAAATCCGGCTTTGAGCAGGAAGGCTACTTTCGTGAGCACTACCGGAAAGGCATAGACGTTGTGCAGATGGCAAAATTTCTCTAGAAGCAAATCATAGCTTTATTTTAGTTATACGCCTGTTTGTTTTTCGAGTTTGCTCATCTGTTTCTGCTTTCTTTTAAGCCTTCTCAAAGACTCGCCGATTTCTACAAAGCCAACAGCAATAATCAAATAGCCAACTATCTGGAATGATGAATTTTCGAACAATTTTATTATTACTATCCCGACGCCGATGAATGCAAGCGCCGTGCTCATAAAGGAGAGTATGGTGCGCTCCTTTGACAATATAGTTCTTTCCTCGGACAGCAGCACTTCCTTATTATCTTTTTCTTTGCGCCTCATAGTTACTAGATGTCAGGGATGGAATAAAAAGATTAAGAAGCGATCTTTAATGTTTTTAATACAATCAATCAAATTATTAGTGATAACATGTCAGAAGATATGGGTGTGACGACGAAGAGAAGCGAGGACTTCAGCAAGTGGTACCTCGATGTTGTGCGAAAGGGCAACTTTATTGACCAGCGAAGTCCAATAAAGGGCTTTGACGTCATAATGCCCTGGGGCTACGCTGTCTGGGAGATAATCCAAAAATCCTTCGATACATTGATAAAAGATTATAATGTTAAAAACTGCTATTTTCCCTCACTGATACCAGAAAGGCTCCTAAAGAAAGAGGAAAAACACCTGAAAGGTTTCAGAGCAGAGACCCTTATGGCTGCCGAACTGGCCAGCGGTGAAAAACTGGAAGAACGATACGCACTTAGGCCAACGTCAGAAACCATAATGTATTATATGTTTAATCTCTGGATAAGATCCTACAAGGACTTGCCGCTTAAGGTAAACCAGTGGTGCAACATCGTACGCTGGGATACAAAAATGACAAAACCTTTTCTGCGAGGTCGTGAATTTTTGTGGCAGGAAGGTCATACGGCTCACGCCACGAAAGAAGACGCGGAAAAACTAATAAAGCATGTTGTGCACATGTACGGCGAGATATACAAATCGTTAGCAATGACACCGCTTATTCTAGTGAGACCGAAATCAGATACATTTGCGGGCGCGGATTATTCGGTTGTCTTCGATACGCTTGTGCAGGACGGTAAAGTATCTCAGGGACCTGGAACACATTTGCTGGGCCAGAACTTTTCAAAACCATTTGACATTCAATTTTTAGACAAAGACAACAACAAACAATACGTATGGCAAACCAGCTGGGGCATGACCACAAGGCAAATAGGAATAACCATCTGTCACCACGGCGACGACAAAGGCGCTGTATTGCCGCCGGAAGTTGCGCCATATCAAGTAGTCATTGTTCCCATACTTTTCAAAAATAAAGAGGAAATCGTACTGAACAAAGCTAGAGAAGTCAAAGAGTACCTGGAACAAGCAGGATTGCGCGTTCATCTGGACGACCGTGACTACTCTGCCGGCTTCAAGTTCAATGAATGGGAACTGCGCGGAGTGCCGCTGCGCCTGGAGATAGGACCAAAAGATATAGAAAATAATGAGGTTACTGCTGTCTCAAGGATGGGCGACAAGAAGAGAATAAAAATTACCGAACTGGCGGAAGTCAAAAAAACTCTTGATGGCATTCAGAAATCCCTGGCAGTTCACTCGGAAAAATTCCTGCTCGACAACATAAGAGATGTTCAAAACATGAATCAGTTGAAAGATATTTCGAAGAAAGGCGGTTTCCTCAGGGGGAACTGGTGTGGCTCTGGTGAATGTGAAGATATGATAAAAACAGACTCCGGCGGCTATGAAATACGCGGAACTTTATACGAAAAAGAAGAAAAGCCTTTTGCTGCATGTCTATATTGTGGCAAGCCTGCAAAGCATGTTGTATACGTAGCAAAAGCCTACTGAAAATAATGATTTTTGCTGTAATGCCCCTAAAACACAAGAACAAAAGGATTTAACTACCAAAAATCAATGTTTGTATGGTGAATGGGATCGTGAAAAAGGTAAAAAATTTCTTCGGTGCAAAAAAATCCTTTATCGTGGTCGTTGTAGTTATTTTGCTAGTTGTCGCAGGTTATTATATTCTGGCGCCCGCTGAGTGTGCACTGGGAAAGGAACGTGTCTACGCAGGACAGCCGGTGGACAATGAACAGGCACTCGCAAAACTAACAGCCTTTATCGGCGGCTTAAACAGAACCCAGTTCCCTGCCGGGTTGTTTTCCAGCATGCCTGAGATAAGCTCTCTCGTGCTTAAAGAAACCAACGTTACCCGTGTCAAAAACATGAAAGTCCTTCTTGATAAGCAAGCTACTGAAATAAGCGGATTTGTAATGGACGTGCCGTATAAAGACGGTGATCGCCTGGTTTATGGAGATGGGTATTTCCTCTCAGAGGGCGACGGCTATTTGTATAAGATGAACAGAGCGGACTGCAAGTCGTAGAAATTCTCTAACTAAAGTCGGGGTGCTAAAGCAAGAAATCAGCCCCACTTCAAGTAACGTATTTTTTCGTGTTCCAAAAACATCAGGTTAGAGCCTTGATGATTCATCCATCAGTTGAAGCAAATGCTCTAGCTTTAGCAACTAGAAATTTATCTGAATAAGTTCTTCTTTTTTGCCTTTGTTGTCGGCCTTTGTTTTAAAATGGCAACCACTGTGAAATTTGTGATCAAGACATTTTACAGTGCCAAAGCTGCCAGCAAAGCACTCCAGTCGTGTAGAAAGATAGGGACATTTTCTTCTCATAAGTAGAATAATGCTGCTAGCGGAATATATAATTTTAGGTACAGAGGCCAAAGTCTGGTAATTAGAATAAACTTCCGTTATTCCACAGCCCTAGTTATCGGCGAAATACAACGTATGCGGGTATCTGGTCTGGGATCGAATCTAGCATAAACAGGGGTGTGGAAGTTGATCGGCGGCTTTTCCCAGAACAGTTTTATCATCTAATAAAAAATTTCCCAATAATACAGGACCTTCTACAACACGTCCTTCTCTGAGACGCCGAGCTGTTAAATTGCCTTCATTTGATATGTGAAAAGCATCTGCTTCATCTGTTTGAACCCGCCAGGAACAACAATATTGTGTATCTCTCAAAACCCTGACTGCTCGCCCAACTACGGCATCGGCTTCAACATCAGGCTCAACAGGCAGTTTTACAGCCCCGATTTCTATATAGTCGGGATCGATAGAATGAATTTGTTGTGCAAAACCATCTTCATCCAAGTAACCGCCCACATGTTTCTCCTTAGGTTCGCCGTAGAAAGCCACAAGCCACACAGGACGCGATTTTTCTAAAGCATACTGGGCAATATGAGGCATGAATATCGGCATATTACCTCTTACGTATGTGGGGAATGTGTGAGCAACTTCAGACTTAGGATCGGATTCGAATACGCGTCTTACAAATTTCTCTGTTTCCATAATATGCCATTCTTCCGGAACCATGTGCGTAGACATACAGCAACCTTTTCAAAAAACTATTAAAACCTACTTTTTGTACAAAGTTCACAGAAAGAAGATTTAAATACTTCACGACGATAGAAATAATATTCAGTTTTATTCGCATTCTATTTGGTGATAAGATGGAACAGGAACAAACGCTCAAAACGGGCACTACTACAGTCGGTATGGTTTGTAAAGACTGTATAGTACTTGGCGCTGAAAGCAAGTCCACGATGGGCTGGCTGGTGGCAGGCAAGGACGTACAGAAGATACATCAGATAGACGACAAGGTCGCACTTACTATATCCGGCGGTGTAGGAGATGCCCAGGCACTCATAAGAATAGTGAAAGCTGAGATAAACATATACAAACTCACAAGAAACGCGGATATAACAGTAAAGGCGATTGCCACGCTGCTTTCCAACATACTTTCACAGTCAAGATGGTACCCTTACATGTTCATGCCGATATTGGGTGGCGTGGACAAGGACGGGCTTCACATATTTAGCATAGATCCAGCAGGCGGCGCTGAGGAAGATAAATTCACATCAACGGGCTCTGGATCACCAATTGCCTACGGTGTGCTAGAGGATGGTTACAAGGAAGGCATGGCCAGGGATGAAGGAGTAAGGCTGGCGGTGCGTGCGATCAGATCAGCCAGAGAGCGCGATATCTTTTCGGGCGGCAAAAAAATAAACATATTTGTAATAGATAAAAATGGAATTGAACTCGTCAAAGAGGAGAAGGTTGCTGAATTCGCAAAATAAATATCTTCAACATTTATTGCAATATAGTGCTCCAAGAAAACAATTCGTATATTACTTTCTTGGGCACTACATGGTGAAGCAAAGCTTCACCTGTACATGAGAATCTTCGATTCTCCATGTATATGTGAACCCAGTAAATCATGTTCGGAATCTTTACTGGGTTAACTATAAGACAGTTCCACCTATCGTTAATTTTTGCATTTGACTGAATTTGTAAAATTTGCACAACGGTGCTTCTTCGGATGATAATTAAAATGGGTTAGTTCTGGTGATGAAATGATATTGGATTCTATAAAGGAAGACCTGCCAAAAAATGCCATGATTTCTGACGTAAGCTATGAAGGCAGTGAAATAATACTTTACACAAAGAACAAGGAGTTCTTCAATGACTCAACAGACCTGATAAAAAAGATAGTCAACAAGGTCAAGAAACGGATAGAGGTAAGGGCTGACCAGTCCATTGTCATGAATGAGGAAAAGACCGTAGAACTTATAAAAAAGCTGATACCTGAAGAAGCCGGTGTAAAGGACATATATTTTGAGCCTGAGTTTGCCAAGGTGGTTATCCACGCGGAAAAACCGGGGCTGGTTATAGGCAAGAGCGGTGAAACGCTTCTTTCCATAAAGGAAAAGACATTCTGGACGCCGCAGATATACAGGGCGCCTGTTATTGATTCTGAATTGATTAAATCCATAAGAAAGATGCTGCACAAGGATGCAGGGTACAGAAAAAAGTTTCTCAATAAAATAGGAGAAAAAATATACGCTGAAGGCAAAGAAGTCGAATGGATACGACTAACGGGCCTGGGCTCGTTTCGTGAGGTGGGAAGGTCGTGCTTGCTGCTTCAGACACCACAGACGCGCGTTCTTCTGGACTGCGGCATGGCTGTCAGCCTGACTGCCACAAAACCTTATCCTTACCTGGACGCTTCAGAATTCAACATACAGACACTTGACGCTGTGCTGCTTTCGCATGCGCACATGGACCATATCGGCATGGTTCCTTATCTGTACGAATACGGCTACCGAGGTCCAGTCTACTGCACCAGACCAACACGAGACATTGCTGCGCTGATGCAGCTCGATTACATACAAATATGTCAAAGAGAAAACAGAAAGGCCTTCTATAGTTCAAAGTCCATAGAAGAGGCAATAAGACACTGCATACCACTGGAATACGGCGAGGTCACGGACATAGCTCCGGATATGCGCATAACATTCCAGAATGCAGGTCACCTGCTTGGCTCTTCGAGCATTCACATACATGTGGGTGACGGACTTTACAACCTAGTCTACAGCGGGGATATTAAATACGAAAACACAAAACTGTTTGAAAAAGCTTATACGGATTACACACGAGCTGAAGCCATCATAATAGAATCGACCTACGGCGGCAGCGAAGGGTCAAAACCTTCGCACAAGGACGGCGAGGCGTCACTGGTCCAGCATGTAAGAACTGCGCTAGAGAGGGGCGGCAAGGTATTAATACCAAGCTTTGCAGTGGGCCGCAGCCAGGATGTCATAGCCATACTGACTGAGACAGATATACAGGTACCAATTTATCTGGATGGTATGATATGGGATACGACAGCTATACATACTGCTTATCCGGAATACATGTCCAAATACATACAGACGCTTATACTTCACAAGGGCAAGAACCCGTTCACAGACAGCAGGCTGCATGGAATAGGCTCCCAAAAGGAGCGACAACTAGTCCTGGACAGCACAGAACCTGCAATCATAATCTCTACATCCGGCATGCTCATGGGCGGACCAGCCATAGAATACCTGCAGAACATGGCAGGCAACCCGAAGAATATGATTCTTTTCGTCGGCTATCAGGCAGAAGGCACGCCGGGGCGCAGAATACAGAAAGGGTGGCAAGAAGTACAGATGGATAATGGGAAGACGCTGGATCTTAAGATTGAAGTCCAGACGGTTTCGGGCCTCGGTGGCCATAGCGACCAGCCGCAACTATTAGCTTATCTGCAGCACTTCAAAAACAAGCCGAGAAAAATCATAGTCAATCACGGCGACGGGACCGGCGCGGTGGAATTTGCAAGAACCATCCATAAATTGTTCAGAGTAGAATCGGTTGCACCCAGAAATCTTGAGACTATAAGGTTAAGATGATACTAAATAACAGTAACTATATTTATGTGATACGGATCGATATTAAATTTTCTAGCAAGACTATCTCTTTCCGCCTCGCAATTCCCCTTTATGGGTTTTATATCGAGCCAGTACCAAATATTTTTTATGCTCCTAAATCTAACAGGAGCTCCAGGCGCTAATTGAAGATAAAAATGAGGGAATCTATTATTCGTGTAAAACATTTTATATAGCTCTAATATCTGGTCTTCTTCAGTCATTGATAAAGCCTCTTGCAGTTTATAAACTGATAGTCTTTTTTGCGTTTCAATATCCGATGCCATAAAAAACTGATAACCGCAATCTCTTTAAGATTATACTACAAAGTCGGTACAAAGTCAGAAGAAACTAACTTTGAAAGTACACTCTTTTTAAGCCTTTGCACCAAATTAAGTAGCGTGATGACATGCCTGCCAGATACGGAAAAAAACTGCGTGTAAAACTAAGGGAAGTGGAGAAGAAATCGAGGAAGAAGTATAAGTGCCCTTCCTGCTCCAGAACAGCAATAAAGCGGGAATCCAACGGCATCTGGACATGCAGGAAGTGCGGAACAAAATACGCTTCGGGTGCATTCGAGTTCAAAGGGTGAGAAAAAATGGATGCAAATACTGAAGCTAGAAGACAGAAAGGGATCGTACATCACAATGAAAGAATTCAACATCATGAACGTGCTATTGATGATTATGGACCTGGTATTCACATAGGAAGCATATTTTCCCTTCCCTCTGATGTAATTTATCATAATTTATGGCTATCTTATCACGGTAGACGATTAGCGGACTTGGAGGGCCGAATATTTACTCCGGGACTTTATTGCTAAGATCATAGGATGTGAGAAAAATGTATGTTTGTCTTAAATGCAGAAAAGAGTTTGAGATGGAAGACCGGGTAAGATGCCCGTTCTGCGGCTTCAGAATAATCGCAAAGGTCAGGCAGCCTTTCAGAAAGAGGGTAGTGGCTAGGTGAGACAATGGACGCAGGTACAAGGAGAGAATTTCGGAGAAATTGTGCTGAATATGAAAGATTGATGAGTCTTGGAGTAAGACTCAGATCTGGTACTTCTATCATGCATGACGGCAGACTAATAACCCGATACCTTCCAATGACAAGGCCAAAAAATGCCATGAGAGATTATCAGGATCAACACCTTGGCGCGCACTTCCTGGGAATATATGTAGATAGGAATGCCCCGATGCATTCTATGTTAGTTAGGTGATTTCATGAGCGAACTTGAAAATCTTATAGGACATCTGCAGATGCAGAATCAGCAGCTGCAGTCTCTGATGATGCAGAAGCAGTCTCTGATGATGCAAAGCAAGGAAATAGAAAAGGCGCTGGAACATGTTGAACTCGCGACAGATGATATTTACCGCTCGGTTGGTCCTATACTCGTTAAGACTTCAGCCAGCGATGTAAAGAGCCAGCTGGGAGAGGAAAAAGAGGAAATTGACATTAAAGTAAAAACAATAGAAAGCCAGGAAAAGCGCCTCAAGGACAAACTCAAGGAAAACCAGGAAAAAATACAAAATATGATGCCTGCGGGACAGGGCGGGTAAGTGACGGCAGAGGTTTTCGATTATAAATTCTCGAAAACAGTGGGACGACTGAATTGGTGCATAATTATATGGAATACATGGTGAGGACGATGGACATGGAAACAATAAGCAAGATTCTTGACGAAATTAGCGAAGACAGGACAGTTCCAAGAAACATAAGAAACATGGTGCAGGAAGCCAAAAACAACCTGAACGGCAAGCAGGAACTGGCTGTCCGCATAAACTCAGCTATTTCTATACTAGATGAAGTTTCCAATGACTCAAATATACCCACGTACACGCGCACGCAAATCTGGAACATTGTATCCATGCTGGAAGTCATGAACGAGAAGGCAAAGGCTTAATTCATCGGCGACTTCACTGATTCTGTAGTATAATTACGTATGTAATTCCTGCGTAATGTCATGTGTCTTGGGGACTTTTTAAAGCGAGTATACAAAATCTTAAATATAATGGAATTCCTTATTGGATTAAGGTGAAAACAGAAAAGAAACAACACATACTTTTCTGATTTCACATATAGCAAACAACGAAGTAATATGTTGTTTATTTCGTTGTATTGCTATAAAAGAGAAGTTGCTAAACAACTTCGATATACTGAGGTGGAATACATGGCAATAAAAGATATAATGGGAAAATTCAAGGGCGGAGACGAATATGTTGAAGTTAACATGGAAGAGGAAAAAACAGACAAGAGGCTGCTCATAGAGGTGGAACGTCTTGACAATTATGCTGACTCGGACAGGCTCCAGAGAAAGGTGCGTGAGGGGAGCATACTTCTTGTTAAGATAAGGGACCTCAAGGCCAAGGACATGGAAGAGCTGAAAAGGGCTGTTGAAAAACTGCGTAAAACTTGCCTGGCCATAAACGGCGACATCGCAGGCATGGGCGACGACTGGCTTATCCTGACACCGCCATCGGCCAAAGTCCACAGGGAGCAGGAAAATGCCTGATTCTTCTTAAATATTTTTCCTAACTGAAAGGAAGAGTAATGCTGCATCAGAATCTGGAATTGGGGAAAAGCCGCCTGCAAGGTAGAGGTATATATTGCTGATTACCGATTCTGACATTTTAGTGTGCTGCACAAAAGAACAGTGCAAAAAACGCAAGGCTTTTTTTTAACGGGTGGGCATATCAGGAGGACGGCGGCAGCGCGCCTGCAATGATGGCGTTCAAGACCGTGGAATTCAGCACGGTAAAAAATTAAGTATAGAACAGGTCGCTTCTAATACACGGCTCGATTTTCACCTTAGTTCTTGTCACAAGAAGGAACCCTGCTCCTTCTGTGCAGACGAATCTAACTTTATATGCAGAAAATGGTAAAAACCATACATGAAGAGCTATTATTATTTAATTGTTATCGTGCTCGTTTCCTTTACTATATCACTTAATAGATTGGACACGTTCACACTGAACGAAATGAGCCTTTTCCTTACAGTGATTGGATTGATTTATGGCTTGATAGCAGCATTTTCAATAAACAATTCTTGGGACAGATTCAGTAAAATAAGGGATGCTGTGTCAAAAGAAATAAGCTCGCTTTTGCTTTTGTTCAAATATTCTAATTATATTTCAGACAAAAAATCTCGACTAGCTCTTAAAAAAACTCTTCTTGAATATTGCAACGAGGTTCCAAGAGTAGAGTGGCACGACTACTGGAAAAGCGAAGATACCCACAGAAAATTCAGAAAAATACAGGACATCGTAATTGGCATGAAACTAAAGGGTGAGAAGGATTCTGTAATATTCGACCAAATGACAGATGAACTGACTAATGCAACAAATGCAAGAGACCAACAGCTTATCCTAGCCCAGACAAAAATATCAAAAATCCAGTGGGTTCTTAACATATTTCTGTCAGCAGTGCTAGTTATCGGGCTTCTGCTGCTTGATATAAGCAACTTTATTTTATCGATGTTCATATCCACATCCATGATAGCTGCCGTGCTCATGATTTTAGTCGTGATATATGAAATGAACTCAATGAAAGTATCTGAAGAAGAAATATCAATAGATCCTTACATAATGATGATAAAAACTATTGATCCAAGCTCAAAAATCACTTCAAAGGACATTCTAGGCAAATAAAACTTTACTCTTTGGTGTAATCAACAAAATATTTTTTCCTCAGGCAGTCGGAAAGAGCCTTGTCCTTCTTCACCAGCTTCCAGAAGTCGTGGTGCTCAATAACCTTTGATACGCTAACACTGGCTGCTATATACTTTGGCAAGCCGTTCTCAACCAGTACGGACGGTTTGTTTTTCAGGAAAGCATTGAGCAGATGAACAGCGGTCTTGTATTTGCGTGGCACCTCGGTTACCCAGCGGTTGTCATGGATATATACAAAATTCTTGACATATTTTGACAAGAATTCGATGGTGTGCTTTTCTGTAAATATTGGCGGGCCAACCATGTTCTTGACAGAAGGCAAAGACCAGACTTCCAGCTCGAAAACAAGGATTGGATCCTTTTCGGCAAATTCGAAGCTACGCAGCACATGAAATTCGTGGTGCTCGAGCAAATGTGTCAGCCTGCTAAGCGCGCGACGCAGTTGCGGGTATAGCACGTCGTCTATCACGTCTGGCCGTTTCATCTTTATCGCTAAGAATTTTGTCTCGTGTTTTTGCAAATTGCTAATCTGTTTGGAGTTCAAAGGTTTCTTTGCATCCGGGAAAAAAAACTTTATTGACGGTTTGCTCTTGTAGCGTTTGGCAGCGGCAACGAACTTTATGAAGTTTTCTCCGTTGACCACAGCCGACACATTTCTTTCTGGGTCTACCGGGTCAATAATCACAAGCGGCTGGTCCTTGAAGCGGTTGGCAGGAATGCCAAGGTGTTTTTCGATATTCAAAATGAACGGCGGATGCCACTCGCTGGCGGCATTTATAACATTATCAAAGGAGCCGTAGTTCAGGGTAAGCAGCTCGCATATGTAGCCAGAAAAGCCCTGATGCTTGGCGTCACTTCCATAGACTCCAATGCCCTTGCAGAACTGCTTCAAAAGGCGGGTGTGGTCTACCATAGCGGGCTTAATGTAGTCCAGAACGTATTGAAGATGCAGCGGACTTCTATCGACAGCTGATTTTATCTTTTCGCCATACTTTATCCGGTAGCATGGAACCACGTCCACGTCGAATCCTTTTATTATAGCATGAGTGTAAGGGTGCTCGGCGTACTTGACATGTGACCTGCCGCCAAGCTCCTCCACGATTCTTTTTCCATACTCAAGGCCGAGGCGCTCAAGCTCCTCGCGCTGCACTGTGGAATCAAACATGATAAAAATGTCTATGTCGTGGTCGCCAGCCAGCCATGTAAACTTGCCTATGGAGCCTACTATAACCGCGTCAAGACCGGAAACTGTTTTTGCGACGCTCAGCAGCTGATTGACAAATTTTTTCACGCGCTCTTCTTCAAGGTGGGACGGCTTTACTCTCTTAAGAACTTCAACCGGAATATCCATATGTATATCATTAGTCAAGCAGCTTATTAAATTTCTTACATCAAAGTTCTATACATATAGTGGTTTGCATGCTTTTCGTCACACATCCCTGGATAAATCCCGGTACCATAGAGCAGCGCTCGTATCAGGAAAATATTGTAAAAATAGCGCTTACGGGAAATACGCTTTGCGTCATACCTACCGGCCTCGGAAAGACCAGCATCGGGGCTTTAGTAGCTGCTGAACGCCTCAGCAAAAACATGAAGGGCAAAATACTTTTCCTAGCACCCACCAAGCCGCTGGTTAACCAGCACTATCGCAGCTTCGAAAAAATGCTTAAGCTTGGTGTAGAACTTCAAGCTATTACAGGAGAAATAAAGGCAGAAGAAAGGTTCGAACTGTACAAAAATAAAGACATTATCTTTGCAACTCCGCAAAGCATAGCAAATGATTTGAAACATAATTTGCTCAATTTATCAGATTTCTCTTTGGTAATATTTGACGAGGCGCACCGCTGTGTTGGACAGTATTCCTACGTGTACATAGCAAAGCATTACATGCAGAATGCCAAGGACCCGCTTATCCTGGCGCTGACAGCATCACCTGGCAGTCAGCGCTACAAAATAAACGAGGTCAATGACCGGCTGTTCATAAAAAATGTTGAAATAAGGTCAAGGGAAGACCCGGACGTAAAACCTTACGTGCAAAGCGTTGACAACAACTGGATTACAGTAGAGTTGCCTATACCGATGAAGTCTGTGTGGACTTATCTGAACAACATAAAAAATGCGCGGATAAAAAAACTTATGAGCTGGCGTGTAATAAACTCCTCGATGGTCAGTAAAACACAACTGCTCAATCTTCAGGAGAGTCTCGCGAAGAAGAAAACAGGGAGTGCATACGGTGCCATGTCGCTGATAGCAGAAGTGATAAAGGTCGACCATGCGCTTCTGCTGCTGGAAACCCAGTGCCTTTACTCGCTCGGCAAATATCTTGAAAAACTGTCAACAGAAACAACAAAAGCTTCTGCCAGACTTTCGGCGGACGAGAATTTCAAAAACGCCGTGCGGCTGACGGAAGAATTAATAAAAGAGGGAAAAGAGCACCCGAAATTAAATAAGCTTGTCGAAATAGTAACGTATGAACTGAAGAACAAGGACGCGAGGATAATAGTTTTTGCCCAGTACAGGGATACCATAACAAAAATAAGCGAAACGCTTTCCCAAATCAAAGGCGCTGCGCCCATAGAGTTCATAGGTCAGGCAAAAAAGAAAGGCAAAGGTCTTTCGCAGAAAGAGCAGATGCAAATACTAAACGAGTTCCAGATGGGCTTCTACAATGTGCTGTGCGCAAGTCAGGTGGCCGAGGAGGGACTGGATGTTGTAGAAACAAATGTGGTAATATTTTATGAGCCGACACCTTCGGCCATAAGAAAAATCCAGCGTTCTGGCAGGACAGCACGCACGCAGACGGGCAAGGTAGTTATACTCATAACAAAGGGCACGCGGGATGAGGCTTTTCATTGGTCAGCTCACAATAAGGAGAAGCAAATGAAGAAGACACTTTATGACATGCAGCGCAAGAACGTGGACGTGCAGAAGTCGATGGGTGAATTCAAGAGGTGAAAAAAATGGGGAGTTTTATAGAATTCAATGATACATTGCAGCTTACAACAGAACAAGGATTTCCAAAAGAGTTGAAACTGGAAAAACACATCAAAAAACCCTTTACCATAAAAGATTTTGAAGGCCGTGTTTTTGAGTTTGACAAACCTAATATGCGCCTATATCACCCCGCTCCTATCCGGGTTTTCCTTGTTCATAACATAAATGGTAAATGGCTTTACTGGGGCCATGCACACATTATTGAACAAACTATTCATTCTGATACAAAAACGACCACAGGAAAATTTAAAATTGTAAAAATATACGACCCAAAGTACCAAGAGCAAGTCAGCAAAAATGAGACAAAAAAAGGATGTGAATATTTCAAATGACTAAAATAAAAACGATTATATTTGACTGGAACGGCGTAATAGTCGACTCTCTCAAGCTGGACCACTTCATATTTCTGCAGGAATGTAAAAGAGATGTTGTTAAAGCTCCGGTGCCACTGAAATTTTACAGGAGCCTTTTCAATGGGAATATTTTTTTGAATATGAAAAAACTTGGTTTTATTTTTGATGACTTCGACGAAAAATACAAACAACTTTATCAAAAATATATTAACATGTCAAAAATTTTTCCTGGGATGAAAAATGTTCTAAAACAACTTCAGAAAAAATATAACCTAGTCCTTGTGACGTCAAACTACAAATGCAATGTTGACTTGTTCATAAAAAAATATAAGCTGGAGGGCGTCTTTGACTTTATAATGACGGCGGATACAAGTCATAGAAAAGAGGATAACATAAAAAATTTCCTGGCAAAATCTTCTCTCAAGAAAGAGGAAGTCATAACCATAGGCGATACGGTTATGGACATAAAAGCTTCCAGAAAAAATGGTTTGAAAATAATTTCAACAACGTGGGGCTACCAGCACAAAAATGTTTTGATAAAAGCCAAGCCCGATTTCATAGCTAAAAAACCAGAAGATATAATAAAAATTATTGGTGAAATAGATGGATAAGCAAGTCATAATATACGCGGACAACAGGGAAAACAACAAGGTGACGGAAATACTCAAGCATAGATGCGACCTGCGGCAGAAACAGCTGGCTGTCGCTGACTACCTCTTAAGCAAACGGGTTGCTGTGGAGCGTAAAACATGTGGGGATTTTCTTTCCAGTATGACTGACGGCAGGCTTTTCAAGCAGCTCGGCGAACTGAAGGAAAACTTTCGTACGCCTGTTTTGATAATAGAAGGTAACGAACTTTTTGACAGTGACAGGAAAATACATCCCAATGCCATACGCGGCGCCATTGCTTCTATAGCTACAGATTACTGCCTGCCAATTATATGGACCAAGACGCCTTTGGAAACAGCAGAAATGCTTATTTCCATAGCAACGCGCGAGCAGATAACAAAAAACAAATCCGTGGCCCTGCGGGGAAAGAAAAAAGCGAAATCCATGAATCATCGCCAAGAATTCCTTGTTGCCGGTTTGCCACAGATAAGTACCCAAACAGCACGCAAGCTACTAAAACACTTTGGCAGCCCGGAAAAGATTTTTGCAGCCACTAAGGAAGAACTAATGGAAGTTGAAGGAGTCGGGCCGAAGAATGCGAAGAGGATACGGCTTGTTCTTGCCAAAAAATATGAAAAATCTGTATTGGAAGACTAATATTTGTCTCTTCTTGATCTATAGGCGTCGTTTCCCTTATACACCGCGTTTCGGACACCATAGAACATACTAGTTCTTTCTCCCATTTCATTTACTGATCCCTCTACCTGATAGCCTTTTAGAGTAGATGTCGGCCGAAATTCAACGGGTCGCTTGGCCGGGGCTTTCAGGTCTTCTGTATGAGGCCTGGTAATAAATGACGGGTAGGATATTGACGTGGCGAATTTCCATATAACAGCCTTGTCTTTGATTGACAGTGCATAAAGATGCCCGTCCCAAGATCCTAAATAAATCATGTTATTGAAAGCGACTGGAGATGATATAATCTCTCCGTCAGTGAGAAATCTCCATATCAAGTCGCCGCTTTTTGAATCCAAAGCATAAACGTTGCTGTCGGATGATCCCGCGAATACAATCCCATTGGATACAAAAGGACTCGAAATTATCTTATTCCCCGTCTGGAAAGTCCATTTTATAGCGCCCGACAAGTCAATTGAATATATACGCCCGTCATAAGACCCAAGGAAAAATTTTTTGTCGTAAAAAAAGGGGGCCGAGCCGCCTATCCAGTTAGTAAAAACTTTCCATATCAATCTTCCGTTGTCAGCGTCAAAGCATCTAGTATAACCATCACCTGCCCCAAAAACGACCCTGCACCCTTTGGCCTTGGGAAATGTTGAAAACGAACGTCCATTGAAACTGCTCACCTCATTATTACTTTTGTCAATAACAAGAGGAGTGGAAATTGTGCAGTTGCCTGCTTGAAATTTCCACAAAACTTCCCCGTCTTTAGAAATGCAATTAAACAAACCGCTGTGGTTCCCAATAAAAATTGAATCATTCACGGCGGCAGAGGAAAACCAAATTTCATCCCCCGTGATGATTCTCCAGATTTCCTTTCCGTCGTCCAAAGACATCGCCCGGAAAATCCCATTTTCCGAGCCTACATAAATCACGCCATCTATTATCATCGGAGTCCCGTAAACTTTTGTACCTATATTGGCCTTCCAATTCAATTCCCCGGATTTGTCAATACTGTAGACAAATCCATCATGCGAGCCAATTATCAGCGATTCTCCGTAAGAAGTGGGAGATGAGAATACCATGTCATTTGTCTTGAAGCTCCATTGTTTCTCCCCGTTATTGTCAAGAGCGTATATGAATGTGTCATTGCACCCGAAGACAATAATGTCTTTCGAAATATATGGTGTTGAAAAAATGCTGCCGCCTATGCTTATGCTTGCGATGCGGTTTTTTGGCTGGTGGTCCGTAATGCCAAAATCAGAATCCGTCATCCTCGCGAACCCTGCAGCCGGTTGCTTTTCCTCATATTCCATAATTAGATTACTACCCGAACCCTTAAAAACAGAATCGAATATAAGAGCATTTTGGCATATTCTTCTAGTATGAAAGCAAAAGACATCAGGAACCTTACCATAACACTGGTAGTTGCAATAGTCGGCATCAAAGTAATAGTTGCTATAAGCAACCGCTACATTAATCAGGCTGGCATTGCCGGGTTTTCAGATCTGATAAAGGGCTTTACAGGTATGGGAGACCTTCTGATCTACGGTCTTGCTATTATAGTAATCCTCTTGATTCCGTATTACCTTTCAAAGAGATCGGGTGAAAAAAATGATTTACCTAATAGGCCTAGGCCTCTGGGACGAGAATGACCTTTCGCTGCGCGCCTTGGCAGCAATGAAAAACTGCCAGGAGGTTTACTGCGAGTTCTATACGAACAAATGGCTCGGTGACATGGACAAGCTAGAGGAAATAATAGGCAAGAAAGTAAAACTGCTCAAAAGGACGGACGTTGAGAGCGAACTGCTCACGGACGAAGCGAAGACGAAAGATGTTGCCCTGTTGGTTCCAGGAGATCCGCTTGTCGCTACGACCCACATACAACTCATGATAGACGCACAAAACAAAAATGTTGAGACAAAGGTAATACATTCTTCAAGCATCTACACTGCCGTAGCTGAAACAGGATTGCAACTCTATAAGTTTGGCCGCACCACAACGCTTGCATTCATAGAGAAATCCTTCAAGCCCAGCAGCCCTTATGAAGTTATAATTGAGAACAGGAAAGCCGGCCTGCACACGCTCGTGCTTTTGGACATAAAGGAAGGTAACAGATATATGACAATTGCTGATGGCATAGATGTTCTGGTGCAGCTTGGTATGGATCAGGAAACAAAAATAGTTGCTTGCTGCCAGATGGGTAGCCTGGAGCAAAAAATAAAATATGGTTCCATGAAAACCCTTTCTGCTGGAGAACTGGATAGCACGCCAGCAGTGATAATTATTCCAGGACAACTGCACTTCAAGGAAGATGAAGCTTTGAGGATGTATAGCGCATGATTGAAAAGCAACTAAAAGAAGAGACGGAAAGGTGGCTAGTTAAGGCGAAAGCCAAGCGGAAGCAGATAAAACTACCGGACAAATCAAAGGAAGGCATGCTGAAGAACATAGACGCATACATTTCTGATACTGAGCATTTCATGAAGAAGGGAGATTTGATAAGAGCCTTTGAAGCAATAATTTGGACCTGGAGTTGGATTGAGATACTAGAAGAACTAAAAGTGATAGAAACTTAAGCGCATCTCTCAAATATAGTCAGTGATTTTTATGTCAAAACTAGGAACAGTAAAGGGCGTCCTCAAGATGATGATATCAACGACGGCAGAGGAATGGCAGCAAACAGAGAAAAAGTTCTACAGGCTTGTCTTTGGTGTCGTAGGCTTCGCAGCTATGGCTTTGTTCTGGTTTTACTTCCTAAGGAATATGTCGCCGTTCGGGTTCTAAATTTAAGATTATAGAAAGCTACTATAATCAATGAATAGCGATTACTGGAGCAGGGAAAATATTGTAGGTACCGGGGCGGGCATCGCTTCTTCTGTACGCCTTTTAGATGGCAATTTAGTATTTGGAGCATTAGATAATTTTATCTATTCCCTGAACCCCGAAAACGGAGAAATTGTGTGGAAGTTCAAAACCAATGGACCTGTATACTCCACTCCAGCCATTTGTAATAATAATGTTTACACAGGCTCGTGCGATGGCTTTGTATATGCAATCGACCAAAATGGCAATCTTATCTGGAAATTCAATTCGCAAGGAAGAATAATGAACAGCTCTATGGTATGTAATGGTAATAGAATTTTATTCGGCACCGATAATGGGATATTTTTTGCATTGGATATGGATGGAAAACTATTATGGAAATTTTCTACAAGCGATGCAATAAGGACTACGCCTGCGATAGTCAATGACAAAATAATCTTTGGCTCGCACGACCATAATATTTATTGCCTCAATGAAAAAGGTCGAAAAGAATGGAAATTTTTGACTGGCGGAAACATGTGGACATGCCCTTGCATAATTAATAAAGACAAATTGCTGTGGTCTATAAACAACCAAACTGCAAAAACTTCGCGCGAATTTTTGATTTATTTTGGCTGTTTTGACGGCGGTCTTTATTGCATCGATAAGAACGGAAATTTTACATGGAAATTTCATACAAACGGCCCGAATACTTCAGGTCCAGAATTCGATAACGGAATTTTGTATTTTGGCTCCTCAGACGGGTATCTTT
>JBAZQV010000008.1:0-29295 GCA_041645025.1 Candidatus Aenigmatarchaeota archaeon
TCCTTCTCCAAGCGCCCTATCACATCATCCACGTCCTCAACACCCTGGTTCTCGGCTTCTGCCTTGAGGTCGTCTATTGCCACTTCTTTGGATTCCTTCTGCAGATCATCAAGTATCTTCAATATGCGCAACAGCTTGGTTCGCTTGCTGGCTGTAACGCCACCTTCCAGACGATCCACATCAAAGGTCTCTGTATCTGTGTCGTAGCCAAGCTGTTTCAGGGATGCCATCATCAGCCTTATGGCGCGCTCGGCATCTTCCTTTCTTATGGTATTATCAAGACGCACCCGGGCAGAGGCCTCGGCAAGACGTATCAGAGCCTCGTACTGTCTAAGTGTAATGCTAACAGCCTGTCTTTCGGTGCTTCCGTAGCGGTTCCTCATGTCTACATAAAAATTCTTGAGCATGTTGCTTGTTTCTTCGGCAAGTTCCATGCTGTTTATCTGCCGGGCGTAGGCAATGTACTTCCGCAGGAGGTTCATTGGTATGGGAGGTTCAATCATATCAGGCCTTGTGCGGGATATTATTATGTGTTCTGCAATCCGCTCATCGTTGTTTCTGTCCGGTATGTCGCGCAATGCAAATTTTAAATCAAATCTTGACAGGAGCGTTTCGGGTATCTGTATCTGCTCGCCTATGGAAGTGTAGGGATCAAAGCGCCCGAACTTTGGGTTGGCACCAGCGAGAACAGCAGTCTGGGCTGGCAGCGTTGCCACAATGGATGCCTTTGCGATACTTACCGTCTCAACAGAAGTGGCTTCGTGCATCGCTATCTGGTCGTCGCGGTTCATTTTATCGAACTCGTCTATGGCAATCAGTCCTTTGTTGCACAGGATAAGCGCACCGGCTTCAAGAACCCAGCCACCTATGGCTTCGTTCTTCACTACGGTGGCCGTGTTGTGTATTATCATTCCATTGGCAACAAAAGAATGATCTTTTTCAACAGTCACATCGTATACAAACTCTTCTCCATTTACTTCATCAATACTCTTTATCTCATCCCAGAAGATGTCAGAATTTGCGAATATCTCGAGTCTTCTTGACATATCATTTTTAGGGTCGAGCCTTGATACAATTTTTGAAAGCATATTCCTGGAAGGGTTTATCCTGCCTTTTTCGAACTCATAATTCTTATGGCCGAAAATATCCCTTGATGTTAATCCTGAACATAAGCGTGCCTGCTTCATCAAGCTGCTTATTTCAGGTATCACATCTACATTAGTATTCTCATTGCCTGTTTTTGAAATAATTATTTCAAGTTTCTTATTTTTGCGTGCCAGGCGGAAGCCCACATAATTCCTAAAATTCAATATATTTGTTCTTCCCCGTATCTCTATTTCATACTTTTTGCCTGACTGAACCTTTCTATCCCTTATGAAGGATAACGTAGGCTTACGTTCTCTTATATGCGCAGTTATGCCAAATCTTAGCAGCAACATAACTATGCCGTAGGCGAATTCCCTGCTGACTGTTGTAAACCCGATGGAATCCGATCCTTTTGTTTTTCTTTCTGATACATATCCGTCTGTATCGAACAAGCCCTGTAAATAAGCGGTTATGAGTCTGGTCGGAAGCGATGAAAGTTCCTTTGATATGCAAATAGAATGGGATTTCTTCCCTTCTATCATTCCTAATTTTTTTGCTATTTCTCCGAGTATTTTCGAGTTTATACGCAAATAAGCGATCCTTTCAGGATGCTTGTAGAAATAAGGATTTATATTGAACTCCGATGATGCTATTTTGTTGAATATGTCCAGCAATTCTTCGTCTGCCGAATGGAATCTGAGAGAGTAGCCGCCATAAGATGTCTTTTGAATATCCCCGTCGCCTGCTATCAGGCCGAATAAATACATGATATTTTCATTGAGCTTTTTTGGAAGTCTTATAGTATGACCTCTTTGCTGCGTGAGTATGATCTCTTCCGGGATAAATTTTTCCAAATCCACGCCCATTCTTTCAGAAACTTTAATTAGGTCTCCTAAAAGGGGCGAACCCTGCTCATGCTTCCAGAGCCAATAAAGGCCGCTTTCTGGCACGCCTGTTTCAGACACAACTTCTTTTATAGTGCTTTCTGATTTTATTTTATCTATTAAAGACGCAACTATAGAAGAACAGTTTTTGATTCTGGCTTTTTTGTCTATGAACCTTAGCATATTTGCGTCTTTAGACGAATGGACAAGCTTCCGCGGGGTAGCGAGAAATTCACCGATACTAATGCCTGAAGCCGGTTTCCATATAATTTCGCCGTTTTTTATGATCGGCAGCGGATTGTCTTTTGTAACTGTAATTTCCTTGCCAGAGCGTGCGGTTATTCTGATAAGTTTATCCGGTGATTTCAGCTTCCAGACATGCGTTATTTTCATGGGCTTTATCTTAAGCAAATCCTGATCGAAAGACATAATCTTCGGCGCTTCTATTTCGGCGCAATACACTCCTTCCTCCTCTTTCTTTAACTGACTCGAATATTTTTCCACAAATTCGCCTATTTTTGTTATTGTGCCGTCTTCTAACTGTACCAGAGAATCATATATCGTGCAAAGACCTGCACCGCTCGCGCCAGTACCTGATACATAGCGGCCGCGGGGAACCGCTGAGGAAATCAGTTTCAGCAGCTGGGTCTTGCCCGTGTTATGCGATATTATACCGTTCGCAATAAATCTGTGGGTTCTGGGAACTTCAATATCAAAAACATCTTCTGGTTTATGCTTGATTACCTTTACAACGCGCTCGCTTCTTTGCGACTTGAACCTTCTGAAATTTTCAGCAGATTTCGCAAGCTGGTAAAGCTTGGCACATTTCTTTTTGGAAACAAATCCAACATGCTTGGCAAATTTAATCATCGATTCGCCCCGCCTTATCATAAGGTTGTCATTGCCAACTATTCTGGAATGTATTGCAAAACGCAGCAATAATATCTGGACGTCTCTTAGCAATTCAATGTTTTTTGACTTGAGGCTTATCGACCTCCTGCCCCTGCCTTTGTCGAATGCACAGCCGTCCGCTTCGTAGAGCCACTTCAAAAATGAAGCTACGGCCTTGTTGCCTGATCTGAGAATAATGTCTGGGACGCGCTTTGCCTTAACGAATCCCATATTGCTTGCTATGTCCATCGAATTAACAGAAGCATAAGCCATGGCCTGTTTCCGGTTTATAAGCATGTCACCTAAAAAGCCCGGCTTGATTTTGCGCTTTTTCACGCTCGGGCGTATTGAAAATAAACCCTCGGAAATATCCAGCAACTTACCAAGTATATCAATTTCGCTTTCTGCCACCAAAAATCCTACTTCATACTTGCCCACACAGCCATCGCCCAAAATGTAGCCCATGAAAGCTGCCAGGTTTTCATCACAAACTTTCGGCAGTTTCCCCTTGAATTTCGGCCCGTATTTTCTTGGGACAGGCTTGAAATTCGTGCCTACCTCCTTCGTAATTGTGCATGGTATGCTTGTCACAACGGCAAGTCTGTCACCTATCTTGATTTCATCAAGCCTCTTCCACTCTCTAACAATTCCTCCTTCTCTGCGGAGGCACATAAGAGGGTGATTGTAGGTTCCTTTTATGCTCTTTCCACTTTCAGTAATAACTTCTATTACCGGTTGATTCTTGTAAAAGTGAAAAACTTTTGCTACACTCCTTTTCTTTCCACCTTCGCCTGTCAGTATGTCGGTATTTATATTCTGTAAATGTTTCGTTCCTAGATCCTGCATCTTTGCAATTGCACCGTTTCCTAATATAATCCTTTCGTCGCCAACCAAACATCCTGGGTCGCCTGTTATCAATATATGTATGTTGCCGCGGACCCTGGAGCCGTCTGGAAGGACATGAACAAGTCCGCCGAAGAGTTGAAGAACAAGAGAATCTTTTATGTCATCTAAAGCAAATATGCCTGGCGCAATTGATGCGCGCAGCATATCATAAACATTAGGGTTCGCTGCGAGTTCCTTTATTTGCCTATCATTATCTGGCGTTATTTCCAGTTCCTCAAACTCTACCTGACTGGTTTCAACATGATTCGCCTCAATGTAGATGTCCATGTTCGTGCTCAGCTTGCCTTTGATGTGCTTTGGTATTTCCTTTACTATCCCAACGATTTTTAGGTTGCTGCCAGGGTCTGTTTTCTTCTGCATCTTTGGCGTTGTCAGATCCTCCTTGAGCAACACAGTTATCTCGCCAGGCTGCTCGCCTGTTGTTATTTCGAAAGGTTCTATGGCCTTGAGCCACCTTACGTCAAACATTTTTTTATCGATTAGATTAAAGTCGCCACGACGGCCGCACTCGCATACCGCAGGCTTCTGAACTATTTTGCTGTTTTGCAGGACATTTATTTTGGCCTTGCAGTCGGGGCACTCGAAAATCGCCTCGTATATCTGCGGCTTCACCTCGGAGGCGGCCTTTATTGTAGTATCTATGGACCACAACCTGCCCAAATGAACAGCGCGCAGATTCCTTATGCGGATGCCGCGGCTTTCTGGCAGTCCTCTTATGCGGACACATATTTTCTCGTCAGTGCCTGCGGTGCTAGCGGCTGCTGTATTGAAAACGTTCAGTATGCGCTCCGGGCTTTCGAGCAGTTCGTCAGCGAGGATAGCATCGTATCGGTCTAGGTCAGAAAAAACTATAGATAGAGATCTTTCTTCCTTGAGTGATTTTACAAGCTCGGGATAATAATATTCTCTTAAGAATTTCTCAAGTTTTTCCTGAAGGTCCATGATGTTAAGTAAAACCTAAAGGTATTTTAGGCTGTGGGCATTCGTTTCTAGTGCTTCATGTGGAACAACCAGAATCAAGTGACACGGAAACAAGCAGCATTCCTTAATAAAGATTTGAATTATCAATTAGGCTGGTAAATATGTTGAGAACAATTTCAAACCAAGTGAAAGGCCGTAGGAAAACGACCAGCGCCAAAATAATAACACCTGATAAACTTAATATGCTATTCGGTGCGATGACGCATAGTAAAAGCATAGCTGAAATTCATGCCTTTTTTTATAATGGCAGGTTTTCGTATTTTTCCGGCTTCGGTTTTACAGCAGATTACTACCGGAATAATATCGATTATAACGGCACGTTGGGCAGTAATGATCCCTATATAATAGCTAGAACACCTGCGGAAGTGGTTGAATATGTGAGTCAATTCGTTTCTTCTTGTCAAAGTAGAACTCCCTATTTCAGTCATCCTGCTCTTCAAAAAATTATGAGTCGTGGACTAATGAACATAGAAAATTTAGCTATACGTCTTACGATTTTCGAGGGTGATGCGAGCACTAGATATTATATTGGTCTCCATGAACATGCCAGAGATACCGGCACGTATCGTGGAGTTGAGATGAACTTCACTACAGAAAAACATTCTGTGCAAACTAGCTCTTCAAAGACTTGAGCTGCGCCTCTAATTTGGCCACGGCCTTCTTCACGCTGTCCAGGCTTTTTGCGCCGGCACAAACAACCCTGCCGGAGCTGAAGAGAAGAAATGCGACTTTAGGATCGTATATTCTATATACAAGTCCAGGGAACTGCTCTGGCTCGTACTCGCTGTTCTCCAGCTGAAATGCCAGCTGGTCCAGGTTAAGATCGCGGCCAAGGTTTACGGCGACAACAATATTTTCTATTTTCACCTTGAGGTTATTTTCGTTGAAACGTATGCCTATCTTCTTTATGTTTTTTACGGTCTTTTTCAGCGCTTCTTTGGCTGCAGCTGTTGAGCGTGCGCCGACGCAAATTATTTTGCCGCTGCGAAATATCAAAGTAGCGACCTTCGGGTTGTCCAGGCGATATACCAAGCCAGGGAACTGCTCTGGCTCGTACTCGCTGGATTCAAGGACATTAAGAAGTTTGTCCAGTGAAATTATTTTTTTAATATCTGTAGATGCAACAACATTTTCGACTTTTATTTTTTCTATTTTTTTCTTTTCGATTTTTATTTTTTCGGCCACAAAAATACCCCCCGTGTGTCTAAAATCCGTCGTTTAAATAGCAGTATTTAAATATACGGCGAAATATTTAAATACCCAATTATAGCTAACCAAGTAAAGAATCTGGATATTATACCTTGGTTTGCTATACATGGTTAAGCTTTGCTTAACCTGTACAGGTGAAGCGAAGTTTCACCTTGTATGCTGACCAACTTTTATAATACAAGAAAGAACGAAGTTCTTTCTGTACACAAAGAACCACAAGTTCTTTGTTGTACCTGAATATTAAGTTGGTCAACTATAAATGTGATGGAAGCGTAATATTCATCAATCACGGGTTGATTGTTATGATTTACAGGGACGTAATCAAGATTAAAACGGAAACCAACGGCTTCTACGACATTACAAAGGACATAAGTGAAATAATAGATGGCAGCAACGTAAAAGACGGGCTCTGTAATGTTTTTGTAAAGGGCACGACAGCATCGCTGCTGATAAATGAGAACGACAGGATGCTGGTGGAAGATTTCCGCAAGCTTCTGGAAACGCTCATACCTGATGACCACCTGTACCAGCATGCTGACAATGCACAGTCGCACCTGCGCGCATCAATGCTCAGCCAGTCGCTGACAATACCTCTTGCAGAAGGAAAAATGGCAATGGGCGAATGGCAAAATGTCCTTCTCTTCGAATTCGACACCCGCGACAGGGACAGGGAAATCGTCGTGACAGTGCAGGGCGTTTAGAGTTCTTTCGTGTATATTCCAAATGTTAATCCAGTGTGTGTTGTTATTTCTGTAATAAGCTCGTAACCACTGTCCTGAGAAAACCTTAGCGAGTCAGCGTTTCTCCATGGGGCGTGTGAAATGGCGCAATACAAAACCGGAATACCATTCTGCCTAATCTGCTCCAAGGAATAGTCATGCAAAGCGGATGCCACGCCTCTTTTCTGAAATTTCGGAAGGACGCAAAGATGATCTAAATAAACAAAAGGCTCATTATAACTGGAAACATGTGCCATTAATTCATCGCTTCTGGCGCGCGCGTCTGTCTCTCGTAATTTTTGCAAAAAATCCCAGCGATAGCTAATACAGAATCCTGCAACAGGCGCGGCTGCTACAAAAGCTAGAGTATTACCGTCTATTCGTCTTTCGTATTCTTCCTGCGATAACCTGTACTCTACTAATCCTGACTCTGCTCTGCTATTCCTGTCCACGCTCACTGCATTCGCAATACTGGCCATAGAACTTGCATCGGGCAATTCAGCTCTTCTTATTGTCATAGCAATACGATTCTGAAAGACTTTTTAAGCTCTGATATTAAGATTTCTCCATGCGACTCGCTGCGTTAATCAGTGGCGGAAAGGATTCCATCTATGCCACTTATCTAGCAAGCAAAGAGCATGAAATAACTTATGCGATTTCCATGGTTTCTGAGAACCCTGCTAGCTACATGTTCCATTTTCCCAACATTCATCTGGTCAAGCAGCAGGCTGCTTTGATGGGTATTCCGCTTTTGCAGAAGCAGACAAAGGGCGAGAAGGAGAAGGAACTGGATGACCTTGAAGAGGCGATAACTTCGCTGAAGGACGAGATAGATGGAGTCGTAACAGGCGCCCTGGCCAGCAGCTACCAGAAAATGAGGATAGACTCTATCTGCAAGAGGCACGATCTTCTTTCCATTGCACCATTGTGGCATCGTGATCCTGTAGAATATTTGCATGCTGCTCTCCACGACAATTTTGAAATAATAATAGTCGGTGTTGCTGCGCCACCTCTCGATGCCAAATGGCTCGGACGCAAAATAGATCACGAATGCATAGATGACCTTGTTACATTAAACAAAAAACACGGCATAAGTACTGTGGGGGAAGGTGGGGAATTTGAGAGCCTGGTGCTTGATTGTCCGTTATTTTTGAAGAAGATACATATCCTGCGTGCAGAAACAAACTGGAATGAAAAGGAGCGTTCAGGTACGTTTGACATCAAGGAGATAAAATTAGTTGAGAAGTGAAAATTATGGATGCAAAAATGCGCAAGGCCATTAATCATTTCAAAAAGATTGATCCGGTTCTCTTTTCTATTGCGGAACAAGTCAGTATAGATTCCATAGAAGCCCGGAAGTCAAATTATTATTTTTATGCATTGTGCCGCGAGATAATAGGCCAGCAACTCGCGGGAAGCGCGGCGAAAGCGATCTTCGGCCGCTTCAAGAAATTGTTCCCGAAAGGAAAAATAACGTCGCGGCATACGTTGAAACTATCCGAGGAAGAGATAAGGAATATAGGAACATCATGGGCCAAGGCGAGATATATCAGAGACCTCGCGCAGAAAGTTGAAGACGGAACATTGGACCTGAAATCCGTAGAAAAATTGAATGATGCGGAAGCCATTGAAAAACTGGTTCAAGTCAAGGGAATCGGGCCGTGGACTGCGGAGATGTTCCTCATATTCACAATGTGCCGGGAAGATATATTCTCGCACGGCGACCTTGGCCTGCGGAAGGCAATAATAAAGCATTACTCGCTGAGATCGCCTGACAGGGAAAAAATCGAGAAAATAACAATAAAGTGGTCGCCTTACCGGACTTATGCATGCCGCATTCTATGGAAAAGTCTTGATGCAAAACTTTAAAAAGTATTACAGGTAATACTTTAGTGATAAATATGGCAAAGGAAACGAAGGTCACATCAAAATACCAGACATCCATACCTAAGGAAGTGAGAAAGCTTCTGGACATAAAGCCTGGGAAAGCGGTTGAGTGGAATATTGTGAGAGGTATGGTGATAGTTAACATGCCAAGGAAAATTCAGCACCCAACAAAATTCCTCATATCCCAGGTAAAAATGAATGTTGACGCAGTAAAACTTGTACGTGAATCAGGGGAAGACTTCAAGTGATTTCATGATATACCTTGATACAAATATTATGATTTACTCCATAGAAAATCATCCAAAATACGGCAAGGCATGCGCAAAAATACTTTTTGACATAGAAAATCAAAAACTTCAAGCGTCGTCTTCCATGCTGGTTCTGATAGAAACAATAAACGTGATTCAAAAATTGAATAAAATACTAAAGGGAGAAGAAAAACAACTCAATATTAGAGATAACATCGATGCAATACTTTCATTGCCTATAACATGGCTGGACATAAACTTTCCTGTCATAAGGCGCGCGGCGGAATATGATTACAAGATTTCAGGCGTGGACTACATACACATAGCCACTATGGAGATAAACAGCATCAAAAAAATTATTTCCGCAGACGACGAACTGGATAAAGTCGATTTAATAAAAAGGATAGATCCATTGAAATATGCACCGGGGCTGGATTAGAACCTCGCGCTCTCCAGCGCGTTCTTGCAATTGCATTCACGCGCGGCAGGTATGTTCGGTATGCAGTCAAAGATGAGCCGCTTCATCTTTTCGCTGTTCTCCTTGAACTTTTCATCAACATCATTAACAGAAACTGGCCTCACAGAAACATCTGGCGACGTTAGTCGATTTTGAGAATTGTCTTTAAGCCTCGCGTCATAGTCTGTAACTAAAGATATGTTTGCGTAGCACATTTCCATTTCTCTTGCAAGTATAACTTCCGGATACTGGGTCATGTTTATCACATCGCCGAGTGTGCTGTAAAAAGCCGATTCCTGCCGCGTTGCAAAGCGCGGGCCGTTTATCACTACAACAGTGCCTTTCTCATGGACAATGAGATTGAGCGACTTTGCCATTTCAATTATTATTTTCCTTAGTTCAGGGCAGTATGGGTCAGCGGCGCTCACATGCGTTACAGGCATTTCATTGAAAAATGTGTCTTCGCGGTTGGCAAAATTAATGAACTGGTCAGGAACAACAAGATGACCGGGCTCTATCTCACGGCGCAATGAACCCACGGTAGAAGGCGCAATTACGCGCGAGACACCCAGTTCCTTGAAAGCGTACAGATTGGCGCGGTAAGGTATCTTGTGCGGAGGAAGCTCGTGCTGGGGACCGTGGCGCGCAATGAACGCGACTTCCTGACGGCCTATTGTACCTACGGTAACGGGCGAAGAAGGCATGCCAAAAGGCGTTTCCCTTTGTATAACTTCTGCATTGTCCAGCAGCGAGTAAAATCCAGATCCGCCGAATATTCCTATCATAAGTATAGCATGCCCGAAATCTTTTAATTAACCACGTTGATATTATGGCCATGGCACCGAGATTCAGGAAGTACGAAATAGATTACTCGTTGATATCAAGTGACACAGCAACGCCAGAGTACAGGCCTAAGCCAACTGTGCGCCAGGTGCCTGCTCACTACTTTGAGCCTGGTGTAGTTGCTTTCACAAAACCGGATGAGAGGGAAATAGCAATGCCGCCCATTGAAAAGATTCCATATGAAAACGGCGTTCATGCATAGGAATTTGTGATTAGACATGAAATGTTGCATAACGATATTCATCAGGCAGGCGGAATACAGAACGAGCGGGGAATAAACAATCATGTGGCCTATACGGTAGGACCCAAATATGGAATAGACAGGTTTCCTTTCCCCAGCTACCAATAAATCTTTATATACTAGCCACTATATAGTAGTAACAAATATATTGATTTTTATGAACTACGCTAGCGAATGTATGAAATGGTTGAAGAAACCGGAAAACGTTGGAGACCTGTTAAGATATGGTGCGATAGGACTTGGTGCGTTTTATGGCGGCAAAGAAGGGCTAGAAACCCAAGATGCTATAGCAGCCACGCATGCACTTCAGCCTGCTGCAATCATGTTTACTGCAGGAGAAGCATTCCGTGCATATGATGCTTTCAGAAAAAACGGGCTTAATGCTCTTCAAGCCGTAGGACGTTCACTGTCAGTTGCATTTCCAGCATTAGCAGCATATTCTCTTGGTAATAACACATATAATCCTATAACAGATTTAGGACCTATAGCTGGTTGGGGTTTGGCACAAGGAATGACGGCAATTGGTGACGAAAAACAAGAACAAAAGCTTGGAGAAGAAATTGTTTCGCAAGGTAGAGAACGAGCACTAGAATTTATTGGTGAACACGCTGATGATAAAACACTGAGAGAATATGTAGGCAAATTAAGAACAAACATGGAGTGATAATAATGGACTACAACAATATGGATTTCGCAAGAGTAAGGCCAATTGCTGAAGAAACAGACCGCAAGCAAAGGTCCTATTCAGCATTAGCAGCGCCTTTTGTCGGTTACTTAGCAATGGAAGGTGCGAGGCAATTGGGTTTTGATGCAAAGCCGCTTGCAGATGCTATAGGCCATGCTGGTATTGTAATCGGGTCATTGGCTGCAGGCTACACTATTGCAAGATTGTCACAGGACTTGCGTAGGTGTTATTTAGAAAATAATGTAGAAGGTACGATGCGCAATATCACTGTAGAATGTCCTAGATAATTCTACTTAGAACGGCAACAACGAAATTATTGCCGGCGTCAGGTACAATGAAAGGAATGTGTAGACTACAAATGCTACCACGACTACTTTCAATTTAGTTTTCATGTCAGCTTCTTTTATCAATAGTTCGCCCAGAATTATCCAGACTATTAATGGCAAAATAAGCCCAATGTAGGGAATAGCCACATAGCCTGCTATAAGACTTCCTATGATAGGTGCGAGGAAAAATGCAATCAAAGCCATGATAAGCAGCCGTTTCACGTTAACGTTGTGTGCTATTACCTTGTCTGCTATCACAAGTGCCAGGAAAATTATCAGCACATTTACGAGGGTTGCAACGATGCCACCCAATGTCATGGGCACAAAACTCAAAACATCTACCATAATTATAATTGTACAGAAGCTGTATATAAATCTAAAGTTTAAGATATTTTAATGCAAATAGCTGAAACTCTCCCATATTTGAAAAAAGGTAAATATATAGTATGGGTTAGTGACGACGAAACTGTTGAATCAGCGCCTGACTATTTACAGAGGCACATAGTTTGCATTGTTGAAACTGCTGAATATGGCCTAAATCTTTGTCGACAACTACAAAGAAAAGAAAGGGAAAAAATGGCATAGCTGTTACAAGATATATCATAACAGGATTGCCTGATGAGTATGTGTATTCGGAAGATTTGACAGAAGATAAGGTTGGACAAATTAAGCAGAGAATTAGGGATTTACAGACAAAAACAAGCAGAAAGATAAAACCGCCACCTAAACCTGACAATTAATTATTTCCTGAGTTCTTTGACAAGCTCGGCTACTTTTTTGCCGTCGGCCTTGCCCTTTGCTTTGCTAAGGATGATACCTATGAGCGCAGAATCACTTTTTTCCGAATTTTCCTTTATCGTTGATTGCACAAGTGCTTTCAGCTGTTCATCGGGCAGACGATAATAAACAGACATGGCAGAATCGATGGAGGTGCCGGCGCAGAGTGCTTCAAGTATCGGCATTATTGCGCTTTTAGGTATATCCCCTTCTGAAATATTTTTCAACAGCGTGCCCAGGCTTTCCTTTGTTATTTTTGAAACCTCGAAGCCGCGGCGGCTGAGGTCCTTGTAAGTAGATAAGAAAATCGTGGCTGCTAAAATCGGGTCGTATTCCTTGAGCTCGTTATACCAGTTGTAATATTTAGACTTGACAATTTGCTCTGCTAACTGTTCGGGTATTTTTAGCTCTTTTTTCCTCTCCTCAAGTGTCTTGGGCACTTCAATATTACGAAATCTTATCGTGCTTATGGCAGGCACGTCTGACTCAGGATAAAGTCGGCCTGAGCCAGGCAAAGGCCGCCCATACTTACTGCCTATGCCATCGGCTAGGCGTGTCTCATTTGGCACGCCGATGATGCAATAGTTAATACGATTCACCAGAGCACTTATGGCACGACTGGAGTTATTACCGACTACGATCAAAACAATGTCCTCGGTTTTGGCTCCAAATTCTTTTCTCAACTCGACAAACTCATTAGTTAATTTGTATTTTTCCAAATCCTCATCGCTATGGGTGATGCCAAAACCATAAGCACCGGGATAAGCTGACAGCTCTTTTCCAAAGGTGCGATCACCGCACTGTTTTTTAAGCAAACCAGAAAATTTAGGTAGCACAAGTGCGAAAACGTGCTGGCCGCTTTCTATTGCTTTGCGCACGAAATTGCACTGGGTTTTCTGGAAAATTTTTGTAACATCCATGGTTTCTGGTTTTATTTCGTGAAATCCTCTCTTGCGCAACTCTTCCTTTATTTCTATAAGCGAGGTTTGACGGGCAACTTCATTTTCCACAAGAGCTGGTATATCCTCAAGCTGCTGGAAGCCTTTTATCTCGACGCGGCTTCCTTCTTTGATAGAAATGTTAACATCTTGCCTGATTGAGCCTATGCCACGCACGACATCAAGGCCTCGTAGAAGCGAACCGATTTTCTCTGCAGCTTCCTTTGCTTGCTCAGGGCTGCCTATGGTGGAGCCTGTGGCGATTTCAACCAGCGGAATTCCTAGACGGTCAAGACGATATTCAATGTTTTCTCCTCTGCCTACCGCAGGCGCTGAATCCTCCTCGATATTTATTGTCTGAATATCTAGCTGACCAAAACTTGTTTCTATATAACCATCGGTAGCTATGAGAGATGTTCTTTGGAACCCTGTTACAGCTGAGCCATCTATGACTGTCTTTCTCATTACATAAATTTCGTCAACAAGATTGCAGTGGAGTAGTTTTGACAGCTGGATAGCTATTTTCAATGCACTTTCATTCATAGAAAGAGGTGGCGACTCGTCTAGCTCGATAAGACATGAGGATTCGGGATTAAATTTATAGACAAACGTGCGGTTGCGCAAATACTCGAAAAGCGCTGCCGGATCTTCCTCGCCCAGCTCGCTCTGAACAGGCCGCATCTTCCTGTGTATTTCTAGAGGAAATTCTTCGCTCTTCATGATCGGACAGCGGCAAAATAATTTCGTACCGCTCGCCAACTGCTGGTGAATTTCCAGACCAACCCGCAGTCCAAGTTTTTTGTAATCCATAATGAACACCAAAAATTATTTGCATTTGCAGTCTTTGCAAATTAAGCAACATCCGCACTTGTCGCAACAGAGATGTTTGCCTAATCTGTCATTGCCTTCTCCGTACGTCTCATGCATCGTTTTTAGTTTCTTCTTCCTCTTCTTCTGCTTTGATATCTTTTTCTTCATTTTCTGACCTCTTCAAAATATTTTTAACTTCTTTCACGAATTCCTCTGATATTTCAATCATGTAATCCGACGTCTCTTTCGAATACGTGTCGCGGTAATCGGCATCCTCCCGCACGCTCATGGCGGCGTGAAAATCGCTTATGAGCCTTACGTTTATTTTCTTATTTTTTGCCAAATCCTCTAAAACAACGCCCACGGCGAAATGTCTTTTCTCCCTGTAACCCAGTTTATCGAGAAGCGCCCTTGCCGAATGGAAGATGGCATAATAAGATTGTATTATAGACCACTTGTAATCGCTATCTTCGGAAGAAGCTTCCGCGCGCTTCAGGTCGTAATCAGCCGAAGCGAGCTCTTTGCGCTGGACTTTTTTATCAGGCTTTACAGCCTTTAGGAAACCTTCCTTCACGCACGTTTCAATGTCCATACAGCTACCTCACCCTTATCTTGTCCTTCTCCACGTTATCGAAGAAAGCCTTATCCTTGCGGGCGGCCATGCTCCATTCAAGCGGCGTATAGAAACTGACTTTTATCCTGTCGTCAAGCGCTTTCAGTTTTTTAATCATGTCCCTGTTTTTGCCTATCACAAGAAGGTCTATATCGCTTTTCTCGACATTCTCGCCGCGTGCGAAGGAGCCGTACAGGAATACTTGGCCGTCCATGCTGCCAAGTTTCGAATTTATATAATCAATATTGTGAAGTATCCTCAACTGCTTTACAGACGGATTGTCCCTGTTAAGCGTGTATAAGGTTGTCCTTCCAACTGACCGCGCTGTCAATAATTTTTGCCTTGCCATTTCCTTTGTCCATTTGAGAACGCTAAGTTTTGCAAGCTTTGTCGCCGACTCTATGTGCTTGAGCTGCATTTCCGCGGTAGGGTTTTTGACGAACAGCTTCAATATCCTGTTGGGGGATTTTTTGCCCAAAATATCGAAAATATCCATATAAATCATCTAATTATATAGAAGTATAAATATTTATACTTTAAGGTATATTTAATTATACTTTACTTTTTTAGGCCGCCAGAATCAAAACAGAAACGCCTTTGGATCGATTCTTTCTATTTGTTCGCCCATGATATTCTCCGCTATCATGTTCTTTGCAGCTTCAAGGTTTTTTGTCTGGCCCAGCACCCAGCCGAGCTTGACAAAAGCGGCCTCGGGCGTCATCTGCACCGGGATTACGCCCGCCTCCTGCAGAACGCGACCAGTGGAGTAAACATTCATGCCAACCTTGCCGTAGAGGCATTGGGACGTCATGGCTATTATTCCTTTTTTTGCCATTCTTTTTATCGCGGAGAGGAGAAGCGTGTGATGTTTTGTTAATTTATCAACAGAATTTATCGGTGCATGTCCCAGGCCGGTTCCTTCAAGAACAATCCCTTTGTAACCGATTTTTTCATAGGATTCCAGTTCCTTGTGGCTGAAGCCTGGATGAATCTTGACAAGGGCAACTTTTTTCTCGAAAGCAATCACAGGCTTAAATTCGCCGGAAGGTTTTTTGTATTCGCCCATGAATTCAACAGTACCGCTCTTTGACACTTTTGCTATTGGCATGACATCTATGCTGCGGAAAGCGTCTCTTCTTGATGTGTGCATCTTTCTTACATGCAAACCAGAATGCACATAGCAGTAATCATCGTCCATATTCGCGTGCATACAAACTACCACGCCGGAGAAATCACTTTTAACTATGAACTGGGCTGCACATAGAAGGTTCATAGCCGCATCGCTGCTGCCTCTATCAGAAGAGCGTTGGGAGCCCACCAATATAACAGGTTTTGGAATATTTTGCAGCATGAAGGACAGGGCTGCTGAGGTATAGTGTATGGTATCAGTACCATGGGTAACAATTATTCCATCGTATCTTTCGTAATCCTGCGCGATCTTTTTTGCAAGCAGCATCCAGTGATCCGGCTCCAGGTCCTCAGAAAACATCTGGAAAACAATCTCGGTGCGGATGTTTGCAATGGTTGCGAGCTCAGGAACAGATGCTATAAGATCCTCCGGAGTTATTGACGCATTAACAGCACCGGTTTCATAATCAATTCGAGATGCGATAGTTCCACCGGTATGCAGAATAAGTATTGTTTTCTTTCCTGCATCATGCTCGTATTTCATCTTCTTAGGCAGGACGCGCTTGGGCTGCGCAAGCTTCTTTATTTTTATTCCTTCTAGCGCCAGGCCAACATTGTAGCCATTGTCCATCTTAATAACAAGAACGTTTGGGTCACCGGTGTTCGGCATTAAAACTCCTTCGGATATTTTACCATCCTTTTCCACGGACAACCGGTTGCCTACTTCTATTTTTTCCCTAGCAAGAATCTTTTTGACAGCAGGAGAATAGTCCATGATATTACTTGAGAGTTAGAGTTTTTAAGATTCCGAATGCTCAATATTTGTTCCAGCGTTCGTCGTATTTATTGCTCCAGTCTTTCTCTAATGGGTCGCGAATTTCCCTCTTTTTCGGATTTCTTTTGCTATTCGTGTGCCAGATATCTTTCACGTCTTTCGGCCGTATTTTAGATTTCTTGACACAGCCACGAAGTTCAGAAGAAAACCGTTTCGTATCAAACTTTTTTGTCATAATAATCTCGTATATACTTATGCTGGCCAAGATAAAAGCGGCTAAGGTTTCGAAATGCTCCGCATATCTTGCTTCACTTAGTATTATAGCACCGACCTTGAGCTGCGGAATCGACGATATCTTTAAATATATAAGTCTTTACATCATATTAAATATATTAAAAAAGTGATGTAAAATGGACTGGCTGGAAATGGCAAAAAGGCTCCGGGGTATGCAAACAGCGGCAAGCGCGGCCAAAGCGCTGGACGTGGGCCGCAGGACTGCTGTGAACTATATCTCTGAGTTGAGGAAGCTTGGATATGTAAGGACAAGCAGGGGAAAAGGCAAAATACGCATGTACGAAATATCCGAGACAAAAGCTATCAAAAAAAGCGGGACAGACCTTTACGATTTCATCAACAGCCTTTCTCCAGTAAAGGTTCACAAGCCTTACGAATATATAATACATGGGAAGCTGAGCGCGGAGGAAGCCATAGCCAGGGCGATCGAGACAAAAGACTTTAGGACCATACTCGCTGCAATGTATCTCTTCAGATTAGTGAAAGACTGGCCTGAGCTTAATAGACAGACAAAGATGCGCGGGCTGCAAAGATCCGTGGGCGCGCTTTATGATCTGGCAAGAAAATACATTAGGGTAAGGGCAATGGATAAAAGGACAAGAAACTCGCTCCTCAAAGCAAGAACAGAGGACAAGTTCATAGTCCCGCATATGAGGAGCAAAAATTTTCAGGATATCGAAAGGGTGTGGAATGTTTATCTACCCTTTAATGACGGAGATATGAGGCGATAAGAATGACAGGCGTGAATGAGCAACAAGAGCTTTTCAAGCTTATTGGCAGACAGCTCAAAAAAAGGGTCGAGTGCTACGTTATAGGCGGGTCAGCAATGCTTTTCTACGGATTCAAGACGGTCACGAAGGACATAGACCTTGTTTTCACAAGCGAAGAAGAAAGAAGGCGATTTACAGCCGTACTGAAAGAAATGGGCTTCGCGCACCGCCGCTACAGTGATTATACAGCAGAAAATGCAGCGGTTCTGATGGAGCGCAAGGAAGCCAGATTCGATCTTTTTCTGGCGGAGATAATAACCACCGTGCTTTCTCCCGGCATGATAAGCAGGATAAAAGAAAAGCATGAATTTTCAAACCTTGTTGTAAACGTAGTGTCGCCAGAAGACATAATTGTCCTGAAATGCGCTACAGACAGAGCAGGCGACAGAAAAGACGCCGCTGATATAATAGGTTCCATGGAAATAAGCTGGGACACAATACTGGAAGAGGCCCGGTGGCAGGCCGCCAACGGCAAGAAGGCATTTGTGATATTTCTTTTTGATTTTGTGGAAGATCTCAGATACGACTACAAGGCCATCATACCACGAAGCTTCACCAAGAATCTCATGAAAGAATACAAGGAACAGCTGATCAAATTGCTGGGATACAAAAAATACAAAGAAATGGACGGCAAATAACCTGCCTATCCCGAAAAACTTTATTTTATTTGACCACGCACCGATTCGCTCCGGCATCGAGCTCGCGGATTTCTTTTCTGCTTATGACAACAGTGCCGTTGTTGAAACTCTTTATCGTCTCGAAATTATCCGGTTCTGGTAATCTGTGTTTTGCTGCCCACATTACGAACTCGTCCTTTGACAATGTGAATAACTGCTTGATTTCTCCTAGTGTGGTAACCAATTGCTTGGCTCTAATATCATAGTGTCCCGGAAGAACAAGCATGTCGTCAGGAAGCCGGAAAAGTTTTTGCAGCGTATCAAAAAACATCGCGGCGCTGTCCCTTACAGGCTGGTCAATATCAGGTTGTCCTACGCCGTCAACGAAAATTGTGTCGCCTGTGAACAAAATATTATTAAACGAGTAAACCATGCTTCCTGGTGTGTGGCCAGGCGCAGCTATGGCCATAAGCCTGGTTGTGCCGAATTTTATTATGCCACCATCTTTTACGATCTCGTGCTGGCCGCCAACTTCTTCAGGAGCAAAATATTTTGCTCCATCAAGCTTTTTTCCACTTACGTGGTCTGTGTGCAGGTGTGTGTCGATGACAGCAACAATCTTTGCGCCCTTTGCTGCTTCCTGATAAATATCCGTATCAATAATAGGATCAATAACAACCGCCTCTCTGCCGCTTACCAGCAGATAGCTAAGACAGCCTTTTCCCACGCGACGTATTTGCACCACGCCTCCCTGGATTTCTGAGAAATCATAAACACTATTCCATTCAACCATGCCGCCATCCAGCGAGCGGACATTATAGCCATGCTCTGCGAGGATCCGGCGTGCTGTCTCGCTACGAAAACCATGGACACAAACAGTCACAATCTCATTTTCCTTTGGCAATTCAATCCTGAAGCCGCGGTGCATCAGATTTGACACAGGCAGATTTATGCTGCCCTCTATGTGCCAGTCCATGTATTCGTGGGGCTCGCGCACGTCCAATATAGTAAGCTGCTCACCTGAGTCTATTTTCTGTTTAAGCTCCTTGGTAGTTATGGTTTTCATAGTAGAATGATAAACAGAAAGAATAAAAATTAGATATTGTGGTCGCAGACGCACTTAGATCAAAATAATAGTCAAGAAGATTTTACTTACCTTTTCCGCTGAACCATCCAACAAGCAGAGCTACGATACCGGATATAATCCAGTTAACACCGCTGGCTCCTGCCGGGTATGCCAATCCTAGCAATCCAAGCAGAATAAAGGCTACAGCGACTGTTAGCACAGTTGATTTTGCCATTAATTCACCTGATAATTATTTGGTTGTGGGTTTTTATAAAGTTAACAAAATTGGAAAATTAAATAATTTTCCAGTATTTCACCTGCCCAAGGCGCAGCGTAAATCCTATAGCGAACAGGAAGAATACAAATCAACCGTCTTCTAGAATATCCTGTTTTTGATGTCGCTCCTGATTCTATAACATTTCTCGGCCTTTTCTAATATATTCATGTCGATTTCCTGCACAAACATTTCTTCTCTATTATGATCCAATTTTTTTAGCGGACCTGCAAAAGGTGCAGCGATCTGGGAATGTCCGACAGCCAGTTCTGTTGTGTTTTTCTTTTTTATCCTGCCCGCAGCGCCGCAATATACCATGATGATCTCATTTTCAAATGCCCTTGCCGCGCAAAGAGCATCAACATGCCTATTTTCAGCATAATTCATGAAAATCTTTCCTTTTTCTGTCAAATACCAGAGACTCGGGCAATATATTATTTTTACGCCTTTTACAGTCATTCTCCTGAAAATTTCCGGAAAAGCCAGATCCCAGCAAACAACCAAACCAGCTTTTCCATATTTTGTATTGAAAACACACAGTTCGTTGCCAGGTGTCAAATAACTTCGCTCACCTAGCCATAGATTAGTCTTTCTGTATGTACCTTTTATCCGACCGTTTGAGTCTATGTAATAGGCAGTGTTGTACCATCCGGTCTTTTTACCTTCTATCCAAGAACCAGTCACTATGTCTATTTTGTACTTTTTTGCAAGAGTCTGAAAGAGTTTCGCATATTTTCGATCGTAGTCTACAAAGGCTTTATCACCTCTTATCGGACCTGTCAAAAAATCTTCTGGAAAAACAATTACTTGGGATTTTAGGGACGAGGCTTCCTTTATGAACATCTCAACTCTTCTCATGTTTTCATCAGGCGAGAACTGCCTTATCTCGAACTGTACAACAGCTATTTTGAATTTCATAACAACTAACCCTTCTGTGTCTTTATCTTTTTTACCGCCTTGCTTTCTGAACTTTCATATACATCTGACATCTCGAAAATAAGCGCAGAAAACTTCTTAAAGATATAGTTTACAATATATATTTTTTATTAAATAATTAACGACTTTCTACTCATAGGCGTCGTGCTTGCGCTTGCGTTTTGCTGAATAGACATCAGCCGATCCATAGGCAGTCCCAGTCTGTCCTTTTGATGAATAGCCGCCTTTTCCGCCGGAATATCCCGCGTTGCCACCGCCTTCATAGACGTCCTTGACATTTTCGCCTGCTTTTGTCTGTGCAGATTTTTCTTTTGTTGATTTTGTAATTAGTTCCAGTCTAATAGCTAATTCTTGATCTATCTTTCCTTGCATCTTTCCCAATTGCTCAGCCAGTTTTTTCATGCCTTCTTCTGTTATCTGACTGGGATCTGTTGCTATGGTATCTACTCCTATCGCTCCGGTAAGATCTGCGCCGCCAAACAGGTTTGTATCAAAGAAAAGTGACCAGCTAACATCAGCACCGCGCATATTCGTTTTTTCAAACTGTGCCTCATTGAAGCGCGACCAGACTGCACGCACTTTTTCAAAATTAGCATGCCTAAGGTTAGCTCTTATGAATCCTGTCCATTCCAAAACTGCACCTGACAAATCAGCGCCTTCAAGATTTGTGCTGTGAAAACCACAATAACTTAGGTTTGCTTTCTTGAATATAATTCCGCGCAGGTCAAAATTATCGAAAGAATCATTGTTACATACAACACCGGAAAAATCGCGGCGGCCTTCCTTATACACTTTCAATATTGCACTTGCTCTTAGATACTCTTTTTTCATGGATAATAATTAGGCTTGCATGTTAAAATTTGTTGTTTTTGTTATTTTTTGCTATTTTCATTCAGAGTATTTCCTGTGGCTTTTGACCAGGCTTGATTTCTATACCTAATGCTCTGGCTTGCTGATATAAAAGATGCGTTCCATCAGAAAGTGCGTTATATGTTGCTTCTGTCATTGTACGATTCCACATATCTCCGGAAAGTGCAACCGCATGGGCGTGGAGTTCATCTCCTTTATCTCTACCGTCAGGCAATGAAAGTATCGTACGGTGGCCGATTCGAGTATATGGCCAAATGTCATCATAAGTTCTTGTCACCATAACATAAACAGGATCAGCATCTAAACAGTCTTGATTATCACGTATACGCAGATATATGTCTGATATTCTAGACAATCCTTCGGCTCTGGATTTCATTTTTTCTATCGCTTTTAAACGTGCAAAAGCTTTTTTTGCGTCTACTTTCGCTTTTTCAAGTGTTTTATCATATACTGTCATTTTTATCATCTCATTTTCTATGGAGCACCGGTTCCGGTTTTATGTCCATACCCAGTGCTTTGGCTTGACTATATATCGAATGTGTTCCCTCAATCAATGCGTTGTAAGTTGCTTTCGGCATTTTTCCCTGATATAATTCAGAGCTGAGTTCTCTTGCGTGTCTTTCTAATTCAGTTAGACTTCCGCGTCCTGATAGCCACGCTTCTCTACCATTGAATACTCTGGGTCTTTCACACCAAGTCGCCATGTTGTGCAACATTTTATATATAGGGTCATTTTCATTCATTTTTCATCACCGATTAGTTTCCTTCCCATACTGGCCGGCCGAAAAAGTCCCTGTATTTTTTCTTTTCCTTTTCTTGTTCTTCTTCTGTCATCTTCATCACCCTCTAAGATCTCCGCCATCCCATACAGGACGACCGAAAAAATCTTTCAGCTTCTCCTTTTTTTCTTCTTCCATATTCCACACCTCCATTTACTACCCTTCAGTTACAATTATATGTGGCTTAAAATATATATAGATTAGGCAGAATTCGTCTTAAAAATGAGTTAATTTTAAGTATTTATCTTAATAATTAAGATAAATATAGTGATAAAATATGATAAAAGTAGGGAAAATAAGACCTTTGGATGAGATAGACCGGCGGATTTTGAATATTTTAACAGATAATGCACGGACAAAATTGACGGTAATAGCCAAAACCGTCCAGCTTTCTGTGGATTCTACAAAGAAAAGAATACAAAAGCTGGAGAAAAATGGCGTAATATTAAAATATACCATACATTCGGAAGATCCAGAAGTGCACCTTGGGGTTCACATATACGTTAAAATAAAAAACATGACCGTAGAGCGCTACGCTGAATTTATAGAATACATGAAGAAAAATACCCGATGCATTGATATGATGTCAGTGCTTGGAGATTATGATATTTACATTGTTCTTCTTGGAAGAGATCCCCAGGATCTGGACAGGATGAAGCTGGAAATCAAACAAAAATTCACTGATCTTATCGGAGACTGGAAAGAAGTTCTTGTCACAAAAATATACAAGCTGGAAGAATACAAATTCTAGTATACTTCTGTCTCGATTTCCTTTATCCTTTCTTTATCCTTAATTCCATGTTTTTGGGATCGAATTCGACAAGAACTTTTGAGCCTACCGCGAAAAAAGTGTCCAGTTTTTTTGGAATTGTAACCACGCTGGATTTTCCTAGGCGTATTATTTTCTGTTCCTTGCGTATTCTAGGCAGTATGCTTTTCTGATCCCTTATAGCCTCGTTCATGTCTATCATTTCTTTCCCGCATTTTGAATAGCAACCTTTGTCCTTATTCCCATGATGTTTTTGTATTCTTCCTTCATAATTTCACACCTATCTACTTTCATTGCCAGATTTCTTTTGCTCTTCCTTTTCTAGCATTTTCACAGCTTCTTCGGGCTTCAGAATTTGGACGTCCTCTACAGCAGAAAATTCCTTGTCGTAAGTAATCAATGAAGCTTCTGTATTTACGCACGTGGCCAGTATTATTGCATCGGCAAACGACATCACATATTTGGATTTGAATATGCCGCCTTTCTTTGCCAGTTCCTTGTCCAGATTTATTGTTGTCACACCTATTTCTTCGAGCAGGGAACATATCCACACGGCTTTTTTTGGCTCTCTTTTCCTGTAAAAAAACGAGTAAATTTCGGAAATGGTAATAGAAGAGATGAATATTTGCAGTTTTTTGCTTTTTGCCAGTTCGAATATTTTTTCTATTGATTCCAAAGACTTGTCCTTTTCCGCGTTTACAAATGCAATTATAATACCTGTGTCCAGGAGAAAGTTCATTCATCCCACTCTTTTCTTAATGAACGCACTATTTTTGTGGATTCGCCACTGATTTTTGCCGAACCTCTTAGCGCTTTTATAGGGTCTTTAGGAACAGGGAATACAACAATCGTGCCGTCTACTTCTTCTATCTTTACGCGCTGTCCTTTTTTTATTTTTAGTCTTTCTCTTATATCCTGAGGTATCACAATCTGCCCTTTCGAAGATACTGTAATATTCATCTTACTTCACCTACAAATAGTTGAACTTCTATCTATTTAAATCTTACTAGTATATCTCGGTCTCGATTTCCTTGACTTCCTTAAATCCACGATCGCCTGTGACGAACTTGGTGCATTTGGCTGCTAGGGCTGTTGCCAAATGGATGCAGTCAAAGTAGGTGAACTTCTTCTGCGTCTTCATGCGGCGGTAACGCGCACGTAGCAGGCCTGCATCCTTTGCTATCTCGCCAGTAACTGGAATTATCTCCAGGTTCGGCAGCGACTGTATGTAGAAAAGAATTTCCTCTGTCTTTTCCCTGCTCTTGCGGCGGCGCAGATGAAAGCCCAGCTCTGTAAGCTGGACGGCAGAAATAACACCGCCAACTTTTTTTGCCTCTTCTATGTATTGGATGGCCTTACCGAATATATCTTCACCGGATAAAATGTCCATGAAGACAAAAGTATCAAGATATATTTTTCCCATACTAACACCAAGCAGATGGAGGGCGGCTCGTACTTCACGCTAATTTTTCTTTTCGCTTTACTCATTCGCCCTTTATTTCTCTTCGAATATTTTTCAGCGCGAGATCTTTTCCTGAATTCACCAGCGCCTTTGCCGGATCAGCTGGTTTTTTCATCAACATCAACTTTTCATCGAGTTTTGATATTATGACTATATCGCCTTCTTTCATGCCCACGGCATCGCGGAGATACTTCGGTATCACTAACTGGCCTTTGGATGAGATCTTTGCTTCTTCGATAGGTATCGCCTACTGAAGGGGTTGGATAAAATGCTCTAAACACAAAACTGTCCCAACTTTTCACCTTAATTATACTATATCTTACTTTTCTATATAAAGTTTTACTAAGTATCTTAAAGTGGGTTTATTTTGTACATTTGTCTTACTTCTACTACTCTTTCTATAGGAAATTACTGGTTGAACCAGTAGCGAATTCTCTTTTCTGGTATAACCAAATGCTTATACCGTGGTTAAAACAGCGAGATATGTAATGAGAAACAAAATGAGCCTGAATAAAGGTGTTGACTATGAACGCAAAGAATATCTGTCTAAATTATACGATTACAAAGGTAGGCTCACCTATCTGTTTTGCTAGTTCTCTTGTGAAGAATCACTCGTCAGTAGACTGGGTGCATCTTGAAATGGTGAATACACCGGTGGTTCTTACATCCCGCATTCTGCCACTAGCTATACAGAATAGAAGAATGCAAGATTTTGACGGAGGTTACAGGTGATTGTTATGACAACCACAACTACATATGAAAAAGCAGGGCCGGTAAGATCTGGCTATGGCGACAGGCTTTTGAGTTGGCTAGACGGCGAAGGCTTTGGGGACAACAGATACCTGAAGAGCGTATTCAAATCAGACGCATCGGATGATACAAAATACTTATTCGCTCTGGCGTTCTATGACGGTTTAGGCGGCAAGAGCAGCGGACATGTAGATAAGGACGAGGAAATGACCTATCTTGTTCCACACGAGATGCAGGATGGTGGTTTCTACTATCTGGATAAAATGACAGGAAAAATCGAGGTAATGGTAGAAAAACTTCCGAATGGCCTGTTCACCTTCAGAGGCAAGAACAAATACATAACCAGGCTGGGAGGCCGCAACGAGCTGAGTGGAATACGTGACAGCATGGTAGACGGCAGATACTTCAACAAGAACTAGCTTTCTTCATAGACGTCGGCGGTGCTGACGTCATGTTCTTTTTCTTATTATTTTTTATTTTCCCTTTTATATATATTACCTTTAAGTAGTGAAAATCTTTATATACTGCCTTAACCATATATAGAGCAGGTGTTAAAAATGGCAATGTTTCCAAAAGTACCGCCTGAAGAGGGCTATGCTGCGCTCGACGCCGGAAAGACAATTCAGGCCGGTAAGGGTCGTGGTGCTATAGAGATACCAATGCATGAAACTATTTACAAAGGTGTTGAATTTTTAGGCAAATATTTTGGCTGGGTCACTTCTCTTGAAAAACCTAAGGAAAGGAAGCCCAAGCCTCCTCCTAAGCCTGAACCTGAAAAGAAGGCAGGCGCTTATTCTAGAGGAGACTTCGGAATAGGCACAGGAACACTCTCCTATGAGATGGCAGAAAGAAACCTGCTTGCAGACATGGCAGAACACGGCTACAGACAGATAGAGCTTCCTGAATATCAAATTCTAAGAAAAGGCAGAGAGCTAAGACTCAAAAAGCCAGAACATGATGCTGTAGAAGAAGGTTACAACACTTACATCAACAAAAGCCTCTATGGACTAGACGGTGCCAGAGTGAGAGGTCACGAAGCGCTTGGAAAACATCTGAGATTGGTATATGGAGTTCCTCATGGCGAAAGGACTGACAATGTGATGAGGCCTCTTGAAATTCCGATGGTCATGGCCCATGCAAGAGGGGAAAAGGATGTACTCAATAGATTCGCGGAACGTGCCATGACAGAACTGCGAATGGCCGCTTAGAGCTAGTTTTTCGCATTATCTTTTTATTCAGCTAAACATAATAGTTAGCCATGGCTTACGACATTGGCACATCACTATTTGTTGAGCTGCTGGGCATGACACAATACCCAGGCTCGCCTTTTACAGGCAACATATTCAGGGACCTCATAATGTTTTTCATTGTACCAACCATCTTCATCATCATGGTACTCTATATAATGTCAGGCCGCATCATACCTAACAGAAACTTCCGCGTCATGCTTGGTGTTGGCGCCTACCTGTTCATAATAGCAGGCGGCTACTATTCCTTCTTTGCGCTTCTGGCAGGACCCTACTTCATATTCCTGATATTCATACTGGGCGTGCTGGGCTATCTGGGCAGCCACTTCAGGCCCCATGGCGGCGGTGGAGGTGGCGGATATTCGAGAAGTCGATATGCTCAAGCAGAAGAAGGAGAACGTCATTCGAGAGAAGAAGCAGAGGGCTACATAGCTGGTCATCGTGGAATTAATGTAAACTTTTTACAAAAACATCATATTCAGGAAAGGATACATGATTTGGAAGCAGAAATAAAAGAAGCCGAACAAAAAAGGCGTGAGGCAAAAGGCACGGGTGATGAAGGCAGGGTAGTCTCAGAAGAAAACAAAGTTATAAGAGAAGCGAACCGTGAAATAAGAGAACTCAAGAAGGCGATGAAAACTGTTCGCATTTAGTTGATAATCATGGCAATAACTTTAATCGACCCGGCAGTGATGCCTTTCATTTCTACATTCCTGTTCGTTTTTGCGCTCATCTTTGGCCTGCTTTCCTACAGCAAGATAGGCGAGTTCAACAAGAAGGTCAATGCATTGCTTGCTTTGGCCATAGCTGGCTTCTCGGTCATGTATGAGCCGCTTGTCCTTGGCATGCAGCAATATATGCCCATAGCTGCCGCGGTGCTCATAGTTGTTTTCTTTTTTGCCCTGATCAGAAAAATATTTGGAAAGAAGGAAGGTGATAAGGACGGTGACACGGTTCCTCTTATCATAACGCTTGGTGTACTTTTATTGCTCATGGCTGCTTTTGGCCAGAATCTTACATCATTCCTGCCAGCAGGCATGGATATTCAGGCTGTGTTATGGGGAGTAGGAATTATTGTAGTTGTTTTGTTTTTCTGGCTCATTTACAAGACACCGGAAACAAAGTAATTTCCCTGTAATGCACTTTGCTTCCCAAAGTGACGGGGAAAACGTATATAAACACATGACAGTAAATAATAAAAGAGTTGGAAAAAAATGGTTTTCAGTCTTAACCCTGCATCGATATTAGGACCAGAGTTCTACGGATTTCTGCTTCCATGGATTTTCACGTTCGCTATTGTCTACGGGCTTCTGATAAAACTGAGTCTCTTTGGTGAAAAAGTTAATACTAAAGTTTCTATAGCACTTGCTTTTGTCATTGCGTTCTTTGTTACAGGCGCAGCAGGGCCGCAGTTAGCCGCCTTTTTCATAAACCTGTTCGGCGGCGCTTCCGTATACCTCGCTGGCATCCTGGTAATCATGCTATTCATGGCAATGCTTGGCTACACAGGCTACAAGCACATCCTGTATGTAATAGTCGTCATAATAATAGGAATATTTCTTTTCCTAGGCTCGACTGGCTCATTTATCGGATATGCAGTAGTAAGCAGCGACATTGCTGTGCTGGCCTTCTGGATAGTAATCATAATAGTAGCAGTCTACATGGTTACGAAGGAAGAGAAAGCAGCAGCTCCTGCCGGTAAAAAGGATTAACGCGGTTTCTGAAGACTTGATTTATTTTTACAGCGGATGCGTACATACTTTTATATTCGCTGACGCAAATAATACAAGTGATACAAATGGACCCGTTCTCGCTGCTGGTTGCAAATCTTAACGCACTCGGCTTCTTCGGATTCCTGCTACCCTGGATTTTCATGTTCACAATAAGCTATGGGCTTCTCATGAAAGCCAAGGTTTTTGAAAACCCGAAGGTCATTGGAGTGCTTTCGCTCGTACTTGCTTTTTTCGTGGTTGGCTTCGGCGGTCCCTGGCTGGCTATGTTCTTCACAAACCTGTTTGGCTATGCAGCTGTCATAATAGCCGGAATACTGGTCATAGTCCTTTTCATAACGATGTCAGGCGGGAGCATATCAAAGCTCTTTGACAACAAGGGAGTTGCTGTCCTGCTGGCTGCCATAGGATTGGTGGTCTTTTTCATAGCTGTTGGTGGCTCGGTAGTTATGGTAAGTGACTCGGTTATAGGAATAATTTTTGTAATAATATTAATGGCAGTTGCCGTATATTTCATCACAGGCAGCGCAAAATGAGTAAGAGAGCGAGGGTAAATGACGCAACATTTCGCCATGTTTTTACTCTAATCACAAATTTAAACTGCCGATAGCAATAGTTAATTAGTGCAGCAGCAGTTTAGCTTTAAACGGAGTTGATAAGATGCTATTTCATAAAAAACCAAAGGATAACAGGGAAGTTCCTATAGATGACGTCCAGAAGATGACAAAAAAAGGCATGAGTGACAAGGACATAATAAGACAACTCAAATCAAAGGGATATTCTTACGAGTCTATAGAAGGCGCCATGCTCCGCGCAGTCAAAGATGGTGTGGACGACGAGAGGCCGCGGCCAATGGATCGGATGGATACAGAATCGCCGGCAACAGACAACGTATTTGACATGCCAAGAGAATTCGCGCCTGACTTCACGCAGCAGACCCAAATGCCGGAAGAGGAAGTAGAAGCGCCGGAGGCCATGCTTGAAGAACTTATAGAAGGCATTGTGGATGACAAATGGCGCAAGTTCGACGACCGCCTCAACAAGATAGATGATAATTTTGACCGCATAAGGGCTGAGATAAAACAATTTGAAATAAGGCTTGACCAGAACAAAAAGGATTCACCTGCACGCGAGATCGAGGCGAGGATGGCTGACATCTCGGAGCAGCTGGAAGACATGGAGGCCCGTGTCGGCGGCCTGGAAAAAGCGTTCAAGCAGTTTCTCCCATCATTAACGCGCAATATAGAAGCACTTTCTCATATGATCCACGAGATGAAGGATAAGCAGTCGCTGCATGAAGAAGAGATGTAGGTGATCAATATCGATG